>NZ_JAZHOF010000008.1:0-345699 GCF_037855135.1 Microbaculum marinum
CAAGAAAGATCCTCCTCACCGCAAACGCCATCCTCCGCGACGAGGTACCCTTCCATGCCTGAAAAACACAGTTGCCGTATCAACATCGCGCCGGCGACGACCGCCGCAACCTCGGCGTTGCCGTCCGGCACCTCACCCTGACCGACGTGACGGGCGAGGCTCGCCGCATCCGCGCCGACGACCCGCGCCTGACCTTCGGCTTCCACGCTCCCGAGGGAGACGGCCGCGACGCTCTCCGCTGGACGACGGGCCGCGCCCTGCTGCCCGGCTCGCTGTGGGCCGGCATGACCGGCCAGGTCACGCTGACGCTGGCGGTCCATGCGGCAGACGTGCGGATGTGGGTCTCTCCGGAGAATGCGGCCCCCAGCACGCCCCGCCACTGCCCGCCCAAAGCCGCCTGAGGGCCTCGCCCGGCGCGCCCCGTCGACCTGCGTAGTCCCGTCGTCGGAAGAGGCAGTCTGCGCGGCAGGCTCATCGCCATGCGCAGTCGTCAGAAATCATCCCCGCAGCCGCGACAGCCGCGGGCCTGCCCGTGCACAGACGGTCGGCAAGTTCCCCGACGCAACCTTGACTTGTTGGGCGTCACACTCGAAATTGACGCTAGGGAATAAAAGAGCCTTCGCTTCCGGCATCGTTGCCGGTTCGCGCCGCGTCCCGCGTCCCGAAGGGCCGACGCAGTCATTTGACGGGCACCGGAGCCGATTTCGATAGCTCTGCACGGCGGCAAGAAGCCGACTTGTTTCACATACCGTTTGGGGGCAGCTCCATGGGAGAGAAAACGTTTGCATATGCGTTCTATCCAATTGATGGAGTGTTGATTAATGTTTATGGCACGCAAAACGAAACGATTGCCGATATCTCCAATGGCCCGGATGATGACCTGACAGTATTCGGGGATATTTCAGACGATGACGTCTCGGGGGCAAGCTATGGGGATATGACTTTCGTTGGCGTTGCCACGGCGGACGGCCACGAGATCGCCTTCTTCGAAGATTCTGCTGGCATACTAATTGGTTTTTCCGACACCGACATTCCGAGCCTCACCTACTACACGCTCGACACCGACGCCACCTACGCCGTCTGCTTCGCCGCCGGCACGCTGATCCGCACGCCTGACGGGGACCTGCCGGTCGAGACGCTGGCCGAGGGCGACACGGTGGTCACCGCCTCCGGCGAAGAGCGCGCCATCCGCTGGTCCGGCGCGCGGACGGTGGACTGTAGCACCACCACCAATCCCCGCCAGGCCTGGCCGGTGCGGGTGTCAGAAGACGCCTTCGGCCCGGGCCTGCCGGAGCGCGAGCTGTGGCTGTCGCCGGCGCACGCGGTGCAGGTGAGCGCCGGAGAGCAGGCGGACGCCGCGGATGACGTTCTCGTCCCGATCGGATCGCTGGTCAACGGCGCGACGATCGAACAGATCCCGCTGGAGACGATCGACTACTACCATATCGAGCTCGACACCCACGACGTGGTGATCGCCAACGGCCTGCCGGCCGAGAGCTATCTCGACTGCGGCAACCGCGACTTCTTCGCCGGCGCCGACGTCGCGCCGGAATCCGAGCGCGCGGAGATCGATCCGGCTGATCTGCCTTTCTGCCTGCCCTTGGTCACGGGCGGCGGGGTCGTCGAGGAGGTCCGGGCGCAACTGGGGACGCAGGCGCGGGAGATCGGCTGGGCATCGAAAGCCGCGGAGCCGGAGGTCGCGGTCGAAGCCGGAGGCACGCCGCTGCTGCCCGACGAGATCGGCGGCAAGCTCCGGGTCACCCTGCCGGCGGACGCATGCGACGCGTGGCTCGTGTCCTCGTCCTGGGTCCCGTACCATCACGGCGCCGGCGCCGACCGCCGCAACCTGGGTGTTGTTTTCCGGCATCTGACCGTGACCGACGCGACCGGCGAGGCCCGGCGCATCCGCGCCGACGATCCGCGCCTCGCCTTCGGCTTTCACGAGGCCGAGGGAGAGGACGGCGCGGCGTTCCGCTGGACGACGGGCCGCGCCCTGCTGCCGGGAGCGCTGTGGGGCGGGATGAGCGGCCAGGTCACGCTGACGTTCGAGGTCCACGCCAACGAGAGGCGGAGATGGATCGCGCCGGCGAAGGCGGCTGCGGCGCCTGCCCGCAGGATGAGTCTGGTTGCCTGATCGCGCGACGCTGGCCGGTTTCCCCGGCCCGCTCCGCGCAACCTGGCCTGGACTCGTTTGGCAGCGACCGCGAGCGTGCCGGGCCGCGCATCGGAAGGCCGGATAGCGTTTGCCGCCGCGTGGCGGCGCTTGTCCCGAAGGTCGTCGACCCGCTTGTCCGGACTGCTCCCGTGCGGTCAGAGCGGCAACAGCGACGCCCCCCGATCCTCAGAAATTCCCCACCGTCGCCCCGCCTTCCATCGGCAGGGCCGCGCCGTTGACGAAGCCGGCGTCCTCCGAGGCGAGGAACAGCACGCAGGCGGCCGTCTCCTCGACGGTCCCGATGCGTTGCAGCGGGTAGGTTGAGCGCTGGTAGGCGAGGCCCTGCTCCTCGTCGCCGTCGACCGCGAAGCCTGCCCGCGCCATGTCGGTCTCCACCACCCCGGGGCACAGTGCGTTGACGCGGATGTCGGGGGCAAGCTCCATCGCCATTGCCCGCGTCAGGCTGATGACGGCGCCCTTCGAGGCGCAGTAGGCGGTCGTCTCCGGATAGCCGTTGATGCCGGATTCCGAGGCGATGTTGACGATGTTGCCCTTCGTCGCGCGCAGCGCGGGGAGGGCGGCCTGCGTGCAGAACTGGACGCTCTTGACGTTGGCGTTCATCACCGCGTCCCAGGCGACCTCGTCGGTCTCGCCGATCGTGCCCCGGAAGAACACCCCGGCATTGTTGACCAGCACGTCGAGCCGGCCGAACGCGGCAAGTGCTGCGGCGACGGCGGCCTGGCAGCCCTCGACCGTCGAGACGTCGCCGGGCGCGGCCACAGCGTTCTCGTTGCCGTTGTACTCGGCCAGCGCCACGGCGACCGACGTGTCGGTGCGGCCGTTGACGGCGACGCGGGCGCCTTCGTTCAGGAAGGCGCGCACGCAGGCGGCGCCGATGCCCCGCGTGCCGCCTGTGACGAGAACTGCTGCATTCTTGAACCGCATGGCGTTGTGCTACCCCTTCAGAAAGTCGAAATCGCATCCTTCGTCGGCCTGCAGGACCGAGCGCTGATAGAGCGCATCATAACCGCGCCGGTCGGGTTCGGGAGGACGTGCGGCGGCAAGATCGGCGCGGCGGCGCTCCAGTTCAGCCGCCTCGACGAGCAGGTCCAGCCGCCGCGAACTGACGCTCAGCCGGATCCGGTCGCCGTCGCGCACCAGGCCGAGCGGCCCGCCGGTATGGGCTTCCGGGGTCACGTGCAGGATCACGGTGCCGAACGCCGTGCCGCTCATCCGGGCATCGGAGATCCGCACCATGTCCTTGACGCCTGCGGAGGCCAGCTTCCTGGGGATCGGCAGGTAACCCGCCTCCGGCATGCCCGAGGGGCTCTTCGGCCCGGCATTCTGCAGCACCAGGAAATCCTCCGGGGTCACGTCGAGGCCGGGATCGTCGATGCGGGCGGACAGGTCGTCGAGCGAGGTGAACACCACGGCGCGGCCCTCGCGCTCGAACAGGCTGCGGTCGGCGGCCGAGCGCTTGAGGATCGCGCCGCCCGGCGCCAGCGACCCGAACAGCGCGACGAGGCCGCCCTGCGGTTCGATCGGGCTACCGGCGGCGGCGACGACATCGCGGTCGACGTAGCCTGCCTCGCCTTCCAGCCGCTGGCCGAGCGTCCCGCCGGTCACCGTCAGGCAGTCGAGGTCGAGCAGGTCCTTCAGTTCGCGCAGCACGGCGCCGAGCCCGCCGGCGGCGAACAGGTCCTCCATGTAGTGGCTGCCGACCGGCTTCAGGTTCACCAGCACCGGCGTCGTGTCGGAGATCTCGTTCAGCCAGGACAGCGGCATGTCGATGCCGAGACGCCCGGCGATCGCGGTGAGGTGGATTACCGCGTTGGTCGATCCGCCGACGGCCATCAGCACCCGCAGGGCGTTGCCGACCGCGGCCCTTGTGATGATCCGGTCAGGCGTGATCGGGTTGTCGATCAGCGCCACGGCGGCCGCGCCCGTCGCCTCGCCGGCGCGCAGCCGGTCGGCGTGCACGGCGGGAATGGCCGCCGTGCCGGGCAGCGACATGCCGAGCGCCTCGGTTATCAGCGCCATCGTGCTCGCCGTGCCCATCACCGCGCAGGTCCCGGCGGTCGTCGCCAGCCGTCCTTCGATCGCCTCGATCTGCTCGCCGTCCAGCTCGCCGGCGCGGTAGCGGGCCCAGAACCGCCGGCAGTCGGTGCAGGCGCCGAGCCGCTCGCCGTTGTGGCGCGACGTCATCATCGGCCCCGCGACCAGCTGGATCGCGGGCTTGCCCGCCGATGCCGCGCCCATCAGCTGGGCCGGCACGGTCTTGTCGCAGCCGCCGAGCAGCACCACGGCATCCATAGGCTGGGCGCGGATCATCTCCTCGGTGTCCATCGCCATCAGGTTGCGGAACTTCAGGCTGGTCGGGCTGAGGAAGACCTCGCCGAGCGAGACCGTCGGGAATTCGAGCGGCAGCCCGCCGGCCATCAGTACCCCCCGCTTCACCGCCTCGAGCAGGTCGGGCAGGGCGCGGTGGCAGTTGTTGAAGCCGGACGGGGTGTGGGCGATGCCGACCACGGGCCGCTTCAGGGCGTCGTTGGAATAGCCCATCGAGCGGGCGAAGGAGCGGCGCAGGTAGAGCGCGAAGTCCGGGTCGCCGTAGTTGGTCAGCCCGCCGGCGATGCCCTTGCCGCGCTGGTTGGATGTCGTCACCGCCGTCTCCCGCCTGCCTCAGAGGAAGCTTGTACCATGCTTCAGCGGCGGCAGGCCGAGATGCGCGGCGATCGACTGGCCGATATCGGAAAAACTGTTTCGCGGCTCCATCGGGCGCCCGGCGATCCCCGGTCCGAACGCCATCACCGGCACGGTCTCCCGGGTGTGGTCGGTGCCGGTCCAGGTCGGATCGTTGCCGTGGTCGGCGGTCAGCACCACCAGGTCGCCCTTCCTGAGCAGCCCCGTCAGTTCGGGGAGCCGCCGGTCGAAGCGCTCGAGGCATGCGGCGTATCCGGCGACGTCGCGGCGATGGCCGTAGAGCTGGTCGAAGTCGATGAAGTTGGTGAACACCAGGTCGCCGTCGCCGGCCCGCCCCGCGGCCTCCAGGGTGCGGTCGAACTGGCTCTCGTTGTCGGACGCCTTGAGCAGCTGCGTCACCCCTCGACCGCCGAAGATGTCGCCGATCTTGCCGACGCCGAAGACCTCGTGGCCTGACACTGCGACGGCATCGAGAAGGGTCGGTTCTGGCAGCGGGACGGCATAGTCACGGCGGTGTCCGGTCCTGCTGAAGTCATCGGCCATGGTGCCGACGAACGGCCGCGCGATGACGCGCCCGACGCGCAGCGGATCGCACAGCCGGCGGGCGATCTCGCAGAGCCGGTAGAGCCGCTCCAGCCCGAACGTCTCCTCGTGCGCGGCGATCTGCAGGACGGAATCCGCCGACGTATAGACGATCGGCTTGCCGGTGCGCATGTGTTCCTCGCCGAGTTCTGCGAGGATCGCGGTGCCGGACGCATGTCTGTTCCCCAGCAATCCCGGAAGCTCGCCCTCGCGGATCAGGGCGTTGGTGAGGATCTCAGGAAAGGCCGGATAGGTGTCCGGAAAGTAGTGCCAGGCGAACGGCACCGGCAGGCCGGCAATCTCCCAGTGTCCCGACTGCGTGTCCTTTCCGCGTGAGATTTCAGAGGCATAGCCCCAGATCGCGTCGGGAGACGGGACGCGCGGTACGCCGGCCGGATGATCTCCCGTCGCGGCCTCCGCGGCCCGGCAGAGGCCGAGCGCGTTCATGTTCGGGATCTTCAGCGGTCCCGTCCGGCCGCCCTCCACATCCGCCTCGCCGCGATCGCAGGCCGCGGCGATGTGCCCGAGCGTATCGGCGCCGGAATCGCCGAACGCTTCGGCGTCCGCCGCGCCGCCGATGCCGACGGAATCCATCACCAGCAGGAATGCCCGAGCCATTCAGCCCGCCTCGCCGGTGATGCGTTCGTAGACGACGGGCCGAGGTGCGGGCGCCTCGCCGATCATGTAGGCGGCCCGCAGCGCCGCTGCGCCGCGTTCGGCCGCCGCCTCGTCGCGGGCATGGACGACGGCGAGCGGGCGGCCCGGGCCCACCTCGGCGCCGATCCCGGCGAGTTCCGTGAAGCCGACCGCGGGGTCGATCGTGTCGGACGCCCTCGTGCGACCGCCGCCGAGCGAGATCACCGCGAGCCCGATCCTGCGGGTGTCGATCGCGGCGACATGGCCCGATCCGTCCGCCGTCACCGGCCGCTGTATCGGCGCCTCCGGCAGATGCTGCCAGGGCCTTTCCACGAGATCGGTCGGTCCGCCGAGTTCCACGATCATCTGTGCGAACGTCTCCACGGCCCGCCCCGATTCCAGTGCGGTGCGCGCCATTTCCCGGCCTTCTGAGCGGGTCGCGGCGAGCCCGCCGATCTCCAGCATCTCCGCCGCCAGCGCCAGCGTCACCTCCAGCAGGCGGCGGTCGCGCCGTTCGCCGGCCAGGAACTTGACGGCATTCGTGACCTCCACGGCGTTCCCCGCCGCCGAGGCGAGGGGTTCATGCATGTCGGTCAGCAGCGCGGTGGTGTGCAGCCCCGCGCCATTGGCGACCGACACCAGGCTGCGGGCGAGCGCCCGCGCCTCGTCCATCTCCTCCATGAAGGCGCCGGAACCGACCTTCACGTCGAGGACCAGCCCCTGCAGGCCGGCGGCGAGCTTCTTCGAAAGGATCGAGGCGGTGATGAGCGCGATCGACTCGACCGTCGCCGTGATATCGCGGATGCCGTAGAGGCGCCGGTCGGCAGGGGCGAGGTCGGCCGTCTGGCCGATAATGGCGCAGCCGGCCGCGCCGACAACCCGCCGGAGCTCGTCAAGGTCGGGCCGCGTGTTGTAGCCGGGGATCGTGTCGAGCTTGTCGAGCGTACCGCCGGTGTGGCCGAGCCCTAGGCCGGAGATCATCGGCACCCGTCCGCCGCAGGCAGCCACGATCGGCGCCAGCATCAGCGAGACGTTGTCGCCAACGCCGCCTGTCGAGTGCTTGTCGAGGACGGGGCCCTCGCCGGCAGGCCAGTCCAGCACCATGCCGGAGTCCCGCATCGCCAGTGTCAGTGTCACGCGTTCGGCGGTGTCGAGGTCGCGGAAGAAGATCGCCATGGCAAGCGCTGCAACCTGACCTTCGGTGACAGAACCCTCCGTCAGTGCCTTGACGAAAAAGCGTATTTCCTCTTCGTCCAGGGCGTGCCCGTCGCGCTTCTTGCGGATAATCTCCTGCGGGAGGAACGTCATCAGTATTCCTTGCCGGTCCTTCCGGACTTCCTTGCGGTCTTCGATCCGGCGGACTTCTGGGCGGGAGGACCCTTCGTTCGGCCCTCCAGCACCGCCAGGAGCGCGTCCAGCAGCCCGGACGCGCCGAAACGGAAGGTCCCGGGCCGCGCCCAGTCCTTGCCGAGAATGTCGTCGGCCAGGCCGAGGTAGGTGGCCGCATCGTCGAGGCTGCGTACGCCGCCGGCGGCCTTGAAGCCGGTCTTGCCGCCGTGTTCCCTGATCACCTCCAGCATGGCGCTGGCGGCCTTCGGTGTGGCGTTGACCTTCACCTTTCCGGTGGATGTCTTGACGAAGTCGGCGCCGGCACTGATCGCGATTTCGGTCGCCTTTCGAATGGCTGCTTCACTCTTCAGTTCGCCTGTTTCCAGTATCGTCTTGAGAATTCTATCTTTTGCCGCCTTGCGGACCCGGTCGATCTGGCGTCCGACCTCGTCGGGATCGTTCCGCAGCAGACGCCACGGGATTACCATGTCGATCTCGTCTGCCCCGTCACTCACCGCATTGCGCGTCTCGCCGACCACCCAGGCGGGCGGCGAGTCTCCCGCAGGAAAATTGACGACCGCAGCGATCTTTGTGAGAGTTTCCTCAAGCAGTTCCTTAGCCTGAGGAACGAAGCGCGGCCAGATGCACACGGCGGCGACCGGACCGTGGTCGGTCTGCGCTCGCCCGCAGAGGCGAACGATGTCGGCGGGGGAGCAACCGTCTTCCAGGTTGGTGAGATCCAGACAGGCGAGCGCCCGCTCGGCGACCGTCTTCGGTTTCGGCTTCGTCATCGCATGTCCCCTATCAGACGGGTCAGCAGTCGCGCCAGCTTGCCGCCGCCCTCCGGCGCCATCGCCTTGGTGTCCTCGTGCGACAGTTCAGCGCCGGTGATGCCGGCGGCCATGTTGGTGATCACGGAGAAGGCGAGCACGCGCATCCCGAGAAACCGGGCAATGATCACCTCCGGCACGGTCGACATGCCGACAGCGTCGGCGCCCAGAATGCCGGCCATGCGAATTTCCGCCGGCGTCTCGAAGGACGGGCCGGAGAACCAGGCGTAGACGCCGCTGGCGAGGTCGAGACCCTCCGCCTCGGCCGCTGCCGTTGCCAGGGTCCGCAACTCGGGATCGTAGGCGCTCGTCAGCCCGACGAAGCGGGCATCGCTCTTCTCGCCGATCAGCGGGTTGGCGCCGGCCAGGTTGATGTGGTCGGTGATCAGCATGACCGAGCCCGGCGGCGCGTCTGCGCGAAGACTGCCGGCGGAGTTGGTTAGGACCAGCGTCTCGACGCCGATCCGCTTCAGCACCTCGAGCGCGAAGCGCATGGCGTCGGGCCGCCCCTCCTCGTAGTAGTGCGCGCGCCCCGACAGCATCGCGACGGGCGTGCCCGAAAGCGTACCGAGCACGAGCGCTCCTGCGTGACCGGAGACGGACGGCTGCGGAAAACCCGGCAGGTCGGCATAGGGGATCGCGACGCGGTCCGCGACGGCCTCGACAAGTCCGCCGAGGCCCGATCCCAGGACCAGCCCGACGGTCGGACGATGCCCCGCGCGGTCGGCGATCAGCGCTGCCGTTGTCTCGGTCATCGCCCCTCCAGGCCGAACGCCATCGGCAGCAGTTCGCCGAGGCGTACCGTCCCCACGACGCCGTCCCGGTCGCAGAGATGCACAAGCGTGTCGGCCGTCCCGAATTCCTTGAGCCGCTGCCTGCAGCCGCCGCACGGGGTGATGCGATCCATCCGCTCCGCCACCACCGCGATTTCGACGATCTCCCTTTCGCCTGCCGCGATCATGTGGGCGACCGCCGACGTTTCCGCGCACCAGCCCTCGGGATAGGAGGCGTTCTCGACGTTGCAGCCGGCATGGATCGTGCCGCCGGGCGTGCGCAATGCCGCGCCGACGGGGAAACCGGAGTAGGGGGCATGGGCATTCGCCATGACTGCCCTGGCCGCCTCGAACAGATTGCGCGGATCGCTCATCATCGTTCCTTGACATAGGGTATGCCGCCGGCCTTCGGCGGCACCGCCCTGCCGATGAAACCGGCCAGCAGTATGACGGTCAGCACGTAGGGCAGGGCCTGCATGAACTGTACCGGAACCTCGCCGATCCCGGGAAGGCTCGCCCCCTGCAGCCGGATCGCCACCGCGTCCAGGAGCCCGAATAGCAGGCAGGCGCCGAGCACCGGCCATGGCCGCCACTTTGCGAAGATCAGCGCGGCGAGCGCGATGAAGCCCTTGCCCGCCGTCATGTCGCGCACGAAACCGGCTGACTGGGCAATCGAGAGGTACGACCCGGCGATGCCGCAGAACACGCCGCAGATGATGACCGCCCGGTAGCGCAGCCAGACCACCGAGATGCCGGCTGTGTCGACGGCGGCCGGGTTCTCGCCGACGGCCCGAAGCCTCAGTCCGAATCGGGTCCGATAGACTACCCACCAGGTGAACGGAACCGCGAGGATGGCGAGATAGACGAGGATGTTGTGGCCGGAGATCAGTTCAGCGTAGATCGGTCCGACGACCGGAACGTCCCGCACGACCTCGGCGCCAGGCCAGGTCAGCGACTGGAACCGGCCTGACGCCGGCAGCTGCGGCGTTTGCCCGCCGCGCGAGAACCAGGCGTAGCCGAGGAATGCGGTCAGCCCGGCGGCGAGGAAGTTGATCGCGACACCGGAGACGATCTGGTTGCCGCGCTGGGTGATCGAGGCGTAGGCGTGCACAAGCGCCAGTCCCACCGACGCCAGAATTCCCGCCGCCAGGCCGGCGATCGCCGACCCCGCCAGAGCGCCCGCCGCCCCGGCGGCGAATGCGCCGGCCAGCATCTTGCCTTCCAGCCCGATGTCGAAGATGCCGGAGCGCTCCGAGTACAGCCCCGCCAGCGCCGCCAAGATGAGCGGCACGGAGAGCCGCACCGAGGAATCGAGCACGAGGATGACGGAGTGGAAGTCCATCATGACCCCTCCGCCCGCGCCGCGGGTGGCGCGCGACCCTCCGTGAACAATCCGTAGCCGCGGATGAAGCCGGGGCGGAACATGTTCTCCAGCGCTCCGGCAAAAAGGATCACTAGCCCCTGGATCACCACGATCATGTCGCGGGAGATGGCCGGGATCTCGAAGGCGAGTTCGGCGCCGCCCTGATAGAGCATGCCGAACAGGATCGACGCCAGGGCGATGCCGACCGGATGGGCGCGGCCCATCAGGGCCACCGCGATACCGACGAAACCGGCGCCCGCGACGAAGTCGATCTGCAGGCGGTACTGCTCGCCCATGATCGGATTGAGCGCCATGATGCCGGCGAGGGCGCCGGAGATCAGCATGGCGACGATGGTTATCCTCACGGGCGAGATACCCGCGTAGACCGCCGCCGTCGGATTGAAGCCGACCGCGCGGATTTCGTAGCCGAGCCTGGTTCGCCAGATCAGGACATAGACCAGAACGCAGGCGGCCAGGGCGACGAACAGGGTGATGTTGACCGGCGCGCCACCGATTTCGAGGCCGAGTAGTGCGAACAAGCCGCCGAGCTCGGGCAGGTGTGCGCCCGCCTCGAAGGTGCGGGTCTCCGGCTGCATGGAGCCGGCCGGAGTGAGATGGTCCACCAGCAGCCAGACCATCAGCGCCGAGGCGATGAAATTGAACATGATGGTGGTGATGACGATGTGGCTGCCGCGCCTGGCCTGCAGCCAGGCCGGGATCAGCGCCCACGCCGCGCCGAAGACGGCGGCCGCGGCGACTGCGACCGGAAAGGTCACCCACCACGGCACGTAGCGGTCGAGCGCCAGTGCCGCCAGCCCGACGCCGAGGCCGCCGACATAGGCCTGCCCCTCGCCGCCGATGTTGAACAGGCCGGCGTGGAAGGCGACCGCGACGGCAAGGCCGGTCATCATGAAGTTGGTGGCGTAGAACAGCGTGAAGCCGATGCCTTCGCCGAAGCCGAGCGAGCCCCACAGAAGGATCTTGACGGCCTCGAACGGATTCTCACCGACGAACAGGACGACCAGGCCGGACACGAGGAAGGCGGCGAGCAGGTTGGCCAGGGGGAGGACCGCGTATTCGATCCAGCCGGGAAGGGACGCCCGGCGCCTGCGCGCGTTGGCCGGCGGTGCCACTTGCGCCCCGGTCATCGCGGCGGTCCCCCGGCGGTGGCGCCGGGGTCGGGCCCGCCGACGCCCGCCATCAACAGGCCGAGTTCCCGTTCGCTCGCCTCCGGCCCGCGCTCGCCGACGATGCGGCCGCCGCACATCACCAGGATGCGGTCGGAGAGCGAGCGGATCTCGTCGAGCTCCACGGAAACGAGCAGGATCGAGGCGCCGGCGTCGCGCATGGCGATCAACTGATGGTGGATGAACTCGATCGCGCCGATGTCGACGCCGCGCGTCGGCTGACCGACCAGCAACACCTTCGGGTGCTGCTCCATCTCGCGGGCCAGAACGATCTTCTGCTGGTTGCCGCCGGAGAAGTTCTCTGTCTTCAGGCGGCAGTCGGGCGGCCGGATATCGTACTGCTCCATGCGCTTGCGCGCATGATCCCGGACGGCGTCGGTATCCAGGAACGGACCGTTCAGGTAGGCATCGTCGTCGTGGTAGCCGAGGATCGCGTTCTCGTTCTCCTCGAAGGCCACGACGAGGCCCATACGGTGCCGGTCCTCCGGCACGTGGGCGACGCCGATCGAGCGCTGGTAGGACGCATCCGTCGTTCCCGTGACGTCGACGGGCATGCCGTCGACCCGCACGGTGCCGGATGTCGCCCTGCGGATCCCCGAGATCACTTCCAGCAGTTCCGACTGGCCGTTGCCGACGACACCGGCGATGCCGACGATCTCGCCCGCCCGGATCTCGAAGGAGATGTCATCCAGACGGGTGACCCCGCGCCCGTCCCGCAGTGTCAGATGGCGGACGTCCAGCATCGCCGCGCCGGGGCTGGCGGCCGCTTTGTCGACCCGCAGGAGGACGCGCCGGCCGACCATCAGTTCAGCGAGCCGTTCCGGCGTCGTTTCGGCGGTCTTCAGCGTGTCGACGATCTCGCCGCGCCGCATCACCGAGACCTCGTCGGTCACCGCCATGATCTCGCGCAGCTTGTGGGTGATCAGGATGACCGTCTTGCCCTGGTCCCGGAGCTGCCGAAGGATGCGGAACAGATGGTCCGCTTCCGCCGGTGTCAGCACGCCGGTCGGCTCGTCGAGGATGAGAGTCTCGGCGCCGCGATAGAGCGCCTTCAGGATCTCGATGCGCTGCTGCAGTCCGACGGGCAGGTCACCCACCACGGCGTCGGGATCGACCTCCAGCGCGTAGCTGCGCTCGAGCCGCTGCAGTTCGGCTCGCGCCTGTGCCACACCCTTGCGAAGCAGCGATCCGCCCTCGGCGCCGAGCATGACGTTCTCCAGCACGGTGAACGGCTCCACGAGCATGAAATGCTGGAACACCATCCCGATGCCCGCCGCGATGGCGTCGTCCGGCGACTGGATGTCGACCCGCGCGCCGTCGATCCGGATCTCGCCCCGGTCGGCCTGATAGAAGCCGTAGAGGATCGACATCAGGGTCGACTTGCCGGCGCCGTTCTCGCCGACGATGCCGTGGATCGTCCCCTTGCCGATCTTCAGGTCGATGTTCCGGTTTGCGTGTACGGCGCCGAAACTCTTGTCGATGCCGGCCAGTTCGATGGCTGGAGGAGGGTGCGAAGCCTCGCCGGACCTGCTCATCTGGTCTTCACCCGCCCGCAGCCAGCATACCCGAGCCCGCGGCCGCTTCCGGCGACGCCAGGATCAGCGCCCAGTAGCTGCCGTAGCGGTCGTCGGCGCGGGCGGCGCCGACGCCGATCTCCGAGACGTCGCGTTCGAGCAGGTTGGCGCGGTGGCCGGGGGAGGTCGTCCACCCGGCCAGCACCGCGTCGAACGTGTCGTAGCCGGCGCTGACGTTCTCGACGGCGACGAACCAGGCGTAGCCGCCGTTCTTCAGCCGCGTCTGCAGCGACCCGTCCAGCGTATGGCTCAGCGTTCCCCGTTTCGCCATCGCCAGAGCCTGCCGCGCCGCGAGGGCGTTGAGCCTGGCATTCGCGGTGACAGGGCCGCGCCCGTTGCTCGCGCGATAGGCCGACACCGACCCGGCCGCGTCGCCCGAACTGACGGCGATCGGCTGCACGCCCTGCGAGGCGCCGGTGCAGCCGGTCAGCGGGGCGACCAATGCAAGGCAGGCAAGTGCCGCCCGAGCCGAGGGGCGGGTGCCATACGCGCCGCCCGATCCCCTCACCCGGCCCGCTGGCGCGGCCCGACCTCTCCCCAAGGGAGAGGTGTGGCTGCGGATGTGACCGCCGCCTACGACGGGTGCTCCGCGTCTCGGAGGAGAGGTGCGATCTCGAGACGCGCGGCATCCCCCCACCTCTCCCCCGCATAGTCGGGTGTTCCCGACTATGCAGTCGACACTGACGACATCGGAAACATCCGATGTCGTTCGGGGAGAGGTCGGCGGCACCGCCGCCGGGTGAGGGGGATCCCACGTTGCCGTCATGTGCCTGGTCGTGAACCCGACCTTTGGTCAGCCGGAGTTCCCGTGACGCCAGCGGTCAGGACACCGGGCAGGTCGAGTCCGACATGTAGTCGTGCACCTTGGTCTTGCCGGAGACGATGTCCTGCGAGGCGGCGTCGACCTTGCTCTTCATGTCGTCGGTGATCAGGTCCTCGTTGTGCTCGTCGAGGGCCCAGCCGACCCCGTCCTGCTCGAGGCCCATCACCTCCACGCCGGTGGACCATGCATCGTCCTTGAGGTCCATGAAGGCGTCGTAGACGGCGTTGTCGACGCGCTTGAGCATCGACGTCAGCACCGAACCGGGATGGATGTGGTTCTGGTTGGAGTCGACGCCGATCGAGTATTTCCCCTCGTCGGCGGCGGCCTGCAGCACGCCGAGACCGGTGCCGCCGGCGGCCTGGTAGACGACGTCGGCGCCCTTGTCGAACTGCGACTTGGCCAGTTCGCCGCCGCGCACAGGGTCGTTCCAGGCCGCTCCGGTCGTTCCGGTCATGTTCTGGAACACCTCGATGTCGGGATTGATCGCCTTGGCGCCCTGCACGTAGCCGCAGGCGAACTTGCGGATCAGCGGGACGTCCATCCCGCCGACGAAGCCGATCTTGCCGGTTTTCGATGCCATCGCGGCGATCATGCCGACGAGGTAGGAGCCTTCCTCCTCCTTGAAGACCACCGAGCGGACGTTGGGAAGGTCGACCACCATGTCGATGATGGCGAAGTGGGTGTCGGGATACTCCTGGGCGACTTTCTCGACCGCCTGGGCCTGAGAGAAGCCGATGGCCACGATCGGGTCGTGCCCGCGACGGGCGAAGTTGCGCAGTGCCTGTTCGCGCTGGGAGTCGTTCTGCACCTCAAAGTCGCGGTACTCGATGCCGGTCTCGCTCCTGAAGCGCTCCGCGCCGGTGTAGGCAGCCTCGTTGAAGGACTTGTCGAATTTTCCGCCGGCGTCGTAGACGACGGCGGGATTCACGTCGGCGGCATGGGCCTGGCCGACAAGAGCGGCAGCCGCGATTGCGGCAACGATCGAAAATCGCATTGTCCCACCTCCTTGTTGATACTCCGGCATACCCGCAGGCGCGGCCTTTGACCGGTTGGTCAGAGATTGGCATGGCGGGCGCGGCGATGCACCCGCTTTGTGACGCCGCGCCGGGCCGGTGGGTAGCGTGGCCGGGCCGGGAAGTCGGTGCTGTTGTTGCGGTGGGAAGCGCAAACTGCTTAACAGAAAAGCCGTTTCTCGACCGCACTGGAGCCATGAACCGCCAATCGCCGCTGAATCGCCTGCCGGACGACGCGACCGTCGGCCATATCGTCATGCTCGGTTTCGGCACGATCGGACAATGCGTTCTGCCATTGCTGCTCGACCGGCTCGGCCGCCCGGCGGAACGCTTCAGGATCGTTGACCGCTTCGATCCGCCGGACCTGATCTCACCCTTTCTCGACGCAGGCGTGGCCTATCTCAACCGGACCGTCACGCCCGACAATCTCGGCGCGGTTCTGCGGGAGATCACGGCTCCGGGCGACCTGCTGATCAATCTGACCGTGGGCATAGATTCCGTCGACGTCGCCGACTGGTGCCATCGCTGCGGCGTGATCTACGTCGATACCGCGCTCGAACCGTGGGAGGGCTACGTCGACGACGCCGAACGGCCGGCCGCCGAACGTACCGAATACACGCTGCACCAGCGGGCGCGGCAGCGGGCCGCGGCCGGCTGGACGGCCAACGGACCCACGGCGGTCTTCACCCACGGCGCCAATCCGGGGCTTGTCAGCCATTTCGCCAAGGCGGCGCTGATCGAGGTGGCGACGGGCATGGGGCTCGACTTCGATCCGCCGGACGGCAGCGAAGCCTGGGCGCGCCTCGCGGAGCGGACCGGTACCAAGATCGTCCACATCTCCGAACGCGACACCCAGATGTCGAGCCGCCCGAAGCGGCCCGGCGAATTCGTCAACACCTGGAGCATCCCCGGCTTCATCGAGGAGGCGATGATGCCGGTGGAACTCGGTTGGGGGACCCACGAGCGGGTGATGCCGGACGACGCGAAGCGCCAGACGTCGGGGCCGCGCAACACGATCTACATCGATCAGCCCGCCGCGCGCTTCCTGCTTTATTCCTGGGTGCCGACGCATGGCCAGTTCCTCGGCATCGCGATCCCCCACAGCGAGACCGTGACGCTCAGCGACTATCTGACCGTCGCCCGAGGGGAAGAGGGTACCGGAGCGGCCTACCGTCCGACGGTCTCGTTCGTGTACCTGCCGTGCGACAGCGCCTTTGCCAGCCTGCACGAGACCATGATGAGCGGCTGGCAGGCCCCGGAGGAGGAGCGGATCATCAAGCGCGACGTGGTGGACGGCCACGACGAGCTCGGTGTCCTGCTGCTCGGTCATGGCCTGAACGGCCTGTGGTACGGCTCGCACCTCGATATCCACGAGGCCCGCCGCATCGTGCCGTACTCCAACCCGACCGCGCTGCAGGTCGCAGCTGGGGTCGTCGCGGCCACCATGTGGGCGCTGGTCAATCCGGCGCGGGGATACTGCGAGCCCGAGGATCTGCCGCACGATTTCGTTCTGGAGGCGGCACGGCCCTATCTGGGCCGCATCCTGTGCGAGCGAACGGACTGGACTCCGCTCGCGCAGCGTACCTTCATTGACGAGCCGGCCGACCCGCACGATCCATGGCAGTTCGCGAACTTCCGGCCGGCCGGGTGAGGCGACAGCGCGCCGGTCAGGCCAGCAAGCCGATCAGCACCTCGTAGGCCATGTCGATATCGCGGCAGACGCTACCGCGCAGCGCCTTGCGGTCGCCGGCCTCCAGGGCATCGACCATGCTTCGGTGCTCGCGGTTCGCTACCGGATAGTTTCCCGAGTCGTAGAGCATATGGAAGTACGGACTGATCTGCAGCCATAGCGTCTCGATGATCGCATCGAGGGCCGGCGAGCCCGCCGCCGTGTAGATGGCGAAGTGAAACGCCCGGTTGCCCCGCAGAAACGCCTTGATGTCTCCCGCCGCAATCGCGGTGTCCATGGCCTGCAGATGTGCGTTGAGCCCGGAGATCATCGCCGGCGTGACGTTGCCGATCGCCCATTCCGCGGCGATCGGCTCGATCTCGCGGCGCACCCTGCGCAGGTCCGACAGGCGCTCCGCCGTCAGCAGCGGAATGCCGATCGACCTGCCCGACACCACCGTCAGCACGTTCGCCGACGCAAGCCGCTTCAGCGCCTCGCGGACGGGCATGGCGCTGGTGCCGAAGGCGTCCGCGATGCCCTGGATGGTGACCAGTTGGCCCGGCGGAATCTCGCCGTTGAGGATGAGATCCGTCAGTTGCCGGTAGACGCGGTCCTGCAGGGTCTCCCTCGGGATTTTTGCCACACCGGGCAACTCGGCCCGCGTTGCGGTCGTGCTCGTCATTTCTGGCCCCTGTTGCGATGCGCTCTTCGATCCTGTCCCGGCGGACAAGTCAACTCGCCGGTCCCGGCGGCGCCGGCAAGCCGGCTGATCGCGGAATACCATTCGGATGGTTGCAGCATCATTGATGTATGATCTATGATCAAAACAGCGCATGCAAGCGCGGCCGTTCTTCTGGCATACGGCGGCAGGCCCGTTGTCTGCTGTCCCAGGGGAGCCGGAACGAGGACGACTGGGAGGAAATCCATGAAAATTGTTTCGAAGTTGATACGCTATGCAGCCGCCGGTGCCGTCGCCGCGGGCATGGCCGTCGCGGCGCATGGCGCGCATGCGCAGGACAACGACAAGTACAAGATCTTCCTGTCGATGAGCTACATCGGCAACGACTGGCAGGCCGAGGCCGCCAACATGGTCAAGGCCATGGCGGCCCATGACTCGATGAAGGACAAGGTCGACCTGCAGGTGCAGGTGGCCGGACCGAACGCTCAGCGCCAGATCCAGCAGATCAACGCGATGGTGCAGGCCGGCGCCGACGCGATCATCGTCTTTCCAATATCCCCGACGGCGCTGAACTCGGTTGTGAAGAACGCCTGCGCCAAGGGCGTCATCGTCATCGCCTACGATGCCGAGATCACCGAGGAATGCGCCTACAACGTCCACATCGATCAGGAGGAAGCCGGCCGCGTGACTGCGGAATGGCTGGTCGAGCAACTCGACGGCAAGGGCGACATAGTCATCCTGACCGGCGTGCCGGGCACCTCCGTGGATACGCTGCGCACCAAGGCCGCCAAGGAGGTCTTCGCCAAGCATCCCGACATCAACATCGTCGGCGAGGCGGTCGGCATGTGGAGCCAGGCGGTTACCCGCACCGAGCTCTCCAAGATCCTTGCCACCCGTGACTGGGACGATATCGACGGCCTGTGGCTGCAGGTCGGCTGCTACACCGCCAACGCGATGCAGCTCGAGGCCGGCAAGACGGCGGAGGAGTTGATCCCGTGCGCCGGCGAAGGCGCAAACGGCGGCCGCATCCAGATGTTGCCGACGGACACCGAGGTGGAGGGCGCCGCATCTCCCTACGCGCCGCTCAACGCTCCCCGCATCTCCTACGCCTCTCCGCCCTATTCCGGCGGTCTGGCGCTGAAGCTCGCGGTCGAGAAGCTCGACGGTAAGGAGATCGAGAAGACGACCATCCTGCCGCTGCCGATCGTCACCAACGAGACGATCAAGCTGTGCAAGGAAGGCACCTGGCAGGAGATGAAGGACGGCTGCAATGCCTTCCTGCCCTCGATCGTCGTCAACCCGGGCTGGTTCGCCTCGATCTTCTCCGAAGAGACCCCGGAAATTGGGCTGAACGCGGCGCTCGTCGGTCAGCCCGAAATCCAGGAATAGGCTCGCAAGGTACGGGGCCGCCGCAAGCCGGCGGTCCCGTCGCCTACCCGGTCCATCCGGGGAGTGACCCTCGCCGAATGGCCCCGGCCGATCCGCATTGCTGCGGGACCGTGCCGGGCCGATGCTCGACCCAGTCAGGAGATACCGGCGCATGTCCGCCGCGACCGTTCCGGCACCGGACACATCGACCGCTTCCGCGGTGAAGGCCGACAGCATTCGCAAGTCGTTCGGCGCCACGGTCGCGGTGGACGACGTGTCGTTCGACATCGCTCCGGGCACCGTCCATGCCCTGCTGGGCGAGAACGGTGCCGGCAAGTCCACCATCGTGAAGCTGCTGTCGGGGCTGATCGAGCCGGATTCCGGCGGGTTCACCGTTTTTGGCGAACAGGCGCGGCTCGGCTCGCCTCGCGCCTCGCACAGGCTCGGCATCGAGACCGCGTTCCAGGAAATGACGCTCGTCAAGGACCTGACCGTCCTCGACAACATGCTGTTGCCCTATGCCCCGGTCGGACCGATCGGCATGATCCGGCGACGCATGGCCGCGCGCGACGTTGCCGCGCACTTCGAGCGCTTCGACATCGCCGGCATCGACCTCGAGGACGAGGTTCGCGACCTGGACCTCGCTGTCCAGCAGAAGATCGAGATCGCCAGGGCAATATACCGCAAGCCGCGCATTCTGCTGCTCGACGAACCCACCTCGACGCTCAGCGGTCGCGATGTCGACTGGCTCGGGGACGTTATCGCCAGGCTGAAGGGCGAGGGGGTGACGATTGTCTTCATTTCGCACCGGATGCCGGAGGTGCGTGCCTTCTGCGATCGGCTGACCGTCTTGCGCAATGGTGGTCACATCGCCACCGGCGACGTCTCGGGGTTCTCGGACGGCGACGTCATCGAGATGATCATCGGCCGCTCGATATCCCAGACCTTCCCGTCTCGTCCGGACGCCGGTGCTGACCAGGGACCCGAAGTGCTCGCGGCCGCGCAGCTCTGCGCCGGCCGCAAGCTGAAGGATGCCTCATTCTCGCTGCGCCGGGGCGAAATCCTCGGCGTCGGCGGCCTTCAGGGGATGGGCCAGCTCGATCTGTTCCTTGCCTGCTTCGGCATGGCGGAAATCCATTCCGGCACGATCTCGGTCGACGGCAAGCCCGTGACCTTCACATCGCCGGCAGATGCCATCGGCGCCAATATCGGCCTCGGCATGGTGCCCGAGGACCGCAAGACGGAGGCGCTGTTCCTCAAGCTGAACGGCAAGCACAATGCCTCGCTGCCGGTCATCGAGCGGTTCACGCGCTTCGGCCTCATCGACGGCGAGGCGGAGCGCACGGCGATCTCCCGCGTCTTCGACCGGATCGATGTCGACCGGCGGGCCCTCTGGACCCCGGTCGGCGCATTTTCGGGCGGCAACCAGCAGAAGATCGCGATCGCCAAGTGGCTGGTGTCGGAGAGCCGGATCCTGCTCCTGTTCGATCCGACCCGTGGCATCGATGTAGGCACCAAGCACGAGCTCTACGTGCTGATGCGCGAATATGTCGAGGCCGGCGGATCGATCCTGTTCTTCTCCACGGAGATCCCGGAACTCGTCAATCTCGCCGACCGGGTGATGGTGCTCTACGGCGGCCGCGTCGCCGAGGAGATTCCGGCCGAGCGCCTGAGCGAGCAAGCGATCGTCAAGGCCGCGCTCGGGGGCGAATCGAAGATGGCGGAGCGGGTGGCATGAGCGAGGCCGCGGCAATCCGGTCCCGGTCCGGCGGGCTGTTGCGGGGCATCAGGATTGGGCGGCATCGCGGGCTGCTGATCGCCATCGCGGTCTTTGCGGCACTGTTCCTGTTCGCCGACCTGATATCTCCCGGTCCGATGACCTATTTCGAGGTCAGCTACCTTTCGTCGGGCGGCGCCACGCTGGCGATCGCGGCGGTCGGCGAGACGTTCGTGATCCTGTCGGGCGGCTTCGACCTGTCGGCCGGGGCGGTGATCTCGCTGGTCAACGTGGTGCTCGCCTCAAGCTACGAGATGGGCCAGCCCGACCCGGGGCCCCTATTCTGGACGCTGGTCGGCATTTCCATTGGCGTCGTCACGGGGGCGTTCAACGGCTTCTTCGTCGCCTTCCTGCGCCTGCAGCCGATCGTCGTCACCCTGTCCACGATGTTCATCGTACAGGGGATCACCCTCCTGATCATGGACAAGCCGGGCGGCTTCGTCGCGCCCTCGCTCGGCATATTTGTCGGCGACGCCGTCAGCGAATGGCTGCCGATGCCGATCGTCCTGCTGGGCGTCGTCATTCTGGCCTGGCTGTGGCTCAAGGGAACGCGTTTCGGCACCGCGATCTATGCGGTGGGCAGCGATCCGGACGCGGCTCGTTCGGCCGGCGTACGGTCCGCCTGGGTGCTGTTCTTCGTCTACGTGCTGGCCGGCGGCTGCTACGGGCTGGCAGGCGTCTTCATCTCCGGCCAGACCGGGTCGGCTGATCCGCTGATCGGCAACCCGATGCTGCTGCAGGTGTTCGCGGCGGTCGTCGTCGGCGGCACCCTGCTGGGCGGCGGTCGCGGCGGCCCGGTCGGCTCTATCTTCGGCGCCTACATCCTGATGATGGTCGTCAACATCCTGCTGGTGCTGAACATCTCTGCCTATTATTCCACGGTGGCCGAGGGGCTGATCCTGATCCTGGCGGTGCTCGGCGCCTCGCTCAGCCGCGATTCCGCGCTCGCCCGCCAGCTTCGCGACGGCAGCGCGCGTCTGTCGGCCTGGCGCAATGGGCGCCTGCCGAGCCAAATCGGCTCGCTCGCCAGGCGGTTGAGCCTGACCGAGCAGACCGGCAGGGGCGTGCCGGCGGCGGCCCTGCCGCCGTTCCGCGTTCGCCACGCCGAGACGCTGCGCTACGCCGTACCGGCCTATGTCTGCTTCGTGGTGGCGATCGTCGTCACCCAGTTCGTGCTGGGCAACGCGGTCTTCAACTGGACCTACTACAACTCGCTGATCGTGCTGTCGTCGTTCCTGGCGATCCTGGCGCTCGGGCAGGGCACGGTGATCCTGACGGGCGGCCTCGACCTGTCGGTGCCCTGGACGATCGGCCTGTGCGGGATCCTGCTCGCCGGCATGGTGAAGGGCTCCGACGCCGCGCTGATCTACGCCTTGCCGATCGTGCTGGTCGTCGGCTGCATCATCGGCATCGTCAACGGGCTCGGCATCGTCTTTCTCGGCCTGTCGCCTATCGTCATGACGCTGGCCACCAACGGCATCCTGCAGGGGCTGGCGCTGATCTACTCCGGCGGCACGCCGGACGGCTTCTCCTCGCCGATGCTGCGCGCCTTCATGACCTCCAAGATCCTCGGCGTCACGCCGGTGGTGTTCTTCCTCGTCGCCTTCGTCGTCTGCGCCGTGGTCCTGCTCGGCCGCACCCCGTTCGGGCGCCGGGTCTACGGCATCGGCAACGGCCTGCGGGTCGCCGAACTGTCCGGCATCAGGGTCGGCCGCACGCTGGTGCTGGTCTACATGCTGTCCGGCCTCTGCTCGGCGCTGGTCGGGATCCTGCTGACCGGGTTCTCCGGACAGGCGAGCCTCGGCATGGGCGACGAGTACCTGCTGCCCTCGATCGCCGTCGTGGTGGTCGGCGGCGCGCTGATCACCGGCGGCCGCGGCCACTACCTGGGAATGCTCGGTGGCGTGCTGCTGCTGACCGGCCTGCAGACGCTGCTGGCCGGCACCACACTGCCATACGCGACGCGCGCGATCCTGTTCGGCCTGGTGGTGCTGGGCGCGGTGATCGCGCTGAGGGATCGACGGTCATGAACGAATCCATACGGGAGCGAGTGCAATGAGTGCCCAGGCCGAAGGCGTGTCACCCCTGAATTCGGGACTCGAGGGCTTGCGTGTCGCCATCTCCGCGGGCGCCTCCGGCATCGGCCGGGCGATCGCCGATACGCTGATCGGCTACGGCTCCCGGGTCCACATCTGCGACGTCTCCGACGAGTTCCTCGCCGACTTCTCCTCCGCGCATCCTGACGCCGGCGCAAGCAAGGTCGACGTATCCGACGAGGCGCAGGTCGATGCCTGGTTCGACGAGATATCGGCGTCCCTGGGCGGCCTCGACGCGCTGGTCAACAATGCCGGCATCGCCGGGCCGACCGGCGGCATCGACGAGATCGATCCGGCCGAGTGGCGCCGCTGCATCGACGTCTGCCTGACCGGGCAGTTCCTGTGCGCCCGCCGCGCCGTGCCGATGATCAAGGCGGCCGGCGGCGGCTCCATCGTCAACATGTCGTCGGCCGCCGGCCGGTTCGGCTACGCCTACCGCACGCCCTATTCCTCGGCCAAGTTCGGCATCATCGGCCTGACCAACAGCCTCGCCAAGGAACTCGGGCCCTCGAACATCCGCGTCAACGCGATCCTGCCGGGCATCGTCGAGGGGCCGCGCATGTCGGGCGTCATCCAGGCCCGCGCCGATCAGGTCGGCGTCTCCTACGAGGAGATGGAGAAAACCTATCTCGACCGCATATCGATGCGCCGGATGGTCACCAACCAGGACGTGGCGAACACGGTGGCCTTCCTGTTCTCCAAACCCGGCGAAAGCATTTCCGGCCAGTCGATCGGGGTCGATCGCAACGTCGAGTCGCTGTAAGGCATCGACGATGTGGGCCAATTCTCACAACCGCTCATCCCCGCGCAAGCGGGGATCCAGCGCAACAACATGGCGCATCCGCCGCTCCTGGACTCCCGCTTCCGCGGGAGTGAGGGGAGGTTGGTGCACGCTTGACACCATATCAATCCAATCCCAGGCAACGGGGCCAAGATTCAGGAAACCGGAATGGCAAGAGTAGCAATCATCGGTACCGGCTTCATCGGACGCGCCTGGGCGATCAGCTACGCCCGCGCCGGCCACGACATCGTCCTGTGGGACGCCGACGCCTCCGCGCCCGCCGCTGCGCTGGACTACGTCGAGGGCGTCCTCCCCGAACTCGCCGCCAACGACCTTCTGAACGGCGCCGAGCCGGCCACGGTGCGCGGCCGGATGTCGGCAGAGGCGAACTTGGGGGAAGTGCTGAAGGACGTCGACCACGTCCAGGAGAACACGCCGGAAGACGTCGAGATCAAGAAGACCGTCTTCGCGATGCTCGACGAGGCGGCGCCGGCGAGCGCGATCCTCGCAAGCTCCACCTCCGCGCTGCTGCCGTCGAGCTTCACCGAACACCTGAAGGGCAGGGCGCGGTGCCTGGTCGTGCATCCGATCAATCCCCCCTATCTGGTGCCCGCCGTCGAGGTGGTGCCTGCGCCGTGGACCTCCGAGGAGGCAATGACAAAGGCTGCGGCCTTCATGCGGTCGGCCGGGCACGCCCCGATCGTCATGAAGAAGGAACTCGACGGCTTCGTCATGAACCGCATGCAGGGCGCCCTGCTTGAGGAGGCATTCCGGCTCGTCGCGAGCGGCTACGCCACCGTCGAGGACGTCGACATCGGCATCCGCGAGGGCCTGGCGCTGCGCTGGTCGTTCATGGGCCCCTTCGAGACGATCGATCTCAACGCGCCGGGCGGCGTGCGCGACTACGTCGAGCGCTACCAGTCGATCTACTCGCGCATTCACCCGTCGATGCGCGACCGGGTAGACTGGGCCGGCGACGTGCTGAAGGACGTCGAGGCCGACCGCCGCAGGGCGCTGCCGGCCGAACGGCTGAAGGACCGCCAGGTGTGGCGGGACCGCAGGCTGATGGCACTGGCCGCCCACAAGCGCCGCGCGGACACCGATATCGGAAAATGATCAAGGGAAGGGCTTGAAGCCAAATGGCAGTACAGGGAAAAGTCATCATCACCACCGCCTGCACGGGCGCGATCCACACGCCGACCATGTCGGAGTATCTGCCGATCACGCCCGACGAGATCGTCGCCGACGCGGTGGCGGCGGCCGAGGCCGGCGCGGCGATCCTGCACCTCCATGCCCGCGACCCGGAGACCGGCAAGCCGGACCAGACGCCCGAGGCCTTCGCCCGGTTCCTGCCGCGCATCAAGCAGGCGACCAACGCGGCGATCAACATCACCACCGGCGGCAGCCCCTACATGACGGTGGAGGAGCGCGTCCGCCCGGCGGCCACCTTCAAGCCCGAGGTCGCCTCGCTCAACATGGGCTCGATCAATTTCGGTCTGTTCCCGCTGCTGGAGAAGTACAAGGACTTCAAGTTCGACTGGGAGCGCCAGCACCTGGAATCGACGCGCGACCTCGTGTTCCGCAACTCGTTCGCCAACATCGAGTACATCCTCGAGACCTGCTACGACAACGACACCCGCTTCGAGTTCGAGTGCTACGACATCGCCCATCTCTACAACCTCAAGCACTTTGCCGACCGCGGCCTCGTCAAGCCGCCGTACTTCGTCCAGTCGGTGTTCGGGATCCTCGGCGGCATCGGCACTCATCCCGAGGACGTCATCCACATGAAGCGCACCGCCGACCGGCTGTTCGGCGACGACTACCGCTGGTCGGTGCTCGGCGCAGGCTCCGCCCAGTTCCGGGTCGCAGCCCAGGCCGCCGCCATGGGGGCCAACATCCGCGTCGGGCTGGAGGACTCGCTGTGGGCCGGCAAGGGCAAGCTCGCCACCTCCAGCGCCGACCAGGTGCGCATGGCGCGCAAGATCGTGGAAGGCCTGGGCCTGGAACTCGCGACCCCCGACGAGGCCCGACAGATCCTGCAGCTCAAGGGCGGCGACAAGGTCGCCTTCTGAGAGATCTGCGGGAAATGACCGCCCGAGCCGCAGCCCCCCTCATCCCCGTGCAAACGGGGATCCAGCGTCAGGACCCGGCGCAGCCGCCGCACTGGAGTCCCGCTGGAGTTTATCCTCGGGCCGGCATAGCCGGACCCGGGGACGGAATGAGCGGAGTGTGGGGTTCCTGCCTGATCCGGCAGGCCGTTTCTTGCCATGAGGAGGAGTAGGCACATGCTGAAGATCGAACTCCTTATCGACGCCCGCGCCGACCTCGGCGAGGGGCCGCTCTGGGACGTCGACGAGCAGCGGCTCTACTGGATCGACAGCCTCGGCAGCAAGGTGCACCGCTGCGACGCCTCCGGCGGCGATCGGCGGCACTGGGACGTGCCGGACCACATCGGATCGATGGCACTACGGACCCGCGGCGGCGCGATTGTCTCGCTGCGCGACGGCTTCTACACGCTCGATCTCGACACCGGAGCCTGCGCAAGGATCGCCGACACCAACTCGGACGAGCCGAAGATCCGGCTCAACGACGGCAAGGTCGACCGCCAGGGACGCTTTCTTGCCGGGTCGATGGACTACGGCGAAAGCGATCCGCTGGCGAGCCTGTGGCGGCTGGACGCCGACCATTCGGTCCACAAGCTCGAGGACGGCATCATCTGCTCGAACGGCCCGTGCTGGAGCGCCGACGGGAAGACCTTCTATTTCGCCGACAGCTATACCAGGTCGATCTCCGCCTACGATTACGACACCGCGACGGGCGCGATCTCGAACAAGCGGACCTTCTGCAGCTTCCCTGACGCGGGCCTGCGCGGCTTCCCCGACGGGGCAACCGTCGATGCCGAGGACCACGTCTGGAGCGTCGAGGTCTATGCCGGCCGGCTCGTCCGCTTCGATCCCGATGGCAGGCTCGATCGTGTCGTGCAGCTTCCCGTCGACTACGCGACCAGTCTGATCTTCGGCGGTCCCGACCTCGACATCGCCTACGTCACCTCGATGGCCCGAACGGTGCCCGGCCGCGGCGCGCCGCTGGAGCAGGAGGCCGGCGGCCTGTTCGCCGTGCACGGCCTTGGCGTGACTGGTCTGCCCGAGCCGCGGTTCGGCGGATGAAGTCGTGCCGAGAGTTGGAATCCTCTCGTCCATCCTTCGAGACGAGCGCTGCGCGCCCTCCTCAGGATGAGGGCGGAGGGTGTGGCGACGCGAGCGAGCGGATGCGCCACAACACGGGAAACCTCATGGTGAGGAGCTTTGAGCAGCAAGGCGTCTCGAACCATGGCGCTGGACACCCGCCGGGCGGGACACACACGGACTAGAGGGAGGAAACGATGCGCATCGAGGTTCTGGTCGACGTCAAGACGACGCTGGGAGAGGGGCCGCTCTGGGATGTGGATGAGCAGCGGCTCTACTGGATCGACTCCTTCGACGGCCGCGTCTTCCGGTGTGCGCCAGACGGAAGCGAAGTCCGGTCCTGGGACGTGCCGATGAAGATCGGTTCCATGGCGCTCCGAAAGGGCGGTGGGGCGGTTGTCTCGCTTGCACGCGGTTTCCATTTCCTGGACTTCGAGACCGGTGACTGCGAACTGATCGTCGACCCGGAGCCGGGTAGGGAGGCCAACCGCCTCAACGACGGCAAGGTAGACAAGCGGGGCCGTTTCATTGCCGGGTCGATGGACACCATGGAGGAGGGCCCCAACGGGGCGCTGTACCGGCTCGACCCCGACCTGTCGCTGCACAAGATCGACGACAACATCATCGTCTCCAACGGCCCGTGCTGGAGCCCCGACGGCGAGACCTTCTATTTCGCCGACTCCTGGTCGGGCGAGATCTGGGCATACGACTACGACCTCGACACAGGCAGCGTTTCCAACCGGCGCACCTTCACGAAGATCGACACCTCAACGGGCGGCGCGGCAGACGGCGCCACCGTCGACTCCGAGGGTTGCCTGTGGAGCGCCCAGGTCTACGACGGCAAGATGATCCGCTATGCCCCTGACGGCAGCGTCGACCGGGTGATAGATATGCCGGTGAAGAAGGTGACCAGCGCGATGTTCGGGGGTCCGAACCTCGACATCCTCTACGTCACCTCGATGGCCAAGCCGCCGCTGCCGCGCTTCCCCGGCGACGGCGTCCTGCGCGGCTCGCTGTTTGCGATCCACGACCTGGGCATCCGGGGCGTGCCGGAGCCGCGCTTCGCCGGGTAGGAGTCTCGCAGTCCCGCGAAACACGGGGTTCGGATGCGGAGTGAGGCTGTTCGGGAAATGAAGACGTCCCGACGTCTCGCGCAGCGGGTATCGATCGGGACGTCAGCTAGCAGGGACCGATGGCGTCAGCTCGGGGCATTCTTATGGGTGCTGCCCCAAGCTGCGCACGTAGGCGGACCGAAGCCTACCGGATGGGCGAGAAGCTCACCGGCACGATGATCTTGTCTTCCTGGTATTGGACGGCATTGAGCTCCTCGTTCCGCTTCAGGAACTCGTGCCAGGCCGGGTCCTTCGCCATCTCTCCCCGCCGGCGCTGGCGTTCGTCCAGGCTGTCGTAGCCCCAGAGATGGACCACCTGATTGAGCGGCCCGATCTCGGTCTGGAAGAACCCGATCAGGTTGCCGATGTGCTTCAGCTGCACCGGCAGCCCGAACTCCTCGTACAGCTTGATCCACTTGGGCATCTTGAGCGGATAGAACGTGTAAGTCCTCTGGTCGATATAGAGCAACGCAGACCTCCATTCATTCGCGATAACGGCTTGGCAGATGCCCTGAGGAGCGGATCAGCCCCACAAACGCCTGGAGGCTATTTCCGCCCCTTCCGAGAGGACCTTCATCTTGGCCCACACCACGTCTTCGGCCACCATCGTGTAGCCGGCGACCGTGGAGAATCCGCAGTCGGTGCCGGCGATGACGCGTTCCCGGTCGCCCATCACGTCGGCGAAGAGCTCGATGCGGTCGGCGACCACCTCGGGATGCTCGAGGTAGTTGGTGGTCACGTCGATGACGCCGGCAATCAGCAGCTTGTCGTCGGGAATGGGGTTCTTCTTGATGATCTTCCAGTCGGCCTGATGGCGGGGGTTGGCGAACGCCATGCTGAACGCTCCCACCTTTGCCTTGTAGATGATCGGCAGAAGGGGCTCGAGGTCGACGTCATCAATGTGCGGGCCGTCCCAGTTGCCGAAGCACACGTGCAGGCGCACCTTTTCCGGGGGGATGTCTGCCAGCGCCATGTTGAGCGCGTCGATGTGCAACTCGATGCGGTCCAGGAACTCCTGCAGCGGCCGTTCCTGGAACATGAACGCACGCTCCATGGCGAGGTCGGGGGCATCCAGCTGCAGCAGGTGGCCCTGCGAGACGATGTAGTCGTATTCCTTCTTCATCTCCTCGGCGACGCCGTAGACGTATTCCTTGTCCGTGGAATAGTCCGGGTTGTTCTCGTCCCGCAGGAACGTCGTGGTGATGATGCCGGGGGAGGCGGCGGTAACGAACGTTTCCTCGAACTTCTGCTCGGACCGGTCGAGGCTTTTCCGGAAGGAGTCCATCTCCAGCTTCACGTCGCTGAGGTCCGGCTGGTAGCGGACCGCCTGCTGGCACTGCGCGCAGTTGAACAGTTTGGCCGTCAGTTCGCCCGGCCGTGCCAGACGGCTTCTCAGCAGTTCTCCGTACTTGGGGAACTTGACGATGTCCGTCATGCCGAGCCGTTCGGAGACGCCGCCCCAACCCGACAGCCGCACGCTGACATAGGTCTGGAAGCCGACCCGCGCCTCCTCGCCGTCGTTGCCGACGTCGATGCCGCTGCCAAGCTGCTTTTCGACGACCCAGTCCGTGGCCTTCTCGATCTCGCGCTGGAGTTCGGCCTCGTCGACGGGAACGTCGTTGTCACGCTTGATGAGCAGTTCCGCCAGCTTGTCGGTTCGCGGTAGGCTGCCGGCGTGCGTCGTCAGGATGCGGTCTTTGCTCGTCTTCATGGGGATCCTCAGGTGATTTCTGGATGCCGGGAACTGCAGGAGACGCCGCCGAGCAGGCGGCGCCTCGTCGCAATGTCCCCAGGTCAGTCCGGGATTTTGATCTTCGCCACGCGGTAGAACTGCGTGGTGTTCCAGTCGATGTCCTCGATGTCGCGGGAAATGCCCATCCGGTAGTAGGGCTCCACTACCCAACCCATCGCGGCACCTTCCTGGATGCGCTCCTGCACGCCCTTGTGGTGCTCGAGCCGCTCTTCGGGATCGACGATCGACGCGCCCGTCTTGATCATCTCGTCGACCTTCGGATCGGAGAACTTGTTGTAGTTCACCAGCGACAGCGGACCCGACGTGTAGACCAGATTGATCACGTAGTTGACGTCGGGCTGGATCGGACTGTCGATCCAGAATGCCATCTGGGCCTGCTTCGACTGCACCAGGTCGGAATGGGCCGCGACCGGCAGCTTCTTCAGGTCGAGCCTGACATTGAGCTCCGCAAGGGCGCTCTGCAGCGCAATCGCGATGTTCTCCATCTCCGGAATGCCCGCGCTGTAGGCGAGTTCGGCTTCGAACCCGTCGCCGTAGCCGGCTTCCTCGAGCAGCTGCTTCGCCTTCTCCGGGTCGTAGCTGTAGGGGTGGAGATCCTGGTACCCCGGCGTCACGCTGGAAATCACGCCGGACCATTCCTTCGCCATGCCGTGGTAGACGTCGTTGACGATCTCCTCGCGCGGGATCAGGTAGTTGATGGCCTGGCGGACCCGCGGGTCGTCGAACGGCTTCATTTCGTTGTTGAGAATGAGCCACATCTGACGGTTGCCCCGGATCGCGACGGGACGCGCGACGTCGGAACTCTCCAGCGACGCGAGTTCGTCGGGGGACAGGGCCTCGGCGATATCGACCGTGCCCTTCTGCAGGAGCGCGAGTCGGCCCGAGGACTCAGGCACCACCAGCCAGATGATCCGCTTGATCTGGGGCTCGCCGCGCCAATAGTTCGGATTGGCCTCCATCACGGCACGCTTTCCCGGCGTCCACTCCGTGACGTGGTAGGCGCCGAAGCCGCCGCCGTGGGTGGCGATCCAGTTGTCGCCGTACGGATCGTCCGGCGTGCTGTGCGCCTCGACAGCCTTCGAATCGAGCCAGGGATAGTAGAAGTTGGTCAGACCCGCGCACCCGAGCGGGGCCGGTGTTGGATTGGTCAGCCGGACGGTGTAGTCGTCCACCTTCTCGTACTCGGCCTGGTCGAGATTGAAGAGGCGGGTGATCAGCGCGTAGATGATCGGTCGCTCGCGCTCGCGGTCGAAGCGCCAGATGACGTCGTCGGCGGTGAATTCGTTGCCTTCCGCGGAGACCACGCCTTCGCGCAGGTGATAGGTGATGGTCTTGCCGTCTTCGGAAATGTCGCACCCGGTCATCAGGCTGGGCGACATGTTCTGGTTGGTGTAGCCGATCGGATACTCGAAGCCGGATATGTTCGTCGGATCGTAGTAGGCGCCGGTCTCGAAGGGATAGGGACCGAACTCCCAGTCCATCCCCCATTCGTGCAACTGGGCGCCCATCGTCCAGGTCTGCGGACCGATGTGCTTGTCCAGGTCGACGCCCTGGGGAAGGCCGGGGATTGCGATGACGAGGGTGTCTTTGGCTGCGAGCGCGGGTGTTGCTGCAAGTCCGGCCATCACGCCGAGGATTGTGCCTGCACAAATCCCGGCGATGCCGGACGAGGCTTTGTGGAGCCGCCGATACATTGAATTCCTCCCGTTGGTCGGCCGCCCCGAGAGGCGTGCCGTGCCCGATTTCCGAGCCTTGTGCGATGTGAGATCGCAGATTTGATATTGAGGATGCCACTTGTATGTGTCAATACTCCGTTAAAGCGAACAGCCGGCCCCTGGCGCCCGTTGAACGAGAGAAAATCGTGGCCTGACATGCTGGAACCGGTCGACAACACGACCCTGCAGGAGCGGGTCTACCGGGCACTGAAGGAGGCGATCCTGCAAGGGGACTTCGCGCCCGGCGAAACGTTGTCGAGCCGCTCGCTGGCAAGTGCCCTGGGAACGAGCCCGATGCCGGTGCGCGACGCGCTCGTCAGGCTGCGCGCGGAAGGCGGTGTGGAAATCCTGCCGAACCGCGCAGCCCGCATTCCGGTGTTCAGCAGGGAGAGCATCGAGGAGCTCTACGACGTGCGCCTCAATCTGGAGGGCCTCGCCACCGTGCTGGCGACCGAACGAATCACCGACGAACAGATCGCCGATGTCGAACAGTCGTTCCTGGACATGGAGCGGGCCAGCGACGAAACCGACGTTCGCGGCTTCCTGCACAGCAACCGGCTGTTCCATTTCAAGATCTATCAGGCCGCAAGCTCGCACCACCTGTTCCCGATCATTGAAGCGCTGTGGCTGAAGGGCGGCCCTCTGCTGCGGCCGTTCGCCGAAGGAAGCCGTGCGAAAGTCCGGCTTCACGAGGGCCACGAAGCCCATGCGAAAGCACTGCAGGGTCTCAAGGCGCGGGATGCGGAGATGGCCCGCCTGGGTATCGTCAACGACCTCGAAAACGCGGCCAGATGGTTCAGAGCCAGCGACGTTGACGAGGCGAAGCCGGTAGTCGTTCAAAGCAAATAGGGTCTGGGACCGGCTGCCACTCGCCGGACTTCCAGACGGGAGGAAAACACGGACGCGATGGGCGATCTGCTCGAAGTACGCGGACTGACCAAGGTTTTTTCGCTTTCAAAGCACGAAGATCTCGTGGCGGTGAACAACGTCTCCTTCGCGCTGGGGCGAGGCGAGACGCTCGGCCTGGTCGGCGAAAGCGGGTCCGGCAAGACGACGGTCGGCCGGTGCGTTCTGAGGCTCATCGAGCCGACAAGCGGCGAGGTGCTTCTCGACGGCACCGACATCCGCAAGCTCGAGACCGATGACCTGCGGCGGATGCGTTCGCGCATGCAGCTCGTGTTCCAGGATCCGCTGGCCTCGCTCAATCCGACTTATACCGTGAGGCAGACCGTCTCCGAGCCGCTGGCCCTTCACGGCGTGAAGCGGGCCGAACGACATGAACGCGTCGCGGATATGCTGCGCCACGTCGGCATCGGCGAGCACCTGTTCAACTATTACCCCGCCGACCTGACGGCCGGGGAGCAGCAAAGGATCGGCATTGCGCGGGCCCTGATCACGCGGCCGGAAATCGTTGTGCTGGACGAGCCGACATCGACGCTCGATGCCTCCGCCCGGGCTGAGATTCTCGCATTGCTGGAACGAATCCAGAAGGAGACGGGCACCAGCTTCATCTTCATCTCCCACGACATGACGTCGATCGCACGGATCTGCCATCGGATCGCAGTGATGTATCTGGGGAGGATCGTCGAGGAAGCGCCTACCGACGAGTTGCTTGCCAAGCAGTATCATCCATACAGCAAGGCGCTGATGTCCGCGGTGCTGTTCGCCGATCCGCGCAGGGTACCGTCGCCTTACGTGATCAAGGGGGAGATTCCCACCGCCATCAATCCGAAGCCCGAATGCGGGCTCTACAGCCGCTGCCCGATGCGGCAGGACCGCTGCCGCGAGGGTGTGCCGCCGCTGATGGAAGTCGCGCCGGCACGCACGTCGGCCTGTCTGCGCTGGCAGGAACTTGAGCAGACCGAGTTGGCGGCGGTCGATGCCTGATCAATCGCAGGACGGGTAATCGCCAGCATGCGCTTCGCATTCTACGTCGGATATCGCCTTCTCTATCTGGTGCCGCAGGTCTTGCTGATCTCCTTCATCACGTTCGCGCTCGTGCGGCTGCTGCCCGGCGATCCGGCTCGGCTTTCGCTCGGTCCGCTGGCGCCGGAGGAAGCGGTGGAGAAGCTGCGCGAGCAGATGTTCCTCGACCGGCCGCTGTTTGAGCAATACCTGATCTGGTTGCGCAACGCGCTGGAAGGCAATTTCGGGAGGTCGTGGGTCAACGGCACGTCGGTGGCGCAGGACATGATCCAGCGCGTTCCGGTGACGCTGGAACTGATCTTCCTCGCCCTGGCGATGATCTTCCTCGTTCTGGTGCCGCTCGCCATCGTGACCGCCAGCCGCAGCCGCAACAGAATCGTCGCATTCTTGCGCAGGATAACGTTCGGCTACGGAATGCTCGCCGGGGCCCTGCCGGATTTCCTGCTGGGGCTGATTCTCATCTATGTCTTCTTCACGAAGTTGAACTGGTTGCCGGGCCCCGAGGGCCGGCTGGGGATCCTAGATTTCGCGCCGCCGTTCGTCACCGGCTGGATCCTGATCGATACGTTGCTCGCCGGGGACATGGAAACGTTCTGGTCGGCGGTGCGGCATCTGATCCTGCCTGTGTTTACCCTGGCGTTCGTCTATGGGGCGCCGATCTTCAAGATGCTGCGCAGCCAGATGGAATCGGCCCTGAACTCGGACGTGACCGTCTACGGGGAAGCGATCGGTCTCAGGCCCGCAACCGTCTTCCTGCGTGCCGCCCGCCTTGCTGCGGCGCCGACCGTGGTGATCGTCGGCACGATCGTGATGTTCCTGCTGGGCGGCGCCGTGCTGGTCGAGTCCGTGTTCAACATGAACGGCGTCGGCCAGTACGCGGTCCAGGCGATAATCACCGCCGATTACGCGCCCATCCAGGCTTTCGTATGCTTCGCGGCCATCTTCACAATGCTTGTCTACCTGATCGTCGATCTCGTGCACTTTGCCATGGATCCACGCATCAAGGTCGGCGGCACGGCGAGCTGATCCGGCAATGTGGGCGCGCATGAAATCCACGTTGCGTGATCTGCCGGTCTGGCAGAAGGTCGTGCTGGTCATCTTCGCCGGGACGATCTTCCTGACCGTCTTCGGTCCCCATATCGGACCATACTCGGCAACCACCGCGTCTCCCGCCGACCGGCTGATGCCGCCGAGTGCGGAGCACTGGTTCGGAACCGACGAGAACGGCATCGACATATTCTCCCGGCTGCTGGCCGCGCCGCGCACCGACGTCACCATCGCGGTCATCGCGACTGCGATATCCGTGATCCTCGGTGCACCGATCGGGGTCGTGGTCGCACTTCTGGAAAGCCGCCGGACGAGGCGCTCCCGCGCTGCGGCGGAAACCGCCATGCGGCTTCTCGAAGTCGTTCAGGCCTTCCCGGTGTTCGTTTTCGCGATGGTTCTCGTCGCCGTCTTCGGCGGCACGACGTTGAACATCATCGCCGCCGTCGCATTCGTGAACACGCCCGTCTTCGTCCGGCTTGTGCGGTCTGACGTGTTGTCGCTGATCCAGCAGCCATTCGCCGAGGCAGCCCGGGCGATCGGAAACACGGAAATGCGCACGGGATTCCGGCATGTGCTGCCCAACGCGGCCGAGAGGGTGGTCGTTCAGATCTCGGTGACGGTCGGCTTCGCCATACTGCTCACTGCGGGGCTGAGCTTCGTCGGCGCCGGCGTGAGACCGCCGACACCGGAACTGGGTGGCATGATCGCCAGTGGCGCGAAGTACCTGATCGTCGATCAGTGGTGGCCGGCACTGTTTCCCGGCGTCGCGCTCGGCCTGATCGTGTTCTCATTTGGCGTCTTCGGCGAGATCCTGAACAAGGCGCTGGAGCCGCGGGCGACACGAGGCGACGGCCACCGCCCGATGGACGAGGGCCCCACCGGGCCGGTGCCGACGGAGCCGGACATTCCGATCCAGGAGGCGACGGTTCCGGAGCCCGTGCCTGATCCGGTTCCGGCGTCGGCGTTCGCGGGTGAACCGGACGGTTCGACCTTGGCTGCAGGCGCAGCGGAAGGACCGGCCATCCTCGCCGTTCGCGGTCTCACCGTCGGCCGATGGGACGAGCGCGGCGCGCCGTTGCTCGACGACATCGGCTTTTCCCTCGTCGAGGGCGAGTGCCTGGGCGTCGTCGGGGAGTCCGGATCGGGCAAGTCCCTGCTGGTGCGCTCGCTCCTGCAACTCGTCCCGCCGACCTTGGCCGTCCGTGACGGTGAAATCCGCTACCGCGATACCGACCTGCTCGGTCTCGACAAGGGGCAGCTCAGAAAGCTGCGGTCGAACCAGATCGCCGCGATTCTCCCGAACGCTAAGGCGCAGCTTCACCCTCTCATCACCGTTGGGCGGACGATGATCAGCGCCATTCAGGCGCATGAACGGATCTCGTCCAGGGAGGCGCGGGACCGATCGATCGAACTGCTGACGTCGGTCGGCCTGTCCGACCCCGCGCGCCGGCTTGAGGCCTATCCGCACGAATTGAGCGGGGGCATGGCACAGCGGGTCTGCGTAGCCTTAGCGCTGATGCATCGCCCGGACCTGTTGATCGCCGACGAGCCGACCGCCGGCCTCGACGTCACGATCCAGCGGCAGGTGCTCGATCTCATCGAGACCCTTGCAGGCAATCGGGGAACGGCCCGCCTGCTGGTCACCGGCGACTTGGGGATTGCCGCCCACTATTGCGACCGGGTGGCTGTCATGCGGGCGGGTCGCATCATCGAGATCAACGAAACCAGGGCGTTCTTCGCCAATCCGCGCCATGCCTACTCGCAGCATCTCGTATCCTGCGTGCAGCCCTGACCCATATCCGCCTCGAGGGCCGCGAAGCTCTCAGCCCAATCGATCCAGGAGAAGACCATGACCGGTGTAATGATAGTTACGGGAGCAAGCCGCGGTATCGGGGCGGCGGTCGCCGAACTGGCGGCGAGGCAGGGCTACGCCGTCTGCATGACTGCGACATCCAGTATCTCTGAGGCCGAAGCCGGAGCCGAGGCGATCCGCCAGAACAACGGCCGCGCCATTGCCGTTCGCGCCGACGTCGGCAAGGAGGCCGACATCATGTCCATGTTCGAGACGGTCGAACGGGAACTCGGTCCGGTGACCGTGCTTGTGAACAACGCCGGGATAACCGGCCGTGGGTGCCGGGTCGAGGATATCGACCTGGATACGCTCTCCAGCAGCTTCGGAATCAACGTGCTCGGAAGCTATCTCTGCGCCAGGGAAGCGGTTCGCCGCATGTCTACCGCAAAGGGGGGCCAGGGAGGCGCGATCGTCAATGTCTCCTCACGCCTGTCGGAGCTCGGCGGTTCGGGAGAATATGTCCACTATGCCGCGTGCAAGGGGGCGATCAACAGCTTCACGGTCGGACTGGCACGTGAAGTGGCGACCGAGGGGATCCGCGTCAACGCCGTAAGTCCGGGGGTCATCGATACCAGCATTCACGTGCCGGGACGGCTCGACCGCCTGACGCCGATGATTCCGGTACAGCGTCCGGGAACGGCAATGGAAGTCGCGGAGACGGTCATGTGGCTTGCGTCCGACGCCGCGAGCTACATCACCGGTGCGGTGGTCCCGGTTTCGGGCGGGCGATGACCTCTTGCCCCAAGACCGCATTCTGTGACGGAGGGGGGCGGCTAGTCCCCCCTCCGGCAACTAGTTGAGTACCGGATTTCCTCCGGCGGCGACCCGCTGGCCGCCGATCATGACGTTGCGCATGTTGCCCGGCACCTCGAGTCTGCGGATGTCGGTGAGGATGTCGCCCTCGACGACGACGACATCGCCGAGCTTGCCGACCTCCACCGAACCGGTGTCCTCCGATTTCAGCAGTTTGGCCGTATTGCGGGTGCCAACCTCGATGGCCTGCAGCGGAGTCAGGCCGCATTTGACGAACTGGACGATCTCCCGACCGCCGGAGCCGTGGGGCGTCAGCAGCGAGCCGGCGTCGGTACCGCAGGCGATGTTGGCGCCGATGTCGTAGGCGTGCTTGACGTACTCGTGGTGCTTGTTGGTACGCTCTTGCACGTTCTCGATCATGAAGTCGGGAATGCCGGCCTGTGCGCCATGAACCAGGATCCGGTCCATGACGGTCAGGGTCGGCACCAGCCATGTGCCGTGTTCCTTGGCGGCCTCGGCGCATTCCTCGTCGAAATGCATTCCGTGTTCGACCGAGCGGCAGCCTGCCTTGATGCAGCGCATGATCGCCGGCTTGTTGTGGGCGTGGACGCAGATCGGCAACCCGAGCAGCGTTGCGGCATCCACGGCGGCCTGGAATTCCTCGGGCAGGAACTCCTCTGCGTCCAGGCGGCCATGCGGGTCGACCACGCCGCCGGTCTGGAAGAGCTTGATCCACTTCGCGCCGGCCTTCGCCTGCCGGCGGATGCCCTTGCGGATCTCGTCGGGTCCGTCGACCACCTCGCTGATGTCGCCGTGCGACTGCGACAGCCAGCACGGCATGATGTCGCCGTGGCCGCCGGTGGTCGTCAGGCCGTGTCCGCATGGGTAGACGCGCGGGCCGCGGATCTTGCGTTTTTCGATCGACTTCATGGCATCGATGTCGAGATGGGCTAGATCGCTCACGGTGCGGATCGTGGTGACGCCGCCGGACACCGTGTCGGCCAGGTTGTTGGCGACCTCGAAGGCCGCTTCGCCGACGGAGCGCGCAGTCACTTCCTGCAGCAGGCTTGAGGGAGCGCTCAGCGAGATGTGAACGTGTACGTCGAACATGCCGGGCATGACGGAGGCGCCGTCCGCCTCGACGAGCTTCGCACCCGTGGGAATGCTCGCGCCGCTTGCCTTGCCGGCATATGTGATGCGGCCGTTCTCGATCAGGACGAGCGCGTTGGCAATCGGGTCGGCCCCGGTTCCGTCGACGAGCTGTCCGCCGCCGATTGCTACGGTTCCGATCATAGAATGTTCTCCTTGGGATTGAGTCCGATGTGAACGAGCGTTTCGCCGTTCGTCATGATCGGGCCGGGATGGATGGCCAAGACGATGCCTTTGCGCGGGCTTTCCGCGAAGCCGTCGTCGTCGCCGTAGATGTCGTAGAACCGGCCGAGCCTGGTGCCGACTTCGATGCTGTCGCCGCACTTGACCATCGGCTGGAACAGCCCGCCGCGCGGGGCGGAGACCCATTCGAAGCGATCGAAGTCGGCGATCGGCCCATAGTCGGTCACGTCGCCGTCCAGCAGGCCGGCGGCGCGCATCACGTTGCGCAGTCGCTCGGCTCCGTCCTCGACCGTCTCGCGGGTGAAGGCCGGCCCCTTGCCGCCGGCCTCGACGATCATCGAAGGTATGCCGTCGGAGGCTGCCGTCATGAATGCGGAACCGACCAGCATGTCGGTCGGCGTCGCCAGCGTGTCGCGGTAGCCCCAGGCCTTGGCGAGCACGCGCGAGACCTTGCCGGTTTCGCCTCCGTAGGCCGCGTACAGCGCCCAGTTCACGTCGGGCGTCATCGCCGTGTGGAAGTCGACGAACAGGTCGGCGTGCTTCTTCATCTCCGTGTAGACCGCGAAGGCGAACTGCGACGTCAGCGGGCCCCCTTCGACGCCCGGGAAGCAGCGGTTCATGTCGCCGCCGCCATAGCCTTCGAACGGGCTGAGGCGCTGGTTCTTGTTGAAGGCGGTGATGTTGAGGGCCGGCAGGGCCACGACGCGACCGGACAGCTCGGCCGGATCGAGCGAGCGCAGCAGTTCGTGGATGATGAAGGTGCCGCAGTACTCGTTGCCGTGAACGCAGCCGTGCAGCCACAGCGTCTTTCCCGGCTTTTCGCCGGTGACGATGATCACCGGGGTAGCCATCGGCGACCCGTCGGGATAGTCGGCGAGCTTCAGCCGGCCGGTCGCCACGCCCGGGCCCATCGTCTCGGCGTCGCCGATCTTGATGTCTTGCAGGCTCATCGGATTACGCCTCCCGGGGGTTCAGGCCGATATGGATAAGGGTCTCGCCACGCGCCATCAGGGCGCCGGCATGGATCGCCAGGACGACGCCCGATTCCGGCGCCGTGGCCTCGCCGTTTGGTTTTCCGTAGAGGTCGTAGTAGCGGCCGATGGTCTGGCCCTTGGTCACCGTGTCGCCGCAGCTCACGGTGCGCTCGAACAGGCCTGCAGTCGTCGCGCAGCACCAGGCGAACGTCGTGAAGTAGTTGAACGGGCCATACTCGGTGACCTCGCCCTCGAGCATGCCGAGCGCCCGCATGACGTTCTGCAGGCGGCCGCCGGCGTCCTCTACCGTGGACATCTCGAAGGCCGGGCCGATGCCGCCGGCCTCGACGATCAGGGTCGGGATGCCGTCCTGCGCCGCCGTCGTTATCGCCGAGCCGACCAGCAGGTCCGGCGGCGAGGGGAGGGTGTCGCGATAGCCGAAGGCGCGGGCCATCGTCTCCGCCTTGTCGGACACCTCGCCGCCCGGCGCCGAGTAGAGCATCCAGCGCGTGTCCGGGGTGAAGGCGGTATGGAAGTCGACCAGGTGCGTCGCGTATTTCTTCAGCGGCGTGTAGATCGCATGGGCGATCTGCTCGGTCACCGAGCCGTCGGCGCGGCCGGGAAAGCAGCGGTTCAGGTCGCCGCCGCCGAACTGCTCGAACGGGCTCATCCGCTGGTTCTTCAGGAACGCCGTCAGGTTCAGCACCGGCAGCGCGACCACCGTCCCCTTCAGCGCCTCCGGCTTCAGCGAGCGCATCAACTCGTGGATGATGTAGGTGCCGCAGTACTCGTTGCCGTGCACGCAGCCGTGCAGCCACAGCACCGGCCCGTCCTCGGCGCCGCGGACGATCTCGACGGGGATCTCGACGGGCGTGCCGTCGGGAAGCGCGCCGATGTCGAGCTTGCCCCGCACGCGCCCGGCCTCGTCCGAGACGGCGGTGCCCACTTCGATGGTTCTCATGGATAGTCTCTCCTCGGGTACACGAAATTTCGGCGGGGCGCTCAGACGCGCATCACGTGGCGCAGCCCCACGAGGCGCTCGATGACGAGGCCCAGAACGACGATCAGGACGATCTGCAGGGTGGTGATCGCGGCGATCACCGGGGTGCTCTCCCACTGCATGTAGGAGAAGATCTCGATCGGCAGGGTGGTCATCCCCGGCCCGGACAGGAACAGCGCGATGTAGACGTCGCCGAAGGAGATGATGAAGGCGAAGATCAGCGCCGACAGGATGCCCGGCGCGGTCAGCGGAATGGTGACCTCCCACATGACGCGTACGCGCGAGGCGCCCAGCGTGTAGGCGGCAAGCTCCAGCTGATGGTCGACGCCTTCGAGGCTTGCGATGATGCCGGCGACCGTGAACGGCAGGCAGATGATGGTGTGGCCGACGATCAGCCCGGCGAGCTCGGGGATCGGCAGGAGCGTCAGCAGCAGCAGCAGCGATATGCTGATCAGGATGTGCGGGATCATCACCGGCAGCATCGCCAGCGACTGGCCGATCTCGCGGCTGCGCTTCATGAAGCGGACCAGGCCATAGGCCGTCATGAAGCCGATCAGGGTCGCCAGGAAGGACGCGATCAGGCCGAGCACCACGCTGAACTTGAAGGCGCTGACGAAACCGCGGCTCTCGAAGAATTCCCCGTACCAGCGCAGCGAGAAGCCTTCCGGCGGGAATGTGTTCGCCTGCGTCGGGTTGAACGAGGAGAATACGATGATGACGATCGGGAACAGCAGGAACACGTAGATCGCTGTGACAGCCAGCCCCAGCGCCAGGCGCGAGAGATAGCGGCGTCGGTGGATCGTCCGGTGCGAAGCGGATGTCAGCGTCGGAGACGTGCTGGTCATCACACGACCCCCGCCTTGGCCTTGCCGGTGCGGAAGTAAAGCCCGATGATCACGAACTGGCAGGCCACGAGCACGAAGGCGATCGCCGAGGCGAGCGGCCAGTTCAGCGTCGACAGCACCAGGTCGTAGATCTGCTGGCCGAGCATCTGCACGTTCTTGCCGCCGAGCAGCGCAGGCGTGACGACCGCGCCGGCGGCGAGCGTGAAGACCAGGGCGGAGCCCATGGCGATGCCCGCCTTGCTCAGCGGCAGCGTCACCTCGAAGAAGGTGCGGATGCGTCCGGCGCCGAGCGTGCCGGCGGCGCGTTCGACATCGGGATCCTGGCTCGCCAGCGACGAGAACAGTGGGAACACCATGTAGGGCATCAGGATGTGGACGAGGGCGACGAGGACTGCGCCCTCGGTGTTGAGAAGCTTCAGCGGCTCGGCGATCACGCCCGTCCAGAGCAGCGCGCGGTTCAATGCGCCTTCGCTGCCGAGCAGGATGATCCAGCCGTAGGTGCGCACGATGACGCCGCTCATCAGCGGCGCGATCACCAGAAACATCAGCACGCCGCGCCAGATCGTCTTGGTGCGGGCAAGGAAATAGGCGAGGGGGTAGCCGAGAAGCAGGCTGAACGCGGCGGTGAGGAATGCGATCTTGAGCGTACGCAGGATAATGTCGCGGTAGTAGCCGTCCGTCACCAGACGGGCGAAGTTCTCGCCGGTCAGGGTTGGAATGTAGAGTTCGAACGCGTCGTACCTGAACAGGCTCATCGCCAGGAAGAAGCTGATCGGGGCGATCAGGAACAGCAGGTATACGAGCGTGATGGGCGCGAGCAGCAGCCGCGAGAAGGCGCGTTCGCCGCTCATCGGGCGACCGCCGTGTCGTCGCGAGGCAACATCCGGCACTCCTCGAGCATCATCCAGACGTCGCTGCCTTCTTCCAGGTCGCGATAGCGCGACACGCTCGGCTTGCGGCTGACGATCTCTAGCCCGTCGGCGGACGTCAGCGTCAGCGCCAGCATGTCGCCGGAAAACACTCGCTTGGTGACGCGCGCACCGATCGCGGCCGCATCCGCGGGCCGCTCCCGCGCGATTTCGACACGCTCCGGGCGGACCATCAGGTAGACTTCTTGGCCCACCGCGCCGGCGCCGTTCGTGAGCGGCGCCTGGAATTCCGCGCCGCCCGTAACGGCTATGCTCACCGTGGTGCCGTTGGCCTTGGTGACCTTGCCGTCGATCAGATTGGTCTCGCCGATGAACTCGGCCGCGAAACGACTCTCGGGACGGTCGTACAGGTCTTCCGGCGAACCGAGCTGTTCGATGCGGCCCCTGTTCATGAGGATCACCCGGTCGGACATCTCGAAGGCTTCGTCCTGGTCATGGGTGACGAAGACCGTCGTGATGCCGAGCCGCTGCTGGATGTCGCGCAGTTCGAGACGCATGCGCTTGCGCAAAAGCGCGTCGAGGTTGGAGAGCGGTTCGTCGAGGAGCAGCACCTGTGGCTCGATCACGACGGCCCGGGCCACCGCGACGCGCTGGCGCTGCCCACCGCTCAGTTGGTGCGGCTGGCGCTGTTCGACGCCGGGCAGGCCGACGACGTCGAGCACGCGCATGACCCGCTCCCGGATCTCTTCGCGGCCGACACGGCGCATCCTGAGTCCGAAAGCGACATTGTCGAAGACGGTCTTGTGCGGAAACAGGGCGTAGTTCTGGAAGACGAGCCCCATGTCGCGATGTGGCGGCTCGAGATTGGTGACGTCGCGGCCGCTCATCGTGACGGTGCCGACCGTCGGTTCGACGAGACCCGCGATGATGTGCAGGGTCGTCGTCTTGCCGCAGCCGGAGGGGCCCAGAAGGGTGAGGAGCTCACCCTTCTGGACGGTGAAGTCGATGGGCCCTAGAACACGGGTCTCGCCGTAGAGCTTCTCGACGCCCCGCAATTCAAGGACTGAATCGTCCGTCATCGTTTGCTACCCCTTGGTCTCGTTCAGCTTCCGAGAACTTCCTTGTTCCAGCGATCCTTGATCTGATCGCGGTAGGCGAACATCGCCATGTAGTCGAAGTCGCGCTGCAGCTTGCCGAGTGCGTCGACCTGTTCGTCGGTAAGCTCGAGCTTCTTGAGGTCCGGCGGCAGGTTCTTCATCGCCTCGACGTTGGTGGGCGGATAGCCGGTGAGCCGGGAGAACTCGATCTGCTTCTCGGCGTCCAGGGTGGTGTCGACGAATGCCAGCGCGAGTTCCTGGCTGTCGTCCGGGCGACCGGAAATGATCGAGGTGTTGAAGATGAAGGACAGTCCGCCCTCCTCGGGCACGATGAATTCCACCGGCGCGCCGGCTTCCTTCGCCTGATCGGTGCGTGCGCCGAAATAGGGCGTGATCCACACCTCCTCGGCGACCAGCATCTGCTTGGTGTGCTCGACATTGTCGAGGGTGATGGCGCCCCCGTCTGCGTAGAGCGCCTTCATCTTGTCGATGCCGGGATCGACGTTGTCTGGGGTGCCGCCGTTGATCTGGTTGATTGCGTGGAAGACTTCCTGACCCATCCAGTCCCAGTCAGGGAAGCCGACCTTGCCCTTGAATTCCGGATCCCAGAGATCGGCCCACTTGGTGACGGGCTTCGTGATCTTGCTTGTGTTGACCGCCAGGCCGTAGGGCGTGTGCACCTTGCCGGCGAGGTACGGGTAGCGGAAGGACGGATGGATGTTCTTGAGGTTGGGCAGGTCCTCTTCCTTCCACTCGATGATCGCATCGAGTGCGCCGAGCTGGCTCGAGGTGTTCTGGTTCTGGTGGATCAGGTCCCACTGCGGGCGGCGGCGCTGGGCAATGACCAGCGGCTCGAAGCCGAGGCCGTTCTTCCAGACGAATTCGGTGCCGTGCGCCTCTCTCCAGGGCGTCGTGAACGTCTTCTCGTAGAACTCGAGCCAGGTGCCGCCAGGAAACAGCACGTTCAGCGTGCTGGCTTCTGCCAGCGCGGCGCCTCCGCCGAACGCAGACAGCGCTACCGCCCCGGCCCCGAGCCGCGCAGACTGCGAAAGCAGCCGCCGGCGAGTGATTTCGAGATCGTATTTGCTCATTTGATCGTCCTCCGCTCTATCCCTGTGGAAGTTTGCCGGCCGGGTCAGGCCGACGTGGTATTGGCCATGTCCGCACCCGGGTTCCGTGTCGGGGCTTCGTGGCTGTGTGAATGGGGTTTCGATGCGTCGTCGCGCGGCCGTGCCAGCCAGTACGGGTCGCCTACGGTGACACCGATCTCGCGCGCTTCCGCGAGCATGCGCATCCGCATCCTCGCCTGCAGTTCGGGCGTGTAGAGTTCCTCGGGGCAGGACAGCGACACCGAGAACAGGTGCCCGTCGGTCTCGTTGGCCACGGCGACCGCGAAGGCGTTGAACCCGCGATAGGTGATGCTCTCGATCCGTGCGTAGCCGTCGGCGCGGGCCTTGCGGGCGAGTGCGAGAATCTCGACTGCCGAATTGACCTGACCGGTCTCGCTGTAGGTCACCGTGTCGGGGAAGCGGCGCAGAATCTCTGAGTCCGGCAAGCGGGCGAGGAGAGCCAGTCCGACTGCCGTGACGTGCGCAGGCAGCCGCATCCCCTTCGGGAGGACGAGGCGGACCGGATACGACCCCTGGCGGACCCCGATGAGAACCACTTCGGTTCCGTCCAGAACTCCGATGTAGCTGGTGAGGCCGAATTCGTCGACGAGCCGTCCCGAAGCGCGCTCGATCAGGTCCAGGACCCGATCGTCCTTCAGGTACAGATTGCCCAGACGGAACGCGAGCGGGCCGGGCGAATAGCCGCGTCGCTTCTGCGATGGTTCGAGAAGACCGGCTTCCGCCATCGATTTCATCAGACGCGAAACCGAACTCTTGGGAAGGCCCACCTCGGCGGCAGCTTCCGTCACGCCGAGCACCGCTCGGTTCGCCGAGTAACAGCCGAGGATCAGGAGGGCCTTGTCAAGGGAGCTCATATGTTGCTCTATATGGAACGTTATGCTAGATATGGTACAAATGGATTCACGGCGGAGTCAACCGCTTCCGTGCGCCGTTGCGCGCGGGCTGGCGTCCATCTGTTTGAGGGTGAGATTGCCGAGGTGCGGCCGGATAGCGGGGCCGAAGCCGTTCACGCATCGTCCTACGAAGGATCCGGTCCGGTCTTCGCGAAATTAATTACATCTGGAGATTGGCGTTCTCTTGCCGAGCGCCCCTGACGATCCAATTAACGGCTTCGTTCCGATAGGGTAGCCGTCTCCTTGCGGCGTCCCAGGATTGAGGGATCGGTAGATGTCTCTTTCGTCTAGGCGCGGCCGCCTGATCTTGGCCGGAGCGTTCGTCTTTCTGGCTCTTCACTTCGATAAACTTGCTGCAGAGGCGCAGACGGCCGACCCGCAGGTGACTGTCGCCAGGCCGGTGGTGCGGGAGATCATCGAGGATGACGAATTCGTCGGCCGCTTCGAAGCGGTCGATCAAGTATCCGTAAGGTCTCGCGTCGGCGGGTATCTCGATCAGGTCCATTTCACCGATGGCGCGATGGTCGAGAAGGGCCAACTCCTCTTCACGATCGATCAGCGGCCGTTCGAAACCGCCTTGGATCAGGCGAAGTCGGAGCAGGGGGCCGCGCAGGCGCTCGTTGACTTCACCAAGATCCAGTTCGAGCGCGCCCAGTCGCTCGTCGGCAATGGCAACATTCCGGTATCCACCGTCGATGACCGGCGTCGCGAGTACCTTGCCGCCACGGCGCGGGCCGATGGAACCCGCGCAGCCGTTGCCCGCGCCGAGCTCGACCTGGAGTATACGGAGATCCGGGCCCCCCTCGCGGGACGCATCGATCGTCGCCTGGTTTCGGTCGGCAACCTGGTCGAGGCCAACCAGACCGTCCTGACGACGATCGTGTCGCTCGACCCGATCCACTTCTACTTCGAGCTCGACGAGAAACAGTACCTCGACTACGCGATGCGCGCGCGCCAGAACGGTGCGACCCTGAACGAGGGGGCCGGCGATCTGAAGGTGAAGGTCCGGGTCGCGGACGACCGTATTCCGCCTGCCGAGGGAACTCTCGATTTCGCCGAGAACCGGCTGGACCGCGAAACAGGCACGATGCGGGTTCGGGCGACCTTCGCCAACCCGGACTACGTCTTCCAGCCCGGCATGTTCGGGTACGTGAATGTACCGGCCTCGGTGCCCTATCAGGGCGTGATGCTGCCGGATGAGGCGATCGGGGCCGACCAGAACCGCCGCATTGTCTATGTTGTGAACGCCGACGACGTGGCCTCGGCGGTGCCTGTACGGCCTGGTCCGCGCATAGACGGATACAGGGTGATCCGCTCGGGTCTGACGGGAGAGGAGACCGTCGTGGTCAATGGTCTCATGCGTGTGCGACCGGGTGTCAAAGTCGCGCCGGAACTGATCACTTTGCCGCCCACCAACGAGCCTGCCGGGACACGGCAGTGAGGTTCGCGCATTTCTTCATCGACCGGCCGATCTTCGCGACGGTCGTATCGCTGTTCCTCGTGATCGTCGGCGCCATCAGCTACACGCGCCTTCCGGTATCCCAGTACCCCGAGATCGCGCCTCCGACAGTGGTGGTGCGGGCCTCCTATCCCGGCGCGGACGCCGAGACGGTTGCCGCCACTGTCGCGACGCCGATCGAGCAGGAGATAAACGGTGTCGAGGACATGCTCTACATGTCCTCCTACTCCACCAGCGACGGCGCGATGGCGCTGACGATCACCTTCCGCTTGGGCACCGATCTCGACCAGGCACAGGTTCTCGTCCAGAACCGCGTGGCGATTGCGGTGCCGCGGTTGCCGGAGGAGGTGCGGCGACTGGGGATCACGACGACGAAAAGCTCTCCCGACCTGATGATGGTCGTGCACATGCTGTCGCCCGACGATACCTCCGACCAGCTCTACGTGTCGAACTATGCGCGATCGCGTGTCCGCGACGTGCTGTTGCGGCTGGATGGCGTCGGGGACCTGATCATCTTCGGCGAGCGGGAGTATTCGCTGCGCGTCTGGCTCGATCCGGAGAAGCTCGAAGCTTACGGGATGACCGCCGCCGACGTTGTCGAGGCCTTGCGCGAACAGAACGTGCAGGTGAGCGGCGGCTCGATCGGGGCGCCGCCAGCGCCGGAAACCAACGCATTTCAATACACCGTCACCACCCAGGGACGCTTCGAGGACGCCCGGCAGTTCCGATACGTCATCGTCAAGGCGACACCTGACGGTCGACTGGTCGAACTGCAGGACATCGCCAGAATTGAGCTTGGAGCGCGGGACTACGTCACCAACAGTTATCTGAACGGCAGCCCGGCCGTGGCGCTCGCCATATTCCAGAGGCCCGGCACGAATGCTCTGGCGGCCGCCGATGAGATTACCGCGACGATGCGGGACCTTTCGGAGGATTTCCCGCCGGGGCTCGACTACCAGATCGTCTACAATCCGACCGAGTTCATCGCCGAGTCGATCAACGAGGTCTACAAGACCATCCTGGAGGCGGCGCTGCTCGTCGTGCTGGTGGTCATCGTCTTCCTCCAGTCGTGGCGCACCGCCGTCGTTCCCATCATCGCCATTCCTGTCTCCCTGATCGGGACCTTCGCTTTTCTTTACGCGTTCGGCCTTTCGCTCAACATGCTGACGCTGTTCGGGCTCGTGCTGGCCATCGGCATCGTCGTCGACGATGCGATCGTGGTGGTCGAGAACGTCGAGCGCAACATAGCGCTCGGCCAGTCGCCCCGCGCCGCCTCCCACAGGACGATGGACGAGGTCGGCACCGCCGTCATCGCGATATCGCTGGTGCTGATCGGCGTGTTCGTTCCCACCGCATTCATTCCCGGCATCTCGGGCCAGTTCTACCTGCAGTTTGCGGTGACGATCGCGGTCGCCACGGCTATCTCAGCACTCAATTCACTGACCCTGTCTCCGGCCCTTGCTGCGCTGCTGTTCAAGCCGCACGGCGCCCGTCCGCCGCGCTTCCTGCTGACGCGTGGGGCGGCTGCCGCCGCGGGCGCGTTCAACCGGGGCTTCGAGAAGATGGCGAGCGGCTACTCGTCCGTCATCCGCTTCCTTGTTGGCCGGCGGATCGCGCTGATCGCCACCCTGGTCGTCTTCTCGGGCCTGCTTTACGGGACCTACTACGCCGTCCAGACGGTCCCCCGGGGGTTCGTCCCGACGCTCGATCAGGGCTACGCCATCGTCGTCATCCAGCTTCCCGACGGGGCGTCGCTGTCGCGCACCGACGCGGTGGTGCGCAGGGCCTCCGACATCATCTCGGGCATCGACGGGATCAGGGACGCCGTGGCGTTCGCCGGCTTTTCCGGGGCGACCTTCACCAACGCTCCGAATTCGGCGGTGATCTTCACCGGCTTCGACCCCTTCGAGGAGCGCGGTCCGGCGGGGCTCGGCGCGGACCGGATCATCGGCGACCTCTACGGCAAACTGCAGGAAATACAGGAAGCCTTCATCATAGCCGTCCCCCCACCCCCGATCCGGGGGATCGGGAATTCGGGGGGCTTCCGGATGCAACTGCAGGAGCGGCAGGGCTCCGACGTGGATCGTATCCTGGAGGCGGCCCAAGGTATCATCGGCACAGCGAACCGGACGCCGGGCCTCGCCGGCGTCTACTCGACATACTCGGCCTCGAGCCCCCAGATCTACCTCGACATCGACCGGGACAAGGCCCGCGTCCTGAACGTGCCGATTCCGAGCATATTCGAGACGCTGGCCATCAATCTTGGCACCTCCTACGTCAACGACTTCAACGCATTCGGCCGGGTCTACCAGGTCCGCGCCCAGGCCGACGAGACCTTCCGGCTGGAGCCCTCCGATATCCTGGAGCTCAAGGTGCGCTCCGCAACGGGCGCGCTGGTGCCGATGGGCACGCTGGTGTCGCTGCGGGAAACCACCGGGCCGACCCTGGTGCAGCGCTACAACATGTATGTCTCGGTGCCGGTGCAGGGCAACGCCGCGCCGGGGGCCTCGTCCGACCAGGCGCTGGACAGCATGGAAGAGATCGCGCTCGCGCAGCTGCCGGCGGGGACGGCTTTCGAGTGGACGGAACTCGCCTTCCAGGAGCGCCAGGTCGGAAACCTCGCCATCTTCATTTTCGGGCTCTCGGTGCTGTTCGTGTTCCTCGCGCTGGCAGCTCAGTACGAGAGCTGGGTGCTTCCTGTCGCAATCGTCCTGATCGTTCCGCTGAGCATCCTGGCGGCCCTTGTCGGGGTCGTCCTAAACGGCCTCGACAACAACATCCTCGTGCAGATCGGTCTGATCGTCCTGGTCGGACTTGCGGCGAAGAATGCGATCCTGATCGTCGAGTTCGCCCGGCAGGGCCAGGACCGCGGGCTTGGCCCAGTCGATGCGGTTGTTGAAGCCTGCCGATTGCGGCTGCGGCCGATCCTGATGACCGCCTTTGCATTCATCCTGGGCGTCGTGCCGCTGATGATTGCGGAGGGGCCAGGCGCCGAAATGCGCAGGTCGCTGGGGACGGCGGTGTTTTCGGGAATGCTCGGCGTCACGATTTTCGGTCTGTTCCTGACGCCCGCCTTCTATGTCGCGCTCAGGTGGGTGTTCCCGGCACGCCGGAGTGTGGAAGTCGACCCGGCAGAGGCAACGGACCCGGCAGCTTGAGCAAGGGGTCGTTTCCTACGGCCGTGGCTTCAGGCCGCCGAGGAACATGGCGATGAAGCAGTCGGCGATCTCGTCCAGCGAGTTCTCGCCCTCGTAGTTGTACCACCGCTGGATCCAGTTGATCGCGCCCATCAGCAGCAACTCGGTCAGCTTGGGAGGAACACCGACAATCGAGCCGTCCGCGATCCCTTCCTCTATCAGTTTCAGCAGATCCGTATCGAGCTGGCGCGCCCGGGCGTGAATTCGATCCATCGATTCCGGCGGGAGAGATGCAAATTCGTGAACGATAGCGCAAGGATGATCGAGGACGTCGACGATGACCCCGCGCACATAGCGTTCAATCTTGGCGAGACCGCAATCGTTGCTGGCGGTGACCTCGGCCATGACGGATTCACAATAGTCGAGGGTCTGCTCGTAGCACTCCTGCAGCACGACCGGCTTTGTGCCGACGTAGTAGTACAGCGCTGTCTTCGAGATGTTGAAGCGGCCGGCGATCTCTTCCAGCGACGTTGCCGCGTAGCCGCGCTTGTTGAACATCTCGGCGGCGACGCGCAGCACCGCGTCGCGCTTGATCTGGTGATCCCGCGGCCGATCGAACACGTTCTGCTGGGCTCGTCGGCTCAACCGGTTCCTCCAGGCATTCTCGTCGGTTCCTTGCGTCGGCGTCCGAATCGGGTGCCCGTCATAGCATGAGGTTCGCCGATAAGATCTAGATTTGAGCCTCGCCCGCGGCGTGATGGACGAATTTCAGGGTCTGCTCGAACGCCGAGTTGAGGACCTGCCCGTCGGTCGGATCGGATATTTCGCCGAAGCGTGCGGCGATCGCCTCCGGGGTCCGTTCATCGGGCGGAAGATAGATCCCACGGGTTTCGAACGCTACGTAGCGGGCGAAACTCCCCGCCCCGGCGCACAGCACGATTCGCGAAGGGGCGTCTTCGGAGACGAGGTACAACAGGCCGGGCGACACGGCCGAGGGGTCCAACTGGTCCAGCACGTCGTCCTCGACGAGACCCTCGACCATACGGGTGGCGGCGGCAGGCGAAAGGACGTTGACCCGGATATCGTACTTTTCGCCTTCCAGATGGAGCGCGTTGCACAAGCCGAGCATCGCCGACTTCGCCGCCGCGTAATTAGCCTGGCCGAAATTCCCGTAGAGACCCGAGGACGACGAGGTCATGACGACCCGGCCGTAGCCCTGCTCGCGCATCAGCGGCCACACGGCCTTCGTACAGATCACGCTTCCCAGCAGGTGGACGTCGACGACCTTGCGGAAGTCATCGAGACCCATGTTGGCGAATGTCCTGTCCCGCAGGATGCCGGCATTGTTGACGAGAATGTCGACACGCCCCCATTCGCCGATGGTCTCCTCCACCATTTCAGTGACCTGATCGGCGTTTGTGACGTCGGCCTCGTTGACGATCGCGGCTCCGCCTTGAGCGCGAATCTCATCGACGACCGCCAGTGCCGGGGCTTCGGACATCCCCGTCCCGTCCATTGCGCTGCCCAGATCGTTGACCACGACCTTCGCGCCGCGTTCGGCGAGTGCCAGAGCGTGCGACCGGCCAAGGCCCGAGCCGGCCCCGGTGACGATCGCGACCCTGCCGTCAAAGCGAATAGACATGTGCGACTTCCTCTCGACGACCGTTTACAGGCACAGCGATCACTGGAGTTACGTACGCGAAAAAAAACTTACTCTCCAGTATAAAATGTGACACACTTTTTCAAATTCGCCATGGGGCAGGTCTGTTCCGAATCCGGGGGAGGTTCTTCGAACCTGTTGAAATGACGTCAAAAAGCAGCCCTAGCAGGTCGCGCGATCCAATCGGCGGGCGGCTCTTCACGATGGTCCGTAACGACAGCTACCGGAGCGTCGGCCGATGATCGGCCGGTCGATGGAAGCGCTCGTCCTGATGCTGGCAATCGCTGCAGCGGCGCTCTTCGCGTTCTTTGTCAGCGGCTTTGCGACGTGGCCGAACCTCTCCAACCTGGCCCAGAATTCCGCCTCGTTGATGATCCTGAGCTGCGGCATGGCGATGGTCATCATGACCCGCGGTCTGGACTTGTCCCAGATCGCGGTCATGACTGCCGCGTCCACCGCCTTCGGCGTCCTTCTGACGGGCGGCCACGGTGTCGGTTCCGCTCTTGTCGCCGCGCTGGCTACGGCCGTCGTGCTGGGCATTCTGAACGGCTGGCTTGTCGCCTATTTCGAGATCCCGTCGCTGCTGGCGACGCTTGCCACGGCAATGCTGATCACCGGCGGTATCCGGTGGGGCCTCCTGCAAGGGGAGTTCCTCGTGCTCCTGCCGAAGGACGATCCGTTCATCGTGGCGATTTCCTCGGGCCGCATTCTCGGCGTTCCGCTCTCGGCGGTGATAGCGCTGGGCATTCTGGCCGTGACGGGTTTCATTCTGTCGCGGACAATCGTCGGGCGGACCATCTACTCGATGGGAGACAACATTGGCGCGGCGCGGCTGACCGGATTGCCCGTTCGCGCCGTCACTCTGGTGACTTACGTGTTCGCAGCCATAGCCGCGCTGATCGCCGGTATCGTCGTCGCGAGTTCGAGCGGGGCAGTGGACTTCCGGACTGTCACGAACGGAACGCTGCTGTTTGAAGTCATCATGGTGGTGGTGCTCGGCGGCGTCAGCCTGCGCGGGGGACGCGGCAGCATTCTGTCGATCATCGCGGGAGTCTTCCTCATAGCCGTTCTTCGAAACGGCATGACGCTGATGAACCTGTCCACCCAGCTTCAGGGTCTGATCATGGGGATGACGCTGATCACCGCGATCGTCATCGACAATCACCGGAATCCGCGAGACCCCGAAACGGAGACTCAGGGAGATCTCTGATCACCACCGGAACCACAAGAACCGTACCGCAAAGGAGGAAAGTGCCAATGATCCGACTGAAGAAAGCAGGCGCCCTTATGGGGGCAGCCCTGATCACCGCGCTGGTTGCGCTCGCACCAGGTAACCCGGCGCATGCCGCCGATGACCGGATGAAGGGAAAGAAGGTCATTTTCGTGCCGATCGCGATGGGCATCACCCTCACCGAGGGCTGGTCGCGACGCATGGCAGAGCAGGCTGAACTTTTCGGCATCGAGTACGAAGTCCGCGACGCCGCCTTCGACATGAAAGCAATGTCGGAGCTGTTCGCCGCAGCGATCAATGAGAAGCCCGACCTGATCGTCGCCCATAATCCGACGGTCCAGCTCCTCGCCCGGCAGATCAAGAAGGCCGAGGACAGCGGCATCAAGGTCATGCAGCTCAACCTGAGCTCGCTGCAGAACTCGACCGCCTTCGTCGGGGCCGACTGGGACCGCATAGGTCGCGAAGTGGCCGAAGACATCGTGAAGCAGTGCGGCGAGGGCAGCGGCAAGTCGGGCAAGGTTGCCATCGTTCCCGGGCAGCTGACCGCTGCAGACAGCGTCATCATGAACGAAGCCGCGTTTGCCGTCTTCAAGGAGCATCCCGAAATCGAGGTTGTCTCGAACCAGGCATCCGACTGGGAGCCCGAGAAGGCCAGGCAGATCACCGCCACCGTGCTTCAGCAGCACCCGGACCTGTGCGCCGTATTCGGCCATTGGGGCGTGCACACGATCGGTGCCGGCAACGCGGTCAAGGATGCCGGCAAGCAGGACGACGTGCTTGTCTATGCGACAGGCGGCGGCAACCGGCTGATCTGCAACAACATCGAGCAGGACGTCATCGATCGCTACTGGAGCTACAACGCCGACGGTCAGGGGCGCGACGCCGCGACGATGATGCGGGTGATCCTGCAGGGCGCCGAGCCGAAGGACGGCGAAATGCTTCGGGTGGACTCGCCCCTCATCGTCATCACCAAGGAAAACTACTCGCCGAGCATGTGCTGGGACATGCCCAGCTGAGTAACTGGCGCCTGCCGGGCCGCGCGACCGACGCGGCAATCCTCCGGCGGGAGGCATTCGAGCCTCCCGCCGTCACCTTGATGCACGGATAGTCCTACATGAGTTCGGCCGACGCACCCCAGTCGATCTCCGCCAGACCGCGTGTCAGCACCCCGCTGGCGGTCGTTTCGTTTCGCCGCATCGTCTCCGATCTGCTGAATCGGAACTGGATCGAAGGAGCCGTGCCGTTCGTCGCATTCTTCGGATTGCTGGCGATCTTGCTCCTGACCACCGACGGCTACTTCTCGCCGTCCAATCTCGGTACCCTTGCCCGTTACTCCTCGGACGTCGCGATAGTCCTTCTGGCGATGCTGCTGGTGGTGGCAATCGGGGGCATCGACCTGTCGGTCGGCTCGAACTACGCAGTCTGCGTCCTCGCCTCTCTCTATCTGTTCCACATCGTCGAGTTGCCGACATGGCTGGTCCTGCCGCTGTCGGTGCTATGCGGTGCCGCGGTCGGTCTCCTGAACGGTTTCCTGACGGGCGTCCTGGGATGCGGGGCCCTGTTGGCGACGCTGGGGACGATGATCACATTCCGGGCCCTGTTCGTGATCGGTTCGCAGGCCTCCCTGGTCGAAATATCGACGTCGTTCCGAGGCGATGCGATCTGGGATTTCTTCGGGTTCGACGATCTCTTCGGCGTGCCCGTCAGCTTCTGGATCCTCGCGGTCGTTGCGATCGTCCTCCACCTGATGTTCCGCCATTCCCGGTTCGGCTGGCATATCCTGGCCGTGGGAGGCAACAGGAAGGCGGCGCGCCACGCCGGCGTCCCGATCAAACGCGTCATCCTGCTGACCTACGTGCTCGCCGGCGCGCTCGTCGGGCTCGCAGGCTTTCTCTATGCGGCTCGCGAGAACAGTGCCGGCTCGGATACCGGTCTCGGGCTCGAGTTCTTCGTCCTGACGGGGCTGGTCGTCGGCCTCGGCGGCTTCGTGCCGGGCCGGGGCAGCGTCTTCAACGCCCTGATCGGTTTCGCGACGATCTACCTGTTGAGCAACTCGCTTCGCAATGCCGGCTTCCGCGGCGACTTCGTCCAGGCCGCGATGGGCCTGATCCTCGTGGCGGTGCTGGCGCTGGACACGAAGTACCGCAAGGAGCGCCATCGCCTGCTCGCCCGAGCCTATCTCGATCCGGCCAGACTGACCCTGGCGCCGGCGATGGATCTCGCGGACCTCGCCCCCGGCCGTGGTGCCAACAAGCTGGCCGATGCGACGATCCTGGCGGGCGGCCGGATCGACGGTCCGGAAGACGTCATTCTCGACCGGGACGACAACCTGTACTGCGGCACGCGCGACGGCAGGATCATGCGGCTGCTTGCGCCGGACTACACACGGATCGAGACCTTCGCCAAGACCGGCGGCCGGCCGCTCGGCATGGCCTTTGACGCGGAGGACCGGCTGGTCGTCTGCATCGCGGGAATGGGGCTTTACCGGATTCCCGGCCCCAACCGGGTGGAACGCCTGGCCAGTCAGACGCGGCGGAGCTGGACGTCGCTGGAGGACGACCGGGCGATCAGGATGGCCGACGACCTCGACATCGCACCAGACGGGCGGATCTTCTTCAGCGATGCGACCAAGCGCTACGAGATGGAGACCTGGGCGGTCGACCTACTCGAGGGCCGGCCGAACGGACGGCTGCTTTGTCACGATCCGCGAACCGGCGCGACGACGACGGTCTGCGACCACCTGCATTTCCCGAACGGCGTCTGCGTCAGCCACGACGGTCGACGGCTCCTCGTCGTCAGCACGGCGCAATGCTCCGTGATGAGCTTCGACCTGGACCGGCTCGATGAAGGACCGCGCGAGTTCATCACCGGGTTGCCCGGCTATCCCGACAACATCAACCGAGCGTCCGACGGGGGATACTGGATCGCCCTTGCCGGCATGCGTTCGCCGGCGCTCGACCTTGCCATGCGGGAGCCAGGCCTGCGCCATCGCATGGCCAAGCGTGTGCCGCCGACCAACTGGCTTTTCGCCAATCTCAACATCGGCGGTGTCCTGAAATGCTCCGCCGATGGCAGGATCGAGGATTCCTACTGGGATGCGCCTGACGGGCCTCTCTACATGATCACGTCCATGCGCGAGCACCGTGGCGAGCTTTTTCTGGCCGGCGTGTCGAACGACAAGATCGGGCGCCTGAAGCTGCCGGGCGCCGATAGCCGCTGGACCTCCAACGACAGCTACTGGCCGAGGTGAGGACATGTTCGGACGCCGTGCCGAAGCGCAGCCTTCGTTTCCGCTTCTCGACGGACCGCTTCGTCCGAATGACGCCCTGGAGGAGGCGGAGGCGATCCCGGTCGCGGAGCCGCACGACATGTGCATCGCTGCAGACGGCTCGTTGCTTGTGTCCAGTGGCGCCAGCCTGCTGAGGATGAACGATTGGGGGGACGGCGGCCCTGTCCGGGTCGCGGAGTTCGGCGGGGCCGTCACGGCGCTCGCCTGCCGCGACGACGGGCTGGCCGCCGTCGGGATCGAAGGGGAGGGGGTGAAAGTCCTGGATGCGGATTTTGCCGTCCACGACGGACTCTATGAAACGGACACGCGGCCGACCGGGACGACCGCGCTCGTGTTCGCCTCGAATGGCGACCTCCTCGCCGCCGACGCGGGCCGCGACGGCGGCGCCTATCCCTATACGCGGGAGCTCTTCGCGGACAGCGGCGGCGGCCGGATTCTCCGGATCAGCGAGAACGGCACGACAACGACTGTCGCCTCGCAGCTGCGCTGCCCGCATGGAATGGTGGAGACCTCCGCCGGATCGCTGGTGATCTCCGAATGCTGGGCCTCCGGACTGAGAACGACCGGTCCGGAAGCAGGCTTCAACGAACTGCCGGGAAATCCGGGGCGCATTCACAGGCGCCAGAGCGGGGGCTACCTACTCGCCTGCCTGTCGCGGCGTGATCCGCTGATCGACTTCATCCGCACCGAGGAGGCGTTCGCCGCGCGCATGATGGCGGAGATCGAGCCCGAATACTGGGTCGCCCCGCGCCTCAGCGCACAGGCAGACTATCGCTACCCCGTCCAGTCTGGCGCCACCCGTCTGTTCGGCGAAACCAAGCCGTGGGCGCCGTCGCTCTCCTATGGCCTCGTGGTACTCCTCGACACCGACTTCCAGCCTGGAGCCAGCCTCCATTCCCGGGCCAACGGCACCCGCCACGGCATAACGACGGCGGTCGAGTGGCGGGGCGGTATCGTCGCGCTCAGCAGAGGCAGCGGCGAGTTGCTGCGCGTGAAGGGGGAACACCCATGACGGATGCTCCGCTTCTGCTGATCAAGGGTGTCACCAAGCGGTATGGCGGCGTGGCGGCGATCGACAGCGTCGATTTCGATCTGAGGTCCGGCGAGGTCCACGCGCTGGTCGGCGAGAACGGCGCCGGCAAGTCTACGCTGTGCAAGATCGTCGCCGGCGTATTGAAGGACTATGAGGGCGAACTGCGAATCGACGGGGCGGCGGTCTCCATGAAGACACCCCGGGATGCGTACGAAAAGGGCATCTCGATGGTGTTCCAGGAAACCAGTCTCGTGCCGCAGCTCACGGTTGCGCAGAATCTCGTTCTGGGCCGGGAAAAGACGTTCAACTCTGTGCGGGCGCTGAGAAACGAAGCGCGGCAGCTCTTGCGGTCGCTGAACTTCAACATCAATCCCGATACCCGGGCAGGCGCCTTGAATACCGCGCGTCGCCAGATGGTGGAGATCGCCCGGGCCGTCTACAACCAATCCCGGATCATAATCCTCGACGAGCCGACGGCGGCACTCACCCCGGAAGAAACGGACCACTTCTTCTTTCTCGTCAACGAGCTGCGCAGTCGCGGCGTGGCGATGATCTTCATTTCCCATGCTCTCGAGGAAGCGCTGACCCAGGCAGACAGGATCACGGTGCTGCGCAACGGCCACAAGATCATCACGGACCGCGCATCGAGCTTCGACAGGGAGACGCTTATCCGTCACATGATCGGCGAAAAGGGTGCAGAAGGTGAGCGCTTCATCGACAAGCCCAGGCCGGCACATCCCACACGCAAGCCGATCCTCAGGGTCGAGAACCTCAAATACGGCAACGTCGTCAACAACATCTCGTTTTCCGTCTATCCCGGAGAGGTGACGGGGATTGCGGGCCTCATCGGATCGGGGCGCAGCGAGACCGCCAAGGTGATCTTCGGGGAGTTCCGCCGCAACTTCGGTGGCGGGCGCATCCGTTTCGAGGGTCGCGAGATCCGCTACAAACGCCCTTCGGAGGCGGTGCGCGACGGCATCGCCTATGTCACCGAGGACCGGCAGATGGACGGCTTCTTCGAGACCATGAGCGCCACCCAGAACATCTCGCTCGGGTGGATCGCCAAGCATCCCAGGCGCAACTGGCTGCTCAAGACTCACACCATGAAGGCGCTGGCGAAGCAGTGGTTCGAGACGCTGTCGGTGCGCATGATCGGCGAGGACCAGAAGGTGCTGCGGCTGTCTGGCGGCAACCAGCAGAAGGTGGTCATCGCAAAATCGCTGGTCCAGGAGCCCCGGCTGATCATCTTCGACGAGCCGACGCGCGGCGTCGACGTCGGTGCGATTGCAGAGATCCGCAAGCTGATCCGCGACATCGCCGACGGTGGTGCCGGAGTGATCGTCATCTCTTCCTATCTGCCGGAAATCCTCGATGTATCCGACCGGATCCTCGTCGCCCGCGGCGGAACCATCGTCGCCGAGTTCTCGCGGGAGGATGCGACCTCGGAGAAGATCCTGCACGCCGCCATCCATTGACGCGCGGCGCCGGGGACGGGTTGCAGGGAGCAGGCTGCGCCGTGTTGCTGTCAGCTACATCAGGGATGGCAGAAACAGGCTTATCTGCGGGAACAGGACGATCAGTCCTATCAGGATGACGAATGCGATCCAGAACGGAAAGACGCCGCGGAAGATCTCGTACATCGAGACGTCCTTGGCCATCGACGCGATCGCGAAGACGTTGACGCCGATTGGCGGCGTGACCACGCCGAGTTCCACCATGATCACCACGATCACGCCGAACCAGATCGGATCGAAGCCTGCGTTCATCGCGATCGGAAAGAACAGGGGAACCGTCAGCACGAGCGCCGGCAGGGCATTCATGAACATGCCGATGAACACATAGAAAAGCAGGATCGCGCCGATCAGTTCGTACTTCCCCAGGTCGAGCCCGATCACGAAGTTGGCGAGCTGCTGGGTCAACCCGCTGATCGCGATGAATCGGCTGAAGGCGGTGGCGAACATGAAGATGACGATGATGCCCGCCGACAGTCGCAGCGCCTGGCCGATCGACTCCGTGAACGACGTGAATCTCAGGCGGCCTGTGACGGTGGCGACGAGCAGAGCGCCGAATGCGCCGAGGCCTGCGGCCTCGTTGGGGGTGACGGCGCCGGAATAGATGCCGCCCAGCACAAGCATCATCAGGAGCACGACGGGCCAGATGGCAATGCTGGCCGACAAGCGGTCGTGCCAGCTGCTCCTCTCGCCGCGCGGCGCCAGCTCCGGATGGATCATGGCCCGTATGGTGATCAGAGAAATCAGGATCACGGTGAAGAGGATTCCGGGCAGGATGCCCGCCATGAACAACTTGCCGATCGAGACCTCGGTGATCATGCCGTAGACGATGAAGGCTATGCTCGGCGGGATCATCACGCCGATCGTGGCCGCGCAGGCAATGGACGCGGTGGCGAGTTTCATGTCGTAGCCGTAGGTGCGCATCTGCGGCAACGCGATCGAGCCCATGCTGTAGACGCCCGACAGCGTATCCCCGACCATGGACGAAAGTCCCGCGCAGGCCACCGTGCTGGCCGAGGCGAGGCCGCCGGGCAGGTGCCCGATCCACTGGTAGGCAGCTCGGTAGAGCCCCGCCGCGAAGCCCGTCGCCACGACGATCAGCCCCATCCAGATGAACAGCGGCACGACGCTCCAGATCTGGTCGCTGACGACGTCGATCGTGGTGGTGCCGAGGCTCGTGAGGCTGGCGGTCGGACTGATCAGAAGGCTGATGCCGACGAGCGCGGTAACCGCCATTGCCGCAGCAACATGGACGCCGAGGAATATGAAAAGGAAGCAGAGACCGATCGATACGATGCCGCGCGCCTCGCGGGAGATCGAGAACGGGAGAGCGTCGGGATAAAGCGACACGTAAAGTATTCCGGCGACCACGACGGCCCAGATACCCGCAACCATGGCCGACCGCAGATCGCGGGATGCGGCCACCGCGCCGAGGGCGCCCAGAAGGTTGGCAAACAGCGCGAGGGCGAACAGGGCAACGAAGAAGGTGGCGGCCAGGACGAAAGGCCACTCGGGCAGTCCCAGCAGGCCGGTGACGATCGCGTTCTGGCGGAGGTACAGGACCTGCCCGAAGATCTGGACTGCCGTTACGATCATCGTGACCAGCGCCAGCATCAGGCCACCGGCGATCATCGGCTGGCGGATGAACTCGGGAAGGGCCCGCAGGACCAGGTCGACACGAATGTGGTTGCCCTCGACCTCGACGGTGGCGAGGGCCGAAAGCGTGACGATAATCGTCAGCAGGCCTGTCAGCTCCATGCCGCCCGGCACGACGATCGCGAACATGTTGCGGAGCACCACGTCGGCGACCGTTATCCCCATCGTCGCGACGAGTGCCAGGGCGCCGACGAACACGCAGGCGCGGGAGGGCCAGTAAAGCGCCCGGAGAAGGGCCTTCGCGGACGTATCGAGAAACGCTGGAAGTGTTGCGCCCATGGTCGCTGCTGCAGTCACCGGCCTCACTCGTCGCTCCTCCTGTCCGCCGACATTGCAGAGAGAAGCGCCGGCGGTTTCCCGCCAGCGCCATGAACGAATGCGATTCAGCTAGTTCTGATCGTAAAGGTTCTCCAGACGGACCGCTTCGTCGAGAATCTCCTGACCGGGCAGGCCTGCAGCGTCCGCTTTCTCGACCCACTCGTTCCAGAGGGGCCGCATGCTTTCGATCAACTGCTCGCGGTCTTCGTCGGACAGCGTGAAGATGTTCTCGGGCGGGATGGTCGACATGGCTGCGGCAGCACCATCCGTGGTGTTGTAGAAGAAGTAGACCGGACGGAGGTCGGCGAGGTGCTTCTTCTCCGCCTCCGACAGCTTGTCATAGGCGTCCTTGTTCATGACGGTGCTGTAGGAGCCGGGATTGAGGTTGAGGATGGTATGATAGTCCGTCACCTCGTTGAGCTTGAAGTTGTTGACCCAGCCCCAGGCGGAGAGCACGCCGTCGATCGCCCCCCGCTGCAGGCCCAGATAGGCATCCGGTCCGACCATCACGCTGGCGCTCGCGCCGAGTGTCTCCAGGACCTTCACGCCCGCGGAGTCCTGCGCGGCGAAGACCTTGCCCTTGAAGTCATCCAGTGTGCGAACCGGCTCGCGCGTATGAAGATGGGAGCCCATGGCGACGAAGGTGGCAAGCTCGACGACGTTGTCCTCTTCGGTGAAGAGCTCGCCCAGTTCGGGATACTCGTCCCTCAGACGCCAGTAGACGATGCTGTCGATGGTCTGGTTCTTGGCGAGGCCGGGCAGCGCGAACAGTTCCATCGGCAGGAACTTGCCCGGGAGGATCGGATGCCAAACGAAGCCGATGTCGAGCAGGCCCGAGCCGGTCGCCTGCAGCCAGTCCTTGAACGGCGTCACCGAATTCGGGGGAAAGAACACCACCTTGGCGCGCCCACCGGTAATGTCCTCCAGTTGCGCGGCGAAGCGGCGGTCCATGTCGTTCCACGGCGTGCCGTCCGGCGAGGCGAACTGCATCTTCAGTTCGATTTCCTCGGCCGCCATCGTCGGCGCCGGGCCGGCAAGCGCGACAACCGTGCCGAGCGCCAGCGCGGCAGCGAGCAATTTCTCGGATCTCATTTCAACCTCCCCAGATTGAGACATCCGGCTACGGATGGTCTCCGCTTTGAAAGCGCTTCTATGCAGGCGCTGCATTCTTGTGGCGCGCCATGCGCTGAGCGGGAACCGTGGAGGGCCCCGCTTTCCCGCACCGACTCTAGTGTCGGGCAGTAATGAGGAGTACTAATTTCTTCTAAAGCGATCCGTAATCAGGACTTAACGCAGTCGTCCATGACGCGGGCCCATTCCGCTTCCGAACGGCGGAGCTCCTGTTCGAAGTAGTCGTAGAGCACCTGGGCCGGCCGCGACAGCGGCTGGCGGGTCGGATGAATCAGCGCCACCTCCACGCGCAGCGTCGAGTCCGCGATCGGATTCACGGTCAACCGTTCGTTGGACAGTTCCTTCAGCCCGATCCAGTAGGGCAGAATGGACGACCAGTCGGTCTGGCTGAGGAATTCGAGACCCGCAGACAGGCTGGCAATGGATATCGTTCTGTCGACCGCGATCTCGCCATTGCGGATGGCGGCCTCGATCTTCGGACGCAGGCTGTGTGTGGCGGAGGGAACCGACAGCTTCAGAGGCGCGACCTTGTCGAGCCGGATCGGCTTCATCGGAACGAAGCCGCGGCGCGAGCCGGAGATCAGCGCCACCGGAAACTGGCCGATCGGGATGGCCGACAGGCCGATCTGCGCCTCGCGGTACTGCCCTACATAGAAATTCAGCGCCGCGCTTGCCGTCCCGGACACCAGCGAGTCTGCCGGTCCGCTGGCGATTTCCACGTCTACACGCGGGAACTCCCTCGTGAACCGGGCAAGCGCCTGCGGCAGGATCGACTTGGCGAGACCGGGGGCGAACCCCGCCGATACCGAGCCGGACAGGCCGGCGGCGAAGTCCTCGAGTTCGATCTCGGCTTCGGAAACAGCCTTCAGCACGACGAGGCAGCGGTCGTAGAACCGCCGCCCGACAGGCGTCGGCGTGACGCCGCGCCGGGTGCGCTTGAACAGGCTCGCGCCGAGTCTTGCTTCCAGCGCGGTCATCTGCTGGCTGACGCCGGAGGCGGTGCAGTTCAGCCTGACGGCGGCCGCGCTCAGTGAGCCCTCCTCGCAGGCGGCGACGAAGTAATGGATCTGTCTCAGGTCCATGTCCGGATCCATGCTGATATAAGGAATCCACAATATAGACCTTACGAAATTTAACTACCGATAACACTCCCGACGATCCTAAGCTGGGCGCGCCACGGGGTGTGGAGCGGCGCCTGGAAGATGTGCTGCCGGGTCCCGAGGCGGGAGACGAAACACCGGCAGGAGGGAGTCGGGATGACTCCGCAGGAGCGGCGGACCTGGGTGCGCGCGATGGGCGCGCGAGCGGATTGGTGGAAGCGCCGCCAGGAGGCCATCGTCGCGCCCGACCTGGAGGTGGTCGACGCCCACCTGCATCTGTGGGACGAACGCGATTTCCCGGACCCACAGGATGCCGCAAACCCGCTTCGCACGAGCCGGTACCTGGTCGACGAGTATCTCCGCGACGCCGGGCGCGGCCACACGGTCACCGAGTGCGTCTACATCGACTGCGGATCGAGCTACTACACCGACGGCCCGGCCAGTCTGAGGCCGGTGGGCGAGACCGAGTACGCGGCCGGCCTGGCCGAGGCGATGGCCGCTTCCGGGGGCCCGACCCGGATCGGCGCCATCGTCGGTTTCGCCGACCTGCGCGATCGCGATCTGGACACGGTGCTCGACGCCCACGAGGCGCGTGGCGGCGGCCTGTTCCGCGGCATCCGCCAGAGCGGCGCCCGCCTCGAGGACCCCTCCGCGCGGCTGCTCGCCGGTGCGGCCCCGCCCGGCCTCTACGCCGAACCCGCGTTCCGCCGCGGTGTCGCCCGCCTGGGGGAGCGCGGCATGACCTTTGACGCGTTCCAGTTCCACTTCCAGGCGGAACAGTTCGTCGCCCTGGCGAAATCGGCGCCGGGCACCACTATGATCGTCAACCATCTGGGGACTCCGATCGGCTACACGCCCGGTCCGGCGAGCCGGGACCCGGTCTTCGTGGAGTGGGCGAGGGGAGTCGAGCAGATGGCCGACCTGCCGAACGTCGTCATGAAGCTCGGCGGCATCGCCTCGATCGTGACGGGCTATGATGCGCACAGGCGCGACCGCCCTCCGTCCGCGCAGGACTTCGTCGACGAGCGCGGCGCCTATTTCCACCATGCCATTCGATGCTTCGGCGCGGAGCGGTGCATGTTCGAGACCAACTTTCCAGTCGACAGCGTCGCCATCGGCTACGACGGAGTCTGGAACGCCTACAAGCTGATGGCGATGGACTACGACGCCGGCGCCCGCGACGCGCTGCTGGCCGGGACTACGCGCCGCGTCTACCGCATGCATGTCGAGTGAACGGACGGGACCACCTCGCCAGTGACCGTTGCACCAGTGTCCACCGATTGCATCAACGACTGAGGGGAATGCGATGCAACCGCTCGAAGGCTTTCGGGTTATCGACCTCACTCATGTGCTCGCCGGGCCCTTCGCCACGCATCATCTGCGCTGCCTTGGCGCCGAGGTGATCAAGATCGAGCGGCCGGGCAGCGGCGATCCGATGCGCGCGCTCGAGGTCCAGCCCGAATGGAATGGCCTTCCCCCGGCATTCAGGGCGTTGAATGCCGGGAAGAAGTCGGTGGTGGTGGATCTCGCAACGCCACGGGGCCGCGACGCGGTGCTGCGGCTTGCCGGCAGTGCGGACGTCTTTGTCGAGAACTTCCGGCCGGGTGTGGCCAGGCGACTCGGCCTTGCACCGGAGGACCTGCGCGCGGTGCGGCCCGACATCGTCTACTGCTCGATCTCCGGCTGGGGCCAGAGCGGCCCCAACAGTGCCCGCGGTGCCTATGATCACGTGATACAGGCTGCGACCGGAATGATGGCGCTGCAGGGCAGCGGCGAGGGCAGCCCGCCCGTCAAGGTGGGGTTCCCGGTCATAGACATTGCGACCGGCATGAGCGCCGCCGAGGCGATCCTCGCGGCCCTGATACGGCGCCTGCGCGGCGACGCCGAACCGGCCACCCTCGACGTGTCGATGGTCGATTCGGCCCTGTCGCTGATGTCCGGCACAGTCGCGACCACGCTAGCCTCCGGCACTGCACCGAAACGGATCGGCAACCGCGGCTTCGTCGGAAGCCCGGGCGCGGAGACTTTCGCGACCTCCGACGGGCATATCTCTGTTGCCGCCAACACCATGGGGCAGTTCGAAACGCTGTGCCGGTTGCTAGGCCGGCCGGAACTCGCCGCGCCCCCATACATCCCGGGTGGACTGCGAGCGGAAGCCTTTCTGGCCGACGTGGCGACCGACGACCTTCGTGCTGCCCTGAGTGCCGCGTTCGCGGCCGCAGAGGCCGATGTGCTGGAAACGTCGCTCAATGCGGCCGGGGTGCCCTCTGCGCGGGTCCGCGATCTCAACGAATATCTGCGAACGGTGTACCCGCACACGCCGGGGATCGGCATTGACGGATCGCCGTTGGCCCTGGGGCCTGCGTTCCGATGGGAGCAGGCCGGCGGAACCGATCAGATGGAGACCCCGGCACTCGGCGCCCATACGCTGGACTATTTGCCGGACACGGATGTCGCGTCGCTGAAGGCAGCCGAATCGAGATAGCGGACCCGACGGGGCAGCGTCCCCGAACTTCACATGGACGAGGTGCGGACGTATATAACCCGATCAAGTCGATAGGGTTTTAGCTGTCGCGATTCGGGTCGCCATGATTTCCCAGAAGGCAAAGTATGCACTGCGGGCGCTGATTGCGTTGGCGCGGGCGCCGCGCGACAAGCCGCTGCTGACGTCCGACATCGCCGAGGGCCAGGCGATCCCGAAGAAATTCCTCGAACAGATCCTGCTCGACCTGAAGCATCAGGGCATCGTGCTGAGCAGGCGCGGCAAGTTCGGCGGCTACCAGCTGCTGAAGGATCCCGGTGAGGTCACCTTCGGCCAGGTGCTGCGGATCATCGACGGGCCGATCGCGCCGCTGCCCTGCCTGTCGAAGATCGCCTACCGGCGCTGCGCGGATTGCGGCGAGGAGGCCGACTGCGAGATCCGGCAGGTCTTCGCCAGGGTCGCGGAGGAAACCCGCAGGGTGCTGGACAGCACGACCCTGGAGGACGCGATTGCCTCCCGGGCGCCGGACCTTGACCGCGCCACGCCCTCGGACGAGGTCGCCGAGGTCGTCTGACCCCGAGACAGGTTGAGCCGTCCGCCTCCGGCGCTGCCTCCGACCTTTTGCTCCCTTGGAACCACATTCTCCTGTCCCCGGCCGCCGGGGCAAAAGCGATCCGCCGCGTCCCGGATTTTCATAATTGACAATCTCTATCTAATAAGTCGAGATTAAGGAGTTAGATGGAACACGAAGGGGTATCGGTCATGCACCGCATGCTGGACTTGATGTCACGCCAACTCCGAAACACCGCCGCGATCCTGGGGTTCACCGCGGCCTTCACCGTCATCCTCTCGGTCGTCGCGTTCGCCCAGACGACGCTCCTGAACGTCAGCTACGATCCGACCCGCGAGTTCTACAGGACCTACAACGAAGCCTTCGCCGAGCACTGGAAGGCGACCAGAGGCGAGGACGTGACCGTCCAGATGTCGCACGGGGGATCGGGCAAGCAGGCCCGGGCCGTGGTCGACGGCCTTCCCGCCGACGTGGTGACGCTGGCGCTCGAGGCGGACATCGACGCCATCGCCGAACTCTCCGGGAAACTGCCGGCAGACTGGCGCGGGCGGCTGCCGAACAACTCGGCTCCCTACACCTCGACCATCGTCTTCCTCGTCCGCAAGGGGAACCCGAAGGCGGTGAGCGACTGGGGCGACCTCGTCCGCGACGACGTCGCGGTGATCACCCCCAATCCGAAGACCTCGGGCGGCGCGCGCTGGATCTTCCTTGCCGCATGGGCCTGGGCAGAGCAGGAATTCGGCGGCGACGAGACCAGCACGCGGGACTACGTCGCCGACCTCTACAAGCATGTGCCGGTGCTCGACACGGGCGCCCGCGGCTCGACCACCACCTTCGTCCAGCGCGGCATCGGCGACGTGTTGCTCGCCTGGGAGAACGAGGCGTTCTTGGCGCTCGACGAACTCGGTCCCGACCAGTTCGAGATCGTCGTCCCGTCCATCTCCATCAGGGCCGAACCGCCCGTCGCGCTGATCGACGCAAACGTCGATCGGAAGGGCACGCGCGCCGTTGCCGAGGCCTATCTCGACTACCTCTATTCGCCCGTCGGCCAGCAGCTCGCCGCCGCCCACTACTACAGGCCGGCCAACCCGGCTTCCGTGGAGAACCAGGCCAACCTCGACCGCTTCCCCGACCTGAAACTCGTCACCGTCGACGACTTCGGCGGCTGGCAGGAGGCGCAGCCGCGCTTCTTCGGCGACGGCGGCGTCTTCGACCAGATCTATCGGCCGTCCAACTGAGCGCGGCGGGGAGCGGGACCATGACGGCGACCCGTCTGGTGCTCAAGCAGCCGAGCGTGCTTCCGGGGTTCGGTCTCACGCTCGGGTTCACTCTGAGCTATCTCGGCATCATCGTATTCTTGCCGCTCGCCGCGCTGGGACTGAAGGCGGCGAGCCTCGGCTGGGCCGAGATCTGGCGGATCGCGACGGACGAGCGGACTGTGGCGGCGGTGAAGCTGAGCTTCGGCACGTCGCTCGCCGCCGCAACCATCAACGCGTTCTTCGGCCTGATCGTCGCCTGGGTGCTGGTACGGTACCGGTTTGCCGGCCGGCGCCTGCTGGATGCGGCGGTCGACCTGCCATTCGCGCTGCCGACGGCGGTGGCCGGGATCGCGCTCACCGCGCTCTACGCGCCGAACGGCTGGCTCGGGCAATACCTGGCGCCGCTCGGCCTGAAGGTCGCCTACACGCCTGTCGGGATCGTCGTGGCGCTGGTCTTCGTCGGCCTGCCGTTCGTCGTGCGCACGCTGCAGCCGGTCCTCGAGGAAATCGATGCCGAGCTGGAGGAGGCGTCCGCCACGCTCGGCGCCTCCCGTCTCCAGACGCTCTGGAAGGTGGTCCTGCCGACCGTGGTACCGGCGCTTCTGACCGGATTCGCCCTGGCGCTGGCGCGCGCGGTCGGGGAGTACGGGTCGGTGATCTTCATCGCCGGGAACATTCCCTACGTGTCCGAGATCGCGCCGCTGCTCGTCGTGATCCGGCTCGAGGAGTTCGACTACGCCGGCGCGACCGCGGTGGGGGCGGTGATGCTGGTCATCTCGTTCTGCCTGCTGCTGGCCATCAACCTGATCCAGGCCTGGAGTCGCAAGAGGCTCGGCCATGTCTGATATCGCGCTTGCCGCCGCGCCGCCGGCGGCCACCACGGAAAGTCCGCTGGTCCGCATCCTGCTGACCGCCGTCGCCGTCGGCTTCCTCGGCCTGTTCCTGCTGTTGCCGCTGGTCGCGGTGTTCTTCGAGGCGCTCCGCGGCGGCGTCGCCGCCTACTTCTCCGCGCTCGTCGATCCGGATGCGCTGGCGGCGATCCGGCTGACGCTGCTCGTCGCGGCGATCGCGGTTCCCGCCAACCTCATGTTCGGCGTTGCGGCAGCGTGGGCGATCGCCAAGTTCGCCTTCCGCGGCAAGAGCCTGCTGATCACGCTGATCGACCTGCCGTTCTCGATATCGCCGGTGATCACCGGTCTCGCCTTCGTGCTGCTGTTCGGGGGGCAGGGGCTGCTCGGGCCCTGGCTCCAGGCGCACGGCATCGAGATCGTCTTCGCGGTGCCCGGAATCGTGCTGGCCACGGTCTTCGTGACGCTGCCGTTCGTGGCGCGGGAGCTGGTTCCGCTGATGCAGGACCAGGGCAGCCAGGACGAGGAGGCGGCGCTGTCGCTGGGGGCGAGCGGCTTCAGGACGTTCCTGTTCGTCACGCTGCCCAACATCAAATGGGCGCTGCTCTATGGCGTGCTGCTGTGCAATGCCCGGGCGATGGGCGAGTTCGGTGCGGTGTCGGTGGTCTCCGGCCATATCCGGGGCCTAACCAACACCATGCCGCTGCACGTGGAGATTCTCTACAACGAGTACAGCTTCGCGGCCGCCTTCGCCGTCGCCTCGCTGCTCGCCCTGCTCGCTCTCCTGACGCTGGCCGTCAAGACACTGCTGGAACTGCGGTACGGCGGCCAGCTCGCCGGCCGCAGCCGACACTGAAGGGGGTCCGATGAGCACCTACGCCTACCAGTATGCCGGTATCGACGTCGCCGGATCGGCAACCGCCGCGAACGCTGCCGCACACCGCGCAACGCGGCCGGCGGCCGGGGTCGTCGTCGACGGCGTTGCCAAGGACTTCGGCGCCACGGCGGCGCTGCACGGTGTCTCGCTCGAGATCGCCGCAGGCGAGCTGATCGCGCTGCTCGGTCCGTCGGGATCCGGCAAGACGACGCTGCTCAGGATACTCGCCGGCCTCGAGTTCCCGACGGCGGGACGGGTGCTATTCGGCAACGACGATGCCGCGACCCGCACCGTGCAGGAGCGCAATGTCGGCTTCGTATTCCAGCACTACGCGCTGTTCCGGCACATGAGCGTATTCGACAATGTCGCGTTCGGGCTGAAGGTGCGGCCCCGCAGCCGGCGGCCCCGTTCCGACGCGATCCGGGCGCGCGTGCTGCAGCTTCTCGACCTGGTCCAGCTCGCGGGCCTCGAGCACCGCTATCCCGCCCAGCTCTCCGGCGGGCAGAGGCAGCGGGTGGCGCTGGCGCGCGCCCTGGCGATCGAGCCGCGCATCCTGCTGCTCGACGAACCGTTCGGCGCGCTGGACGCCAAGGTCCGCAAGGACCTGCGTCGCTGGCTGCGCGACCTGCACGACAGGACCGGGCACACCACCGTGTTCGTGACCCACGACCAGGACGAGGCGATGGAACTCGCCGACCGCGTCGTGGTCATGAGCCAGGGCCGCATCGAGCAGGTCGGCAGCGCCGACGACATCTACGACCGCCCGGCCACCCCGTTCGTCTTCAGCTTCATCGGCGAGTCCAGCATGCTGCCGGTGGAGATCGACCGCGGCCGGATCCACATGGAGGGGCGTCTCGTCGGGATCGCACCGACCGATCACCCGGACGGACCCTATTCGCTGGGCCTGCGCCCCCACCACGCCGTCATCGACATGCGCGGGGAGGGGGCGATCTCCGGAATGGTACGGGCGAGCCGGCGGATCGGCGGCGTCCGCCGCCTCGACCTGGAGGTGGGGATGGGACGCCATCGCGCCGAGATCGACGTGCCGATCGACGCGGCCGTGCCTGAGGACGGACTGGTGTCCTTCAGGCCGACGCAGTGGACGCTGTTCGATCGTTCAGGCGGTCCCGACGGCGGTTCCCTCGACTGACGACCGTCCCTCCGGCGCGGACGCCGTCGGGGCGTTCCACAGGATCGCGACGCCCGCCCCGGCGGCGAGTACCGACGCCAGGAACACGGCGATCTTGGCGACGGTGAAGTCCATCGGATCGGTGAAGGCCTCCCCGGCGATGAACAGCGACATCGTGAAGCCGATGCCGGCCAGCGCCCCGGCGCCGGCGAGGTGGCGCCAGCTGTACTCGTCGGGCTTGTTGGCAATCCCCAGCCGTACGGCGAGTGCGGACGCACCGACGATCCCGAGCGGCTTTCTGACCGCGAGGCCGAGAACGATCGCAAGCATCAGCGGATCGAGCGCCGTCGTGACGTCGGCGGGAAATTCGACGCCCGCATTGGCGAGCGCGAAGATCGGCAGGACAAGGTAGCTCGATCTCGCGCCGGCCTTGCGAAGCAGCCGGTCGGCGGGCGATTCCAGCCGATCCTTGATGGCTTCGAGCGACTTCAGTGAGGGCAGGGAAGGTCCGTGGCGCAGCACCTCGCTGCCCCGCCGCGCCTCCGCTGAAATGATCGTGTTCGCCTGTGCCGCGAGCGCCTCCAGATCGGGCGGCGGGCGCGTCGGGATGAAGAAGGCGAGAACGACGCCCGCCAGCGTGGCGTGCAGGCCGCTCGCGTAGATGCACGCCCACAGGATCACGCCGAGGACGGCATAGGGTGCGACCTGGAAGACGCGCGCCCGGTTGAGGAAGGCGAGCGCGAGGGCGGCACCGGCGCTGGCCAGCAGGAAGATCACGTCGATCGAACTCGTGTAGAACAGCGCGACCACCACGATCGCGCCGATATCGTCGACGATCGCGGCCGCCGTCAGGAAGACGCGCAGGGCGATCGGAACGCGTTGGCCCATCATGAAGATCAGCGCGACCGCGAAGGCGGTGTCGGTCGCCATTGGGACGCCCCAGCCGTTGATCAGCGGACCGCTGCGTATGACGGCCAGGTAGATCAGCGCCGGCACGAGCATGCCCCCCAGCGCGGCGGCAATCGGCAGCGCCGCCGCCCGAGGGTTGGCGAGGCGACCCACGGTGAACTCGCGCTTAATCTCGAGACCGACGACCAGGAAGAAGACGGTCAGCAGCCCGTCGTTCACCCAGTGCCTGACAGACGTCTTGAACTCGGCCGCCCCGAGCGAGATGCCGAAATCCTGTTCCCAGAAGTGCTCGAAGCCGGGGCCGAGAGGCGAATTCATCAGGGCCACGGCGAGCACCGTTGCCACCAGCAGCAGGACGCCGGCCGACGGTCCCCAGCTGACGAAATCCAGTGCGGCCGCCCCGACGCGGTGACCGAGGCGTCCGAGCATCGCATCCGAGAGCGAGGCCTCGTCCCAGGCGCCGTCATAGCGCCGGCCGTTGATGAAGAACGTCGGCGTGAACATGACGCCGCTGGCCTTGGCGCTGCGGCGGTCGGCCTCGACGCGGTCCCTGGCGCGCTGCGCGATCTGGCTTGCGTCGTCCTCCTCCAGGCTGGCGATCTTCAGGTCCGCCGCGACGGCGGCGAGGTCGTCGTCGGTCAGGGTCTGGGACCGCGTCATCAGCTTGATGTGGGCGGACCAGAACGTCTCCTCGTCCGGCGCCGACTCGGCCAGCTCCGCCGCGCGGACGGCGATGTCGCTGCCGGTGATGGGCCGGTGGCGAAACACGTAGCGGACACGGTCGCCCAGTTCGTCGCGGGTCCGGGCGATCTGCGCATTTGCGGCACGGCAGTACGGGCAGTCGTAGCTGCCGTATTCCACCAGCGTGATCTGGGCGGAGCCGGGTCCGAGAATATGGTCGTAACCGACGTCTACCGGACGATCGAGACGGAAGCCCCCGCTGGAACTGGACACCTGCACCCCCGAAATTTGTCTGCGCCGGACCGCGGGCCGGCCGCGGCATATATAGTGCCCGTGGCGACGTCGACATGAGGGTTCATGTCCGGAAAATCCGTTCCGGCGTGGCGGGAATCGATCGGGAGTTGGCCGCGGGCCGAAGCCGGCCCGCAGTCTCAGTGTGGAGTCACTTCGCCACGACGCCGACGCTTTCAATCACGGACTTGTTCTTCGCGTAGCTCGATTCCATCTCCTCGGCGGCCTCGTCGAGGTCCATGTACATGATCGGGATGCCCGCTGCGGCGACCACCTTGTTGAAGTCCTCGTCGGTCTCGGCCGCCTGCATGGCGGCAGAGAGCTTTTCGAGGATCGGCCGCGGCGTGCCCTTGGGCAGGATCAACGTGGTGCGCGTGTCCATGCCGAGAGGAAAGCCGTCCTCCTCGATCGTCAGCACGTCCGGATCGGAGGGGTGGCGGATGGTAGTCAGCGCCGAGATCATCTTCATCTCATCGGGATACTTGTTGTGGATGCCGCCGGAGAACGCCAGCACGAACTGGCGGCCGAGGATGCCGTTGATCATGTCGCCGCCGCTCTTCAGCGGGACGATGTTGGCGTCGATCCCTTCCTTCTTGGCGATGGCCTCCATGTACATGCGCGCCTCCGGGCTCAGCGAACCGTAGCTGAAGCCCGGGTTTTCCTTCGCCCAGGCGATGAACTCCTGGAGATTGTCGTAAGGCGCATCCTTCTGCGTTACCAGGCCCACCTGGAAGAAGGTCAGCATGCCGGCATAATCGAAATCTTCATGTGTGAACTCGACCCGCTCCATGATGAACGGTGCCGAGTTGATGACCGAGTTGGAGTGGAACATCACGGTGTAGCCGTCGGGTGCGGCGGCCTGCAGTTCCTTCGCCGCGACCGCCCCTCCGGCGCCCGGCTTATTGACGACGTTGATCGGCTGGCCGAGCTCCTTCGACATCACGTTCGCCGCCGCGCGCGCGATCAGGTCGGTCTGGCCGCCCGCACCGTAGCCGACCAGCATGGTGATCGGCTTGTCGGGGTAGGCCTCCTGAGCCAGCGCGCCGGTCGCCGATCCGGCGAGTCCCAGCGCCAGGGCAGCTGCGGCACCGAGCAGGCCGCGTCGTGTCGGATGTGTCATCGTCTATCCTCCCTTATGGTTGCCAGTGGTTTCGGTCGAGGCCGGACCGCGCGAAGCGGATCCGGGCAGGACGAGGTCGCTGCGCCGCCGGGCGGCTGCCGCCCGGGCGTTGCCGCGCGCGGTCCACCAGACGGTGGCCAGCGTCAGCGCGATGAACAGCAGCGCGATCGGATGGCCGGCGAGGTTTGCGGCCTTGTGGTCGAGGATCTGGATGGACTGCCGGAAGGTCAGCTCCAGGCTCGGACCGATCACGAATCCGATCAGGAACGTCACGAAGGAGAAATCGAGCTTGCGGGCGAAGAACCCGATCAGCGCGAAGAACAGCATCACGTAGATCGAGAAGACGCTGCTCGTCTCCATGTAGGCGCCGACGCTGCACAGCAGCAGGACCCCGGGAATGATCAGCCGCAGGGGCACCCTGATCACCATTGCGAAGAGGCGCTGTCCGAAGTAGCCGATGACCAGCATGATCAGGCTCGCGCAGATCATCGAGGCGTAGACGTCGGCGACCAGCCGTGGCTGCTGCTTGAACATCAGCGGTCCGGGCGTCAGACCATGCAGGATGAAGGCGGCGATCAGGATCGCGGCGATGACGCTGCCGGGAATGCCGAGCGCGAAGAGCGGCACGAGGCTCGAGGGCACCACCGCGTTGTCGGCGCTCTCGGCGGCGGCGACGCCCTCGATCATGCCGGTCCCGTACTTCTCCGGCGTCTTCGAGGCGCGCTGGGTGGCGCCATAGGACAGGAACGAGCCGACGCTGGCACCGAGCCCCGGCAGTATGCCGACGACGGAGCCGATCAGCGTGCCGCGTGCGATCACCGGCAGGCAGCGCCGCCACTCCGCCGCCGTGACGACGCGATCGTCGCGTGAGGCGCCCTGCACGATCCGGGCGGACTCGTGGTCCAGGGTCCTCATGTTGCCGGCCTGCAGGACCATTTCCGCCACGGCCAGCATGCCGATCGCCAGCGGCACCAGCGCGAGACCGTCCTCGAGTTCGAGGCGGCCGAAGGTCATGCGGGAGATGAACGTTTCCGGCTCCAGCCCGATGGTGGCGAAGAACACGCCGAACGCCGCCGCGATCAGCCCCTTGGTCAGCGAACCGCCGGACAATCCGCCGACGAAGGTGAGCGAGAAGAGCAGGATCGCGCACAGTTCGACGGGGCCGATCAGCAGGGCGTAGCTGGCGAGCGGTGCCGCCAGCCCGATGAGGATCAGAGTCGACACGAAATCCCCGAGGACGGAGGCGTAGAGGCCCATCTTCAGCGCCTTCTGCGCCTTGCCCTGTCGCGCCAGCGGATACCCGTCGAGCGCGGTCGGTGCCGATGACGGCTCGCCCGGCGTGTTGAGGAGGATCGCGGACACTGCACTGCCGGCGGCGCTGCCCTTGGCGATGCCGATCAGCAATCCGAGCGCGGCAACCGGCTCCAGGTAGAAGGTCAGGGGGATCGCCACCGCGACGCCGGTCGCCTTGCCCAGGCCCGGCAGGGCCCCGAGCACATAACCGAGCGTCACCCCGACCGCCACCCAGAACAGCGTCGCCGGGTTGAGCACATCCTGGAAACCGATGATCAGGTTTTCCATGGGGCGCTCATACGATCGCGGTGCCGAGCACCTTGTAGAACAGCAGCCACAGGCCGATGAGCAGCGCCGCCGGCATCATTACGATGACCACGGGACGTCTCTCGCCGAGCACGACGAGACTTCCCACCACCAGGGCGGCGCCGGCGGCAAGCGGCGACACCAGGAGGTAGAGGCCGACCGACACGGCGAACACCGCGGCGATTTTCACCAGCGCGGCGAGCTCCGGCAGCGAGACCGGAATCGGCTCCTCCGGCTCCTGGTCCTGCGGGGGGCGATAGTTTGTGAGTACCAGGACGACCGACAGCACGGTCACCAGGAACATCATCATGTTCGGCACGAGACGAGGCGAGACGACGCCCTCCGGTCCCTGCTCGATCTGCGCAGGAATGACGACCAGCAGCATCAATAGACCGAACAGCGCCAGGACGACGCCGGACACGACGTTTGCGCGCCTCATGTCCATCCTCCCGTTGGCCGTACGGTACGGCCTGTTGTTCTTCTGACTGCGATTCCGGCGCTGCCCGGACTCTCTCCCCAACCTACCGGCGAGCGCGGCGGACCGCGCGTCGCGGAGAGCCGTGGCCGCGCCGGAACCGGTGGCGATCTCGCTTGAGGAGGAGCCTAGACCCGCCGGGGGTATTAAAAGTAGTCGGAAGTTTCTTCAACATGATAAGTTCTGGTTATGACCCACTCTCCCCTGCACCTCGACCGACTGCGGTTGCGCCACCTGCGGCTGTTGGCCCTGATCGATGAGCATCGCTCGTTGCGGGCCGTTGCGGGGGTGTTCAAGCTCACGCAGCCGGCAATTTCACAGATGGTGAAGGATCTGGAACACGCCTTCGGCGTCACGCTGGTGGAGCGTTCGGCCCGCGGCGTCTCTTTGACCACCGCCGGGGAGATAGCACTTCAACGCGCCCGTTCCGGCCTCGCTGCGTTCGACCACCTTGCCGGCGAACTGCACGCCGACCATCCGCCGGTCGTGCGCATCGGCACCAATCCGGCGGTGATGTTTCAACTCCTGCCGGCGGCGATCGGCCGGCTCGAGGCATGCAGTGCACGTTTCCGCTTCAAGATCCGCGCCGGCATGGTGAACGACATGCTGGACGAGCTTTGGGACGGCAATCTCGACTGCTATATCGGCCGGGTCGACTGGGACCGGCTACCGCAGAGAATGGCGAATGTCTTGCGCCATGATCCTTTGACGGAGACCGATCTGGTCCTGGCTTGTTCCATCACGCATCCGCTCGCGGGCCGGACGGACCTTTCGGCCGCCGAGTTGCTGGACTGGTCATGGGCGCTGCCGCCCGACGGCTCCAACAATCGTACCGTTTTCGACGCGGCGTTCCGCAATCACGGCCTCGCCAGCCCGGTGCCGACGGTGGAGATAGCCGCTGACCCGAATGCGCTGATCATGCTTGCCCGGCACGAGCACTTCTTGATCTGCATTCCGCGCAATGCTCTCGATTCCCACGTTTTGAAGGAGGTGGTTTGCGTGCTGGATCTTCCTGATCTCCGCTTTCCGCCTATCCAGATCGGGTTCGTCACGCTGGCCCAGAACGAGGCGATGACATCGGTCGAGACGCTGAGGCAGGCCTTGGCCGACGTCGCGCAACCGACGGCACGGATGGACTGAGAACGTTACCGCGACCGCGCCACCTCGCGGGGCGACATGCCGTACTTGCGGCGGAACATCGTGCTGAAATGCGCCGAGCTGTTGAAGCCGTGGTCGAAGGCGATGGAGGTGATCGACCGGGCGCCGCCGCGGGCGATCTCGTCGTAGCAGAGCTGCAGGCGGCGGTTCCAGATCCATTCCGAGGCGGACATCTCGCACTGGCGGAACAGCAGGTGCAGGTAGCGGAGCGAAATGCCGTTCTCCGCGGCGATCCTGTCCAGCGACAGGTCAGGTTCCCCGATATGCAGCTCGATCCATTGCTGGACCGACCTCAGCCGCGCCTGCTGGATCGTTCCCTCGGCCATCGCGGCCTCGCCGCCGCTCGATTGCAGCGTGTAGGCGAGCATGTCCATGAGCTGGCCTCCGAGATGCGCCCGGTCGGTTTCTCCGAGCTTGGCGCCTTCGGTGGCAAGCATCGCGCAGAACTCCGTGGCGATCCGGCCGAGACCCTGGGTGCTGTTGATCGTCGCCGCCACGGGGATCTGCTCGCGCGGAAACCGCTGGGCGAAGGCGTCGTGCGGGATTTCCAGGTAGAACGAGCGCACTTCGCCGACGCACTGCAATTCATACGGTTCTGTCGCGCAGAACAGCGCGCCGCGCGCGGCATTCGACACGTGCGTTGCCCCCTGCTGTACGACGTTGACGTTGCCGCGGTGGATGAGCTGCAGGTAGTAGCAGTCCTTGTCGAGGCGCGAGATGTGCTGTGCGTTGCGTTTGATGCGCTGTTCGGAGAGGAGAATGTCGGTCATGACGACCTCGCCGAAGCGGCCCTCGCGGATGAAGCCGCGGTAGTCGTCGGGGCGCGTCGCATTGACATCGACATTGACGTAGAAGTCGCAGATCGCGTCGCGCCAGGCATCGTAGCGCTTCTCGCGCGCGATCCTATCCGTCGAGAATACGACGTCCATAGATACCTCCCCGGATCACCTTTCCTGGCCGGCTTGGCGGGTGCGACGGTCGGTCGCCTGCCGGTTTTTCTTCAGGTCTGATCCTCTTCCTTAGTACCCCATGGAACCCCTCGGCGGCAAGCAGCGCGCCAATGCACTCTCAAGCAAAACCGCTGCATTGTCAGAGAAGAAGGGCCCCCCGACCGCCAATAGGCTCTGCTGCCGGTCTTCGATTCAAGGCCGGATTGTTGCGCCGGTGGGGAGGGCGGACATGCAGATCTTCGGACGCGTCAGCCAGGAGCAGATCGTATTCGGTCTGGCAGTCCTGCTGTGCGTCGGGTTTGCCCTGACGCTTCCCGGATTCCTGACCGCGAGCAACCTGCTCAATCTGGTGCGCAGCGTGTCGATCCTGGGTATCCTCGGCGTGGCGATGGGACTGGTCGTGATCGGCCGCGGCATCGACCTGTCGCTGGTGGCGGTGATGGCGATCTCGGTTGCCTGGACGCTGCAGCTCGTGACCTCCGGGATGCCTCTGCCGCAGGCGGTCTGCCTGGGCCTGCTGTTCTGCCTCGCGGTGGGGACGATCAACGGGTTCCTGATCGCCTACGTCGAGATCCCCGCCATATTCGCGACGCTCGCCATGGGCACGGCGGTCTACGGGTTCGGCCGCTATTTCCTGTTCAGCCTCGATGTCCTCTACATGCCCGAGGCCGCCCAACGGCTGACTTGGCTGGGGCAGGGCACCCTGTTCGACATTCCGGTGCCGATCTTCCTGTTCGCGGCGGTGTGCATCGTCGCCTACCTGTTCCTGCGGTACACGAAGTCCGGACGCTACCTCAGGGCGGTCGGCGACAATCTGCTTGCGGCGCGCATTACCGGCGTTCCGGCGCGCCCGATCATCGTCCTGCAATACATCCTGTCGGCGATGATCGGCTTCATCGCCGGCCTGGTCACGGCGGCCTCCGTCGCCAGCATGAACACCCGCGTGGCCAACTCCACCTACGTCTACGACGTGATCCTCGTCGTGGTGCTCGGCGGCATCGGCCTGTCTGGCGGCCGCGGCGGCATCCGCAACGTCATCGTCGGCACTCTGCTGATCGGCGTCCTGCTCAACGGCATGACGATCATGGACATCCAGTACACCGTCCAGAACGTCATCAAGGGCGTCATCCTTCTCACCGCGATCGTGATCGACACGATCCTCAACCCCCGGGACGAGCAGACCGCTCAACAGGGGGACATCTAGTCCAACGGGAGGACAACCATGAAGCTCATGAAGACGACGCTATTTGCATCGGCCCTTGCGCTGGCCGCCGGCTCCGCCTTCGCGCAGGGCATCGACGACCCGACGCGCACCGCCTACTACGAAGCCTTCAAGGACAAGACGGTCGCCTACGTGCCCGTCGCCATGGGCTTCGATCTGACGGAAGGCTGGGCGGCCGGGATCCGCAGCGCGCTGGAACCGCTCGGCGTGAAGATCGATGTCCGGGATCCGAACTGGAGCACCGACGCCGGCGCCCAGGCGATCACCTCGCTGATCGCCGAGAAGCCGGACGTCATCGTCGTCCACAATCCCGACGTCCAGTCCTACGCGCGCCTGCTCAAGAAGGCCGAGGAAGCCGGCATCTACGTCGTCCAGGTGAACATGAAGTCGAGCTATCCGACCGATGCCTTCATCGGCGTCGACTATGTCGGCCTCGGCGAGCAGATCGCTAACAAGCTTGTAGACAAGTGCTCGCCCAAGAACGGCGGCAACGGCAAGATCGCGATCAACCAGGGCGTGCTGACTGCGGCGGCCAGTGCATACCAGATGCAGGGCATCGAGAACGTCCTGAAGGACCATCCCGACATGCAGCTCGTGTCGAACCAGGCCGCCGACTGGGACGCCACCAAGGCCAGGAACATCACGGCCACCGTGCTGCAGCAGCATCCCGACCTCTGCGGAATCGTCGGGTTCTGGGACGTCATGGACATGGGCACCGCCGCGGCCATCAAGGAATCCGGCAAGGACGTCTACCTGCTCACCCAGGGCGGCGGAAACCAGTCGGCCTGTGACGGCCTGGAGAACGGGACGTTTTCGGAGGTCGCCGTCTACTTCGTGCCCGGTCAGGCCCGCGACATCTCCGACATGATCAAGCAGATGCTGCAGCTCAAGCCTGAGCCCGGGTCGATGAAGACGACGCTCTTCACCCAGCTCGACTTCCTGACAAAGGACAACATGAAGCCGGGCTCCTGCTGGACCCTGCCGAACGGCTGACGGAGATCGCATCGGCGCGGGCGGCATCCTGCCCCCGCGCCTTTGTCCACGCACGCAAGAAGCCACTCCCATGTCCGTATCCGACACGATCGTCCGCTGGCGCTACCGGGCGGTTCCAGATCATCTGCTCGGCGAGATCCTCACCAAGAACTGGATCGACAACGCCATCCCGCTCTTGTTCCTGGCGGCCGTCGTCGTCGCGTTCGGGTCGGTCATTCCGGACTTCTACAGCGCCTCCAATGTCGCCATCCTGCTGCGCCAGTGGGGCGAGTTCAGTCTGCTCGTGCTCGGGCTGACGATCGTCATGGTGGCCGGCGGCATCGACCTCAGCGTCGGCTCCACCTTCGCGCTCGGCAACATCGTCGCGCTGGCGCTCCTGAACGTGGCGGGCTGGCCGCTGCCCGCCGTGATCGTCGCGACGCTTGCTGCGGGCGCCGCCGTCGGGTTGGTCAATGGCCTGCTGGTCGGCTACCTGCGCCTGCGCGCCTTCCTGACCACGCTCGTCACGCTGATCATCGTGCGCGCCGTGGTCGACATGCTGCTCCTGAAGTATTCGGTGAAGATCGCCGGCGCCTTCGTCGATTCCGACGCCTGGTACTTCCTCGGCGAGGGCTCGATCCTCGGCATCCCGTTCAGCGTCGTGGTCGCCATCGTCGTCGCGGTGACGCTGCACCTCGTGCTGTCGCGCACCCGCCTCGGCTGGCACGTACTGGCGGTCGGCGGCTCGCGCCGCTCGGCCCACAATGTCGGTATCCCGGTGCGCCGGGTGATCTGCGCGACCTACGTGGTCTCCGGCACGCTCGCGGCGCTTGCCGGACTGCTGTTTGCCTCGCGCCTCGGCGGGGCGGGGGCCGACACCGGCCTCGGCCTGGAAATCGCCGCCCTGACCGCCGCCGTCGTCGGCGGCAACAGCCTCGGCGGCGGCCGGGGATCGGCGGCCAAGGCGATCATCGGCTCGGTCACCGTGCTGCTGATGGTCAACAGTCTGGTCCGCCTCGGCGTCCCCAGCGGCGCCAACTCGCTGCTGCTCGGCCTGGTGCTGCTGGCGGCGGTCGCCATCGACGTGCGCTGGCTGAAGAACCGCCACAAGGTGCTGTCGAAGGTCTACGTGTCGCCGACCTACGCCGCGCTGCCGGCCGCGCCGCCGACCGACGGCGATTCCCCCTATGCCGTGAACGACAGGCTCAGGTCCGTCGAACTGATCGGCCTCGGCGACATCGACGGCCCCGAGGACGTGATCCTGGACGCGGACGACAACCTCTACGCCGGCAACCGGACCGGCGACATCGTCCGCTTCCTGGCGCCCGACTACACCGAGCACGAAGTCTATGCGCATGTCGGCGGCCGTCCGCTCGGCATGGCGATCGCGCGCGACGGGTCGCTGCTGTGCTGCATCGGCGGCATGGGTCTTTACCGCGTTGCGCAGGACCGCAGCATCGAGAAGCTCACCGACGAGACCAACCGCTCGTGGTTCTCCGTCGTCGACGATTCGCGGCTGAAGCTCGCCGACGATCTCGACATCACCGCGGACGGGCGCATCTTCTTCAGCGAAGCGACGGTTCGCTACGAGATGCACGAGTGGCCGGTCGACTGCCTCGAATCGCGCGGCAACGGCCGCATCATCTGTTTCGACCCCGCAGCCGGCACCACGCGCACTGTCCTCAGGAACCTCGTCTTTCCGAACGGCATCTGCATGGCCCATGACGGCCAGTCGTTCATGTTCGCCGAGACCTGGGCCTGCCGTGTCAGCCGCTACTATTACGACGGACCGAAGAAGGGCACGGTCGAACCGGTGATTCCGGACCTGCCCGGTTACCCGGACAACATCAACCGTGCCTCCGACGGAACCTACTGGCTCGCGATCGTCGGCATGCGCACGCCCTCGCTCGATCTCGCACTCGGGATGCCCGGCTTCCGCAAGCGCATGGCGCGCCGGATCGCCCCCGACGAGTGGCTGTACGCCAACATCAATACCGGCTGCATCGTGCGCTTCGACGAGAGCGGCCGGATCATCGAGACGCTCTGGGATCTCGGCGGCGAGAACCATCCGATGATCACCTCTATGCGCGAGCACAAGGGCTACCTCTATATCGGCGGCATCACCAACAACCGGATCGGCCGTCTGAAGCTGAACGATGCAGATCCGTCCTGGACAGGGCCGAAATCCTACTGGGGGCGGACATGATTTCCGGACTGGTGCGCGCCTGGGACAACCTGCTGGGGCACGGCGAAGCCGCTGTCACCGTGCCGCCGCTCGACGGGACCCTCCGGCCCAACCGCAGGCTCGACGAGGCGACGTGGCGGGTCACTCTTGAGGGCGTCGATTGCCTCGTATCCGTCAACGGCGATCTCCTCGCCTCCGCAGGCAGCGCCGTCCATTTGCTGGACGGCGAGACATGGCGGATCTTGAGCGAGCACGAGGCCGAGGTCGCCTGTCTCGTCGCGCTGCCCGATGGCGGTCTGGCGCTGGCGCTTGCCACCGGCGATATCCTGGTGAAGGGCGGCAGCTTCGACGGACGCCGCTATCGCGCCTCGACGGACGTCCGCTGCATCACGGCGATGGCCGCGTCCGGCGCCGACCTCTACATCGCCAACGGTTCGGCCACCAACCCGCCTGACGCCTGGCAACTCGACCTCCTGCAACGCGGTGCGTCGGGCAGCGTCTGGCGCATCGACCTTGCCGGCGGCGAGAGCGCGCGCGTCGCCGGGGATCTCGCCTGGCCGTCCGGAATTGCGGCCGACGGCACGTCGATCGTTGTGTCGGAGGCGTGGCGGCATCGTCTGGTGAAGATCGACGCATCCGGAACCGGCCGGCCTCAGGTGCTCTACGCCGATCTTCCGGCCTATCCCGGACGGATCGCGCCTGCCTGGGAGGGATACTGGCTCGCGGCCTTCGCCCCGCGCACCCAGCTTGTCGAGTTCGTGCTGCGCGAATCGGTCTACCGACGGCGCATGATCGGGACGGTGCCGCGATCCTACTGGATCGCGCCGACCTTGCGCGCGGGGCGCAGCTTCTACGAGCCCCTGCAGGGCGGCGGCGTCAAGCATCTCGGCCTGCTGAAACCCTGGGCGCCGACGATGTCCGCGGGTCTCTGCATTCAGCTCGACAGCGCGTTTCAGCCCCGCCTCAGCCTGCAGAGTCGCGCCGACGGCGCGACCCACGGCGTAACCGCTGTGGCCGAGCACCGGGGGCGCATATATGCCGCGGCGCGCGGCGACGGGGTCGTCGTCTCCATTGCTCTCGAAGACCTGGGAGACGAGACATGACGCCGGTGCTGGAACTCAGGAACGGCACCAAGGAGTACCGCGGCGTGCCGGCGGTGAAGGACGTCACCTTCACACTCGAACGCGGCGAGGTGCATGCGCTGCTCGGCGAGAACGGCGCCGGCAAGTCGACGCTGACCAAGATGCTGGCCGGCGTGGTCGAGCCGACCGCCGGCGAAATCTACGTGGATGGTCGCCAGACCGAGTTGCGCACACCCTCCGAGGCGCTTCGACGGGGCATCGCGATGGTCTATCAGGAAACCAGCCTGGTGCCGTCGCTGACCGTTGCGCAGAATCTCTATCTCACCGACGACAAGCATTTCCACCGCCTGCGCGGCATCTACATCGCCGGCCAGCAGTTCCTGCAATCGCTGAACTTCCACGTCGACCCGACGGCGCTCGTGTCGAGCCTTGGCGCCGGCCAGAAGCAGATGGTGGAGATCGCCCGGGCGGTTCATCACAACGCCCAGGTGATCATCTTCGACGAGCCGACGTCGACGCTGACGCCGGAGGAGAAGTACCAGTTCTTCTCCCTTGTCGACCGGCTTCGGAAGCGCGGCGTCTCGATCATCTTCATCTCGCATGCGCTGGAAGAGGCCCTGCAGATCTCCGATCGCATTACCGTCATGCGGGACGGCGAGCACGTCATCACCGACCTGACGTCGGCGTTCGATCGCGACAAGATCATCCGGGCGATGGTCGGCCGTGCCCTGTCGGACGAGCTTTACGGCGCGCGGAAGGACAGAAGGGTCCGGCCCGCCGGCGACAAGGTGCTCAGCGTGCAGAACCTGTCGATGCAGAATATCGTCCGCAACACGTCCTTTTCCGTGTTCTCCGGCCAGATAACCGGTGTGTTCGGGCTCATCGGGTCCGGTCGGACGGAAGCCGCCAAGGTCGTCGCCGGGGTCCTGAAGCGCGACTTCTTCCATGGCGGCCAGGTGCGCCTCGATGGCCGTCCGGTACGCTACCGTGTGCCGCGTCCGGCAGTTCGCGACGGCATCATCTACGTCACCGAGGACCGCAAGATCGAGGGCTTCTTCGAGACGATGTCGATCGCCGAGAACATCTACCTCGGCGCGCTGGCCGGGGGGCGGACGAAAGCCTGGACCGTCAGCATGGGCGAGATGAAGGCGATCGCCGACGAATGGACCCGTGCGCTGAACGTGCGGGCGATCAACAGCGACGCACGGGTGATCGAGCTGTCGGGCGGCAACCAGCAGAAGGTCGTCGTTGCCAAGGCGCTCGTCCAGAAACCCAGGCTGATCATCTTCGACGAGCCGACGCGGGGCGTCGACGTCGGGGCGATCGCCGAGATCCACCACCTCATCGAGCGGCTGGCGGACGAGGGGATCGCGGTGATGGTGATCTCGTCCTACCTTCCGGAAATCCTGCAGCTGTCGGACCGCATCCTCGTCTGCCGTCAGGGCCGCATCGTCGAGGAATTCGCGGGCCACAAGGCCGACGAGGAGACCATCATGTACGCCGCGGTGCACTGATGGACGGCGAATTGAAGACGACCCGGCCCGTCCGCGAGGTCCGCACGATCGACGACATCGTCGAAATCGAGAGCCGGCCCTACGACGAACTCGTGACCGCCAGGAACCTCCACGACCTGTTCCGCGCGACCGCGCACCACGTCGGCGGCAACAAGGCGGTGACCGTGCTGCGGTCGGAGGATCCCGCCGACATCGCCGTGTCCTGGAGCCATGCGGAACTGCTGCGGGAGGTCACGCGCGCGGCCAACATGTTCCGCGCGCTCGGGCTGTCGCCCGGCGAAGGCGTCGCGGCCTTCCTGGCGCCGACCCTGCCGGACCTGCCGACGCTGCTGCTCGGGGCCCAGGTCGCCGGCGTCGCGAGTTCGCTGAACTATCTGCTGACGCGCGAGGCGATCTTCGACCTCCTGAATGCCGAACAGGCGACCATTCTCGTCATTCCGTCGCGCAGCCTCGACGAAACGTGCTGGACCAAGGCGCAGGGCGTTCTCGATCACGTGCCAACCCTGCGCCACGTCGTCGTCATCGGCGATGAAACGGAGGGTGCTGCCGGACACCTGGGGCTCGGCGAGGTGATCGGCAGCCGCAGCGGCGAAGCGCTCGATTTCGAGCCGGACAACGACCGCGACGCGATCTGCGCGCTGTTCCATACCGGCGGCACGACCGGCCGCCCGAAGCTCGTGCGGCTGACCCACGGCAACCAGATCCATGCCGCCTTCGGCTTCGCCCAGGTGTTCGGCTACGACGAGAACGACGTCGTCATCAACGGCTTTCCCTTCTTCCATGTCGGCGGCACGATCACGGTCGGCCTGTCGGTGATCGCAGCCGGCGGCCACATCGTCATCCCCGGACCTTACGCCCTGCGTCCGCCGGCGGTGATCGCCCGCTACTGGGATATCGTCGAGGCGTTCGGTGCCACCGTCGTCAGCGGCGTGCCGACGTCGATCGCCGCCATGACGAATTCGTGGAAGCCGGGCAACGACGTCTCCACCGTCCGGATGGCAGGCACCGGCGGCGCCGTCCTGCCGAAGGCCGTCGGCGCCCGGTTCACCTCGGTCACCGGGCTCCGCCTGTTCGAGACCTACGGCATGACCGAGACCGCCGCGGCGATCGCCTTCAATCCCGGCCGCGGCGAACCGGTGGCGGGAAGCGTCGGCTTCCGGGCTCCGTTCTCCGAGACCCGCATCGTCCGGCTCGATCCGTCCGATCCGCGCCCCTGCGGGCCGGGCGAGAGCGGCCTCGTTCAGGTGCGGGGGCCGCAGGTCTTCCCCGGCTACGTCGATCCCGCCCACAACGTGGGCACGCTCGACGCCGACGGCTGGCTCACCACCGGAGACGTCGGCTTCCTCAGCGAGGACGAACGGCTGACGCTGACGGGACGCGAGAAGGACCTGATCGTCCGCAGCGGCCACAACATCGATCCCGCCGCGATCGAGGACGTTGCCAACCAGTTCGAGGGCGTCCACATCAGCGCCGCCGTCGGGATGCCCGACCAGTATGCCGGGGAGGTGCCGGCCCTGTTCGTCGTCGCCGCGCCCGGGGCAACGATCGACGTCGAAGCGCTGCGCGAGCACCTGGAGATCCACGTCCACGAGAGGCCGGCGCGGCCCCGAGTCGTCAGGGTCATCGACGCCCTGCCGGTCACGGCGGTCGGCAAGATCTTCAAGCCCGAGTTGCGTGACCTGGCGATCCTCGAAAAGGTCCGGCTGGAAACAGCGGCGATCTGCGGTCCTGCGGCTACCGCCGAGACCGACATCGCGCTCGATCCGCAGCGCAATACGGTGGTCGATGTCGTCGTGCGCGGGGCCGGGCCCGATAAGCGAGCGGAGCTTGAAGCAGCCCTCCGGCCCCTGCCGCAGACCTACGTCGTGCGGAGCGGCGACGAGCCGGTCCTGCTGACGGTCGAAGAGGGCATCGCGACGCTGACGCTCAATCGCCCCGAGGCGCTGAACTCGATCTCGAACGAGGTGGCGACGGGCCTGGAACGCCACCTCGCAGAGCTCGCCGGACGCCATGATGTCCGGGTCGTGCTGATCACCGGTTCGGGACGGGCATTTTCGGCCGGCGGCGACCTGATCGAGTTCGAGACGGCGCTGAAGGCCGACAAGCAGTCGCTGATCGACCTGCTGCGCTACAACCAGGACGTCCTGCAGATGATCGAGGACCTGCCGGTGCCGGTGATCGGCGTCGTCAACGGCTTCGCCGTCGCAGGCGGGCTGGAACTGCTGCTGTGCTGCGACATCCTGATCGCGGCGGAAGGGGCGAAGATCGGCGACGGCCATACCCGCTACGGCGTCGTGCCCGCCGGCGGCGCCACGGTGCGGCTGAGGGAGAAGCTGTCGCCGGCGAGGGCCAGCCAGCTGTTCTACACCGCGGAGCTTCTCGACGCCGGGACGCTCGTGCAATGGGGCCTCGTCAACGAGACGGTCCCCGCCGACCGGCTGATGGAGCGGGCGCTCGAGATGGCGCGCGAGATCAGCCGGCGCAGCCCGGAAGCGATCCGTCACACCAAGGCGCTGACTGGGCCGATCGCGCGAACGGCGGACCGGCAGGACCGCATCCGCGCGGAACTGGAGCGGTTTGCCGAGCACGTCGAGGGATCCGACCTCGCCACGGGACTTGCGGCATTTCGGGCGAAACGGCCGGTCGAGTTCTAGACCGTCACTGACGGATCAGGCTTTGCGGGGTCGTCGAGCGGGACGGCTTGTTGACGAGCAGCAGGCCGGCGACGATCAGCGCGTATCCCGCGAAGTGGTACATGTGCAGGCTTTCGCCGAGCAGCAGCACGGCAAGCACCGAGGACGCGACCGGCGAGAGATAGAGGAAGGCGGCGGCGCGCTGCGGGCCGATCACAGACAGGCCGTAGACGTAGCAGGCATTGCCGATCATCGTCGGACCGATGGCGACGTAGAGGATCACCAGGATCGCGAACCACGTCTGGTCCGCCGAGGTGGCGATCGCCCCGCTTCCCAGGACGAGGACCGAGACGAGGTAGTAGGGCAGGGCGACGATGGCCGTGCCGAAGGCCGCGGTGACGGTGGTCAGGGTGAAGGCCGGCAGCCGCCCGGAATAACGCTTCAGCCGCGTGCTGAACCAGCCGAACACGATCGCGCCGACCAGCGCCATGATGTTGCCGGGCCGCGCTTCCATCGAAAACACCATCCCGAGATGGCCCTGGGTGATGATCAGCAGGGTTCCGAGGAAGGCGAGCGCGAGCCCGAGCCACTGCACCGGGCTCAGCCGGCCGTCGCCCTTGATCAGTCCGATCGCGGCGACCCAGGCCGGCGTCGTCGCGTTGATCATGCTCACTTCGATCGCCAGGCTGTAGTATGCCCCGCCGATCAGCAGCACCGAGAAAATCCCGACCCCGATCGTGCCGATGAAGCAAAGATCGGCCAGGTTTTCGCGGATCAGCACCCGGTGGCGGCGTATCGACGGCCACGCGAGCACGGTCATCGGCAGCACCGCCAGCGTCCAGCGCCAGAACACGAACGCCGACAGCGGTATTGCCCCGTTGGAGGCGCGCGCGGCAACGTGGTTGCTGCCCCACAGGACAGCCGTCGTGATCAGTGCGAGGACGCCGAGGAGTTCCGGTCTGATCTTCACGACGTTCCGGTCAGGCTATGGGCTCTATCGACCAGTCCACTTTCGGCGGTAATCCGGCGTCGAGGAACAGGTTGCTGACCGGGCATCGTTCCTCGACCAGCGCCTCCAGATCCGCGATCCGCTCAGCAGTTTCGGGGCTGCGCATGCGCACCAGAAGACGCGCTTCGCTGAAGCGGGGAATCGGGCTCATCGCCCCTCGCGCCGCCCTGAACACCACGTCGGCCTCGGCGTCGACAGCGAGATCGGCATAGGCAAAGCCCATGGCGTCGGCGATCTTCGTCACCGTCACCAGCTGGCAGGCGGCAAGGCCCGCCGTCACGTATTCGAGCGGGGAGGGGCCCTCGTTGGTGCCGCCTGCGATCTCCGGTTCGTCCGCCGCCATCGCGGCGAAGTCGCGGACCTTCAGGTCCATCCGGCACCCCGCGACATGCGTCGCGGTCGCGATCCGGGCGCGTTTCTTGCGTGATTCGTTGACGACGACCGTCATGCCTGGCTCCTCATCCGCCCGCTTCCACCGGGGAGCCGCCGCCGCGCTGGGAGACGTGCCAGGGCAGCATCAGCCGTTCGGCGAAGTCAACGGCGTAGAACAGCACCGTCCCCATCAGGCCGAGCAGCACCAGCGACACGAATACCCGCGTCGTGTCGAACTGCCCCTGCGCCACCAGGACCAGGAAGCCCAGCCCGTTGCCGCCGGCCACGAACTCGCCGACGATGGCGCCCACCAGCGCGAACGAGACGGCGACCTTCATGCCGGCGAACAGGCTCGGCAGGGCGTTCGGAAACTGTATCTTCAACAGCATCTGCAACCGGGAAGCCCGCCCCGCCCGCGCGAGATTGATCATGTCGGGGTCTACCGAGCGGAGGCCGAGGACCGTGTCGATGACGATCGGAAAGATCGCCAGCATGATCGCTACCGCGATCTTCGGCTCCATGCCAACCCCCAGCCAGATCACGAACAGCGGCGCCAGCGCCACCTTAGGGACCGAGTTCAGTGCGACGAGGAGCGTGTAGACGGTCCGCTCCAGGAACTTCGACTGGACGATGCCGACGGCAAGGATGACGCCGAGCACGACCGACAGGAAGAAGGCCAGCGCCGTCGTGCCGAGCGTATAGCCCATGTGGCGGATAAAGATGCCCGGCGTCGAGGCGAACTCGGTCCAGATCGCCGAGGGCGGCGGCAGGAAGATGACCGGCGGCTTGAAGATCGCGACGGCGGCTTCCCACAGGATGACGACGGAAATCAGGACGAGCAGCACGTCGCGCGTGCGGCTCTCTCCATACAGGAGTCTCTTAAGGCCGTTCATTCCTTCAGGATCCCGAGCTCTGCGAAGTGATGACGGATGCGTTGCGTGTAGGCGCCGAACTCCGCCGATTCGCGGATGGCGAGTGGCCGGGGGCGTGGCAGGTCGATGTCGATCACGTCGACGATCCGGCCCGGCCCGCGCGACATCATCACGACCCGGTCGGACAGGTAGACCGCTTCGGTGATCGAATGGGTGATGAACAGGACCGTCTTGGCGCTGCCCTGCCAGATGCGGGTGAGCTCGAGGTTGAGATCGTCCCGCGTCATGGCGTCGAGCGCGCCGAACGGCTCGTCCATGAGCAGGAGTTCGGGATCGCAGAGCAGCGCCCGGCAGATCGACGCCCGCTGGCGCATGCCGCCAGACAGCTCCCACGGATAGCGCTCCTCGTAGCCGCCGAGCCCGAACCGCTGGAGCAGCTGGGCGGCCCGCCCCTTGAGGTCGCTGCGGCGCAGTCTCAGGAATTCCGCCTGCAGTAGCACGTTGTCGAGGATGGTGCGCCAGTCCAGCAGCACGTCGCGCTGGAACACCATGCCAAGCGAGTCGGGAGGCCCGGCAAGATGCTTTCCGGCCACCACTGCCGAACCGCTGCTGATGGGCTCTAGGCCGGCCAGGCACTTGAGCAGGGTGCTCTTGCCGCAACCGCTCGGGCCGACGATGCTCACGAACTCGCCGGAGGCGATGTCGAGATTGATGTCCTGCAGGGCGACGACATCGCCGCGTGGGGAAGGGTAGACCTTCCCCACGCCGTCGATCTGCACGTAGGAGGACGCGGTGTCTGCCACGGGCAGTCTCCCGTACCTAGATGCTGCCTAACTACTGAACCAGGTCGTTGGTATAGTAGTCCTCGGCGTTCCAGCCCGGTTTGACCAGTCCCGTCTTTTCCATTCCCTGGAGGGCGGCCTCCCAGTCTTCCTTGGCCTGCCAGCCGATCGGCTTGCCTTCGGTCGCCGGCGTATCGAAGTAGTCCACCGTAATCTGGATCTGTTCGCGCAGGACTTTGGGGTCGAGCTTGGCGTCGGGCCGCTGGGCCATGATCGCCTTCACTCCGAGGTCGGGATCCTTCTTGATCTCTTCCCAGGCGCGCTGCTCGACCTCGACGAGCGTCTTCAGTTCGTCGCCGCGGTTCTGGATCGTCTCTTCCGTCGCGATCAGCCCGTAGCTGGGGAAATGGAGACCGGCCAGATCCAGCATCAGGCACTTCGAGGGCCGTGAATTCTCGGCGACCGGAATTGCCGACCCGATCGTCGACATCAGGCCGTCGGCACGGCCCGCGGTATAGGTGCCCCAAAGGGCTGCGGGATCGACGAACAGGATCTCTGTGTCGTCCCGGGTCAGGCCGCCCGCGGCAAGGAAATCGTCGATGTAGGCGGCCCAGGGGCTCGCCGCGAAGACGACCAGCTTCTTGCCCTTCAGGTCGGCAATTTCCGTGGCATCGGAGTCCTTGTCGACGAGGATGCACAGGTCCGTCTTTCTCTGGAAGCCGGCGAAGGACTTGATGGTGGCGCCTTCTTCGCGGGCCGCACCGAGCAGGCCCAGCTGAATCTGGCCGACGTCGACCTGGCCTGCGTTGACGAGCTGCAGCGTGTTGCCGGAACCGCGCCCGTCCTGGATCTCGACGTTGAGGCCGGCTTCTTCGAACCAGCCGCGGTCCTGGGCCAGGTGCATTCCCGCGTGGACCCCCCAGGGCGAGAAGTCCAGGCGCACCGTGAGAGGATCCTGCGCCTGCGCGGTCGTGGTACCGATTGCGACGCTGAGCGCGATGGCGGCCGGGGCGAGCCGGGTCGCCAATCGCTTCCAATGCGAAATGTGGGTCATGATATCTCCCTCTTCTGGAAGCTATTAGACTAATCGGTACAATTTCATCTGCAAGCACAAAAATCGATCAATGATTGCCAGCATTATTTCCATGTCACGCGCTTGACCGGTTTCGTATTTCAAACTAACCAATTGGTCCAATAGAGCGAGGAGCGATATGCGTTCGAACAGGGATGTGCGTGCCCGCATAGGGGTCGATATCGGAGGCACCTTTACGGATCTGGTGCTCACCGACGGCTCGAACGGATTGTTTCATCGCAAGGTCGCCTCTACGCCGGAGGCACCCGAGCAGGCGGTTCTCGACGGCGTCAGCCACATCATAGCCGACGCTGGTCTCAGCCCGTCCGTCGTGGTCGAGGTCGTGCACGGCACCACCGTCGGCTCCAATGCGCTGCTTCAGAAGATCGGCGCACCGACGGGTCTGATCACGACCCGAGGGTTTCGCGACGTTCTGGAAATCGGGCGCCTGCGGACCCCGGGGATGTTCGACCTGCAATGGGAGAAGCCGGAGCCGCTGGTGCGGCGGCGCCATCGCCGCGAGGTCAGCGAAAGGATTGCCGCCGACGGTTCGGTGCTCATCCCGCTGGATGCCTCGGAACTGGTCGACGTGGCGCGCGAACTCGTCGACGCCGGTCTCACCTCAATCGCGATCTGCTTCCTGAACAGCTACCGCAACCCCGTCCACGAACTGGCGGCCGAGCGGATTCTGGCCGAAGCGTTCCCGGGGTTGAAGGTGACGACCTCGGTGTCAGTGCTGCCGGAGGCCAAGGAGTACGAGCGCACCAGCACGACGGTCGTGAACGCCTATGTGCGCCCCGTGCTGGAAAGTTATCTCACCCGACTCGAAACCGGGCTGCGCGACGCCGGGGTCGATGCCCCGCTGATGGTCTGCAACTCCAATGGCGCTCTCGCCTCTTCGCAGACCGCACGGGAGAAGCCCGTTTTCTTCATATCCTCGGGCAGGGCCGCCGGCGCGGTTGGCGGCGGTCGGCTTGGCGAAGCACTCGACGTGCCGGACCTCGTGGTATTCGACATGGGCGGCACCACCGCGTCGGCATCGCTCGTGCGCGGCGGCGAGCTCAGCCGGGTCAGCGAGTACGAGTTCCGCGCCGGGATCAGCACGCCGAGCCGCTTCATCAAGGCCGGCGGTTACATGATGAGCGTGCCGAGTGTCGACGTTGCCGAAGTCGGCAGTGGCGCGGGCTCCATTGCCCATGTCGATGACGGCGGCTTGATGAAGGTCGGTCCGGTTTCGGCCGGCGCGGTTCCCGGCCCGGTCTGCTACGGCACCGGTGGCGACCGGCCGACCGTGACGGACGCCAACCTGCTGCTCGGCTACCTTCCGGCGTCCCTGGCGGGCGGTTCGCGATCGCTCGACATCGACAAGGCCGCCGCAGTCGTCGAACGGGACCTGGCTTCGCCGTTCGGGATTTCCGTGCAGCAGGCCGCGCACGGCGTGCGCGAGGTGGTCAACGCCAACATGGCTCGCGCGATCCGCGCAGTGACGGTCGAACGCGGTGTTGATCCGCGCGACTTCACGCTGGTGGCGATCGGCGGCTCCGGACCCGTTCACGCTGCCGATATCGCAGGGCTGCTGTCGATGAGGCGCATACTCGTTCCTGCTTCTCCGGGCGTCTTCACGGCGATGGGCATGCTGGCCGGCGATGTCGAACGCTACTTCATCGCGCCGTTCGCCGGAATGCTGGACGAGATCGACGCCGAGGCGGTCGCGGCAACCGTCGCCTCGCTCGAGACGGAGGCCCGGGAGGCCGTGATGGATGAGGGTATCGATGGCGACGGCGTCGAGCTGACCCCTGAAATGGACCTGCGGTTCAGGGGGCAGGAGATGTCGCTTTCCGTTCCGATAGGACTGCCCGCCGATCCGACCGCCATTCGGGAGACCTTTCTGCAGGCCTATCAGGCAATCTACAGCTATTCGTCCTCCGACCGCATCGAGACCGTCAGCTTGCGGGTTACCGGACGCGGCCACAGGGCCGGCAAGTTGGATTTCCGCGTGCCTTTGCCGGTGCGCGATGTCGCGGAACCACAGCGGCGACGCGTCTATTTCGGCGAGGACAACGGCTGGATCGAAACGCCCGTCTACGACCGCATGGCGGCGCCCGCGTCGATCGTCGGTCCGGCGATTCTGGAGGGAACCGACAGCACCGTCGTCGTCCCGCCTGGCGCTCGGGCGGAGCGCGATCCCTACCTGAACATCCACATCGAAATGCCCGACGCGTGAGGCGAATGTCCATGGACCGCACCATCGATCCCGTCACCTTCGCCGTTCTCAAGAGCGCGCTCGAATCGATCGTCGACGACATGGCCTACACGGTCATGCGCACGGCACGCTCGCCAATCGTGCGGGACGTCCTCGACTACTCGACCACCATGTGCGACGCGAAGGGCCGCATCCTCGCGCAGGCGAAGACGGTGGCGCTGCATCTCGGGGCCGTGCCGGACGCCATGGAGGCGTTGCTGCGCCACTACGGCGACGACCTGCATCCCGGCGACGTGATCATCTTCAACGACCCCTACGACGGCGGCATGCACCTGCCGGACATCTTCATGTTCAAGCCGATCTTCGCCGGCGACCGGCATGTCGGCTTCGCGGTGGTGATCTGCCATCACTGCGATGTCGGCGGACGGGTGCCGGGTTCGAACGCCTCGGATTCGACCGAGATATTCCAGGAAGGCTTGCGGATCCCGCCGCTCAAGCTCTACGACAGGGGCGTGCCGAGCAAGATCCTGTTCGACATGATCGCCAAGAACGTGCGGCTGCCCGACCTCGTCATCGGCGACCTGGAGGCGCAACTGGCCACCTGCGCGCTCGGCGAGCGCGAACTGCTGCGTCTCGTCGACAAGTACGGCGCGGATCTGCTGGAGGCCTTCCTCGCTGAATTCCTCGACTACGGCGAGCGCCTGACGCGAAAGACCATCGAGACTTGGCCGGACGGCGACTACACATTCACCGACTTCATCGACGGCGACGGCTTCGACGAGACGCCCATTCCGATCAAGGTGACGGTAACGGTGGCCGGCAGCCAGCTCACCGTGGATTTCACCGGATCGGCGCCGCAGGTGAAGGGGGCGATCAACTCGACGCTCTCGTTCGTCAAGTCCGCGACCTATCTGGGCGTGCGGTGCGTGCTCGATGCCGACGTCCCCAACAATGCCGGCGTCTACCGCTGCATCGACGTGACGGCGCCGAAGGGGACCCTGCTCAATCCGGAGTTTCCCGCGCCCGTCGCCGCCCGCGCGCTCACGGGCTACCGGGTTGCCGACACGGTGATCGGCGCGCTCGCCGGCGTCGTTCCCGACCGTGTCGCTGCGGCCGGCGAGGGGGGCAACTCGGTCGTCTGTCTCGGCGGCTACGACAAGCAGACCCGTGAGCCCTTCATCGTCGTCGACATGATCAACGGCGCGCTGGGCGCGCGTGCCACGAAGGATGGCATCGATGCCGTCACCAATCCCTGCCAGAACATGTCGAACATGCCGGTCGAGATCATGGAAGCGACCTATCCGATCCGCATCGAGGAATACTCGCTGCGCCCGGATTCCTGCGGCGCCGGCCGCCAGCGCGGCGGCCTCGGGGTGGTGCGGACCTACCGGCTGCTCGCCGAGGAAGCGGTGATGCAGCTTCGCACCGACCGCTACCAGACGCGTCCCTACGGCCTGTTCGGCGGTGCGCCGGCGGCGCCGTCGCGCAACCTGTTCTCCGAAACGGGCCATGAGGGCGCCAACTACGACCTGCTCGACAGCAAGGTGACGCGCACCGTCCATCGCGGCGCCGTCCTGCGCCACGAGCAGGCCGGTGGCGGCGGCTACGGCGATCCATTCGAGCGGTCTCCGGCTGCCGTGCTCGAGGACGTCGCGGACGGCAAGATCAGCCCGACTTTCGCCCGCGATGGCTTCGGCGTCGTCATCGACGGGGGAGCGGTCGACGGCGACGCCACGAGCGCCCTGCGCGCCTCCCGGAGATCGTAGCCCGATGCCGGGTCTGTCCCGCTTCGCGATCAACCAGATCACGACCAGGTCGTGGACCCTGCCCGAGGCGGTCGATGGTTACGCCCGCCGCGGCGTCGGCGGGATCGGCGCCTGGGTCGACTACGTGGATGCGATCGGCGTCAGGGAGGCCGCGCGGCTCATCCGCGATGCCGGCCTGTTCGTACCCTGCCTGTGCACGGGCGCCTGGGTGAACGTGACGGACGATGCCGGCCTGAAGGCTGCGCTCGACGAGAATCGCCGCCGCATCGACATGGCAGCCGAGATCGGCGCCGGCTGCCTGGTGATGGTTCCGGGAAGCCTTGCGCCGGGCGAGAAGGACCTTCGCGTCGCCCGCGCCCGCGCCGAGGATGCGCTCGCGGCACTGTTGCCCCATGCGCGCGCGTCGGGCGTGGCGCTCGGCCTGGAGCCGCTGCACCCGATGTACGCGGGCGACCGGTCCTGCCTGAACACCTTCGCCCAGTGCCTGTCCCTGTCGGACCGGCTCGGGGAGGGATCGGGCATCGTCGCCGACCTTTATCATTGCTGGTGGGACCCGGACTTCGCCGCGGGGCTCCGAAAGGCCGGACCGGAGCGCATTCTCACCTTCCACCTGTGCGACTGGCTGGTGCCGACCCGCGATGTCTACCAGGACCGCGGGATGGTGGGCGACGGTGTCATAGACATCGCCTACTATCGCGGCATCCTCGACGAGATCGGCTACGAGGGGCCGTTCGAGCTCGAGCTGTTTTCCAGGCTCGACTGGTGGTTGCGCGACGGCGACGAGACGGTACAAGTCGCCGTAGACCGCTGCGCACCGTTCGTGGCAAGGCGCAGTCGGGCCGGCGCGACGGAGGCGAACCGATCGCGGTCGCGGCGGGCGCGCTAGGGGAGAAGGCGAGTGTCCAGCGTCACGGAAGGAAAGACGAAGGACAAGGGAAAGCCGAGGATCCGCGACGCGATCCAGACCCAGGACCGGATCCTGACGGCCGCCCAGGCCGAGTTCGCCCGCAAGGGCTACGACGGGGCGCGGGTCGACGCGATCATCGCCCGCGCCAAGGTCAGCAAGAACCTGCTGTACCACCACTTCCGCAGCAAGGAAGAACTGTACATCCGGGTCCTGGAGCGGACCTACGAGACGCTGCGCCGGCGGCAGGGCGACATCCCGATCGCGGGCCTCGACCCGGTCGATGCGATGAAGCGCCTTTGCGAGGACACTTTCCAGGTGTTCATCGACGAGCCCGACGTCATCACGATGCTGAACACGGAGAACCTGCACCGCGGCAAGCACATCGCCAAGTCGCCGATCATCCGATCGCTGTACGACCGCCTGTCCGTGTCGATCCGCGCCATCCTGGCGGAAGGCGAGAAGCAGGGGGTCTTCCGGAAGGGCATCGATCCGGTCGAGCTCTACATCTCCATCTCCGCCCTCGGCTACTTCTACCTCTCCAACCGTTACACGCTGTCGATGATCTTCGACCGGGACCTCAGGAATCCGGCCAGTATCGAGCGCCGCAAGGCGCACATCGTCGACATGATCCTCTCCTATCTTACCTCGGACGGCGAACCGGCGGCGACGCTCGGTCCGGTAGCCTGACCCCTGGCAAACGGCAAGGAAACCTCCATGGCGCATGCACTCGACGCGAACAAGACGGCATCCTCCTCCACCTCGTCGGCAAATCAGCCCGCCCTCGACGGCGAGGAGGTCTGGCAGGCCAAGGTGGATCTCGCCGCCTGCTTCCGGTTTGCGGCGCGGCTCGGCATGCACGAGGGCATCTGCAACCACTTCTCGCTGATGGTGCCGGGCTACGACGACCTGTTCATCGTCAACCCCTACGGGTACGCCTTCGCGGAAATCACCGCGTCGCGCCTGCTGATCTGCGATTTCGAGGGGAACGTCGTCTCGGGCGAGGGAGCGCCGGAGGCCACGGCGTTCTACATCCACGGGCGGGTGCACAAGAACGTGCCGCGGGCTCGCGCCGCCTTCCACACGCACATGCCCTACGCCACCGCCCTGACGATGGTCGAAGGCGAGCCGCTGGTTTTCGCCGGGCAGACCGCGCTGAAGTTCTACGGCCGCACCGTCGTCGACCACGATTACAACGGGCTTGCGCTGGACGAACGTGAAGGCGACCGGATTGCCGCTTCGGTCGGAGATGCCGACATCGTCTTCATGAAGCATCATGGCGTGATGGTGCTCGGCGGCAGCGCCGCCGAGGCCTGGGACGACCTGTATTACCTCGAGCGGGCCTGCGAGGTGCAGTGCCTGGCGCTGTCGACCGGCCGGCCGATCATCCCGGTTTCGAAGGATATCGCCGAAGCAACCGCGCAGCAGATGCGCGGCGAGGACTCCGAGTCGGCCCGCCTGCATCTGGACAGCCTGAAGCGGATACTCGACGCCGAAGAACCCGCTTACCGGCAGTAGCGATCAGCCGATCCCGTAGCGGCCGGGTGCGACGACATTGTTGGGGTCGAGCGCCGTCTTGATGGCGTTGCAGGCGTTCCTGAACGCCGGCATCGTCTGCGCCATGTGGAACTCGTGATAGTCGATCGGCGCGCGGCCGACGAAGACGCCCCGCGCGGCGACCGCCTCCGAGAGCTTCCGGTAGCAGGCATCGGCCCGCGCGTTCTCGTCGGCATCCTCCCGGTTGAAGGTCATCACGTGCAGGCCGCGGGCAAAGCGCGGCCCGCAGACGTTCATCACCATGTAGTCCATGCCGTGATCCTCGTAGATGCCGCGGGCGAGCGTCTGGAACTCGTTGGCGATGTCGCCGTCCATGGGCGTTCCCGGCAGGAACCACAGGTTGCCGCCGCCCGGCCGCCACTTCAGCAGGCCCAGTTCCCCCAGGCTCGGAATGCCGGAGAACGCGTTGATCGCGACCTGCAGCGGCGGGATTGAGCCTGCGTCCTCGTGGGGAATGTAGGTCGCCTTGCCGGACTGGCCGAAGTGATCGCGCACCCGATTGATCTGTGCTTCCATCGCTTCGTGGCTCGGTCCGTAGAAAGCGCCGGAGACGTTCCATGCGCCGAGCCCGTGCCTTTCGCGCAGCGCCTTGCGGCCCTCGTCGGAAATCGTCTTCCGGCCTTGCGAGGCGGCGTATTCCGGGCTCTCGCCTTCGGAGCCGCAGAGATACAGGTCGTTGCTGACGCGGAACAGCGTCGGCACGAAGTTCGACATCTTGAGAGGGCGGCAGAGCTCGACGATCTCGGCGAGGTCGCCGTCGTCGGGGAAGGTGAAATGGAACGACCGCACTGCCGGCGGCCGCGGCAGCAGCCAGATCCCCATCTTCGTGACGATCCCGTAGTTCGACTGGGCGAACAGCCCGTCGAGGATCGGCCCGAGGCTGTATTTCGAGGTGTGCCAGTTCACCAGCGTCTCGGAGTCGAGAGACCCGTCGCCGGTGCGCAGGATCTCGCCGTTGCCGAGCACGACTTCCAGACCGCAGGCGAAGCCGAAATGGTCGAAGAACGGTCCGTAGCCTGCGCCTTTGTCCAGGGCGTTGCCGAGCATGCCGCCTTGCGGCGGACCTGACGTCACGTCGAGCATCAGCCGGTTCCCCTGACGCACCAGTTCGTCGTACATCGCCTGGTAGCTGACGCCCGGCTCGACGACCGCAAAGCCCATCTTCTCGTTGACCTCGAGAATGCGGTTCATCCTGCGGCCGAGATCCATGACCACCTGGCCGTTCAGCACCGGCGAGCGGCTGCCGAGGCCGATGTTGTTGCCGGTGCTGTTGGGATAGATGGCGATGCCGTACTCGTTGGCGGCCCTGACCATTGCCTGCACCTCAGCGGTCGAGGCGGGGTAGAGCACACCGTCGACGGCCCGGCTGCCGCCCGGCATCGTGTTCTCGCCGTAGCGAACCGCTGTTTCGGCCGATCGGTTGATTGCGTCCGGGCCGAGTTCGGCTTCCATCTCCGAGAAAAAGCCGTTGATCCTGGTCGTGTCGGTCATCGTCGAAGCTCCATTCGGATTACCAGAAGGACGCGGAGGCCCCGTCGGGGCCGGGGCGGGGGGGCGTGTCGTCTTCGATTTGGGGAATGGGATCCCGCAGGGCATGCCCGACGAGGCGGGGCGGCATCGGTCCTCCCGTCGCCCAGTCGAGCAGTTCGACGGTGTGCACCGTCGGAATGGCGGTGTAGCGCCGCAACTGGGTGAGGCAGCCGATATTTCCCATGCAGAGGATGTCCGGATCGGTGGAGGCGGCGTGATCGGCCTTGCGCCGACCGAGCTCTCCGGCGATTTCGGGCTGCAGGATGTTGTAGACTCCGGCCGATCCGCAGCAGATATGGCCTTCGGGGACGTCGGCGACGACGTAGCCGGCCTGTTTCAGGAGCTGGCGCGGCGGCCGCGTCACCTTCTGCCCGTGCCTGAGCGAACAGGCGTCGTGATAGGCGACGCGATATCCGCGTCTCTCAGCCGGCTCCGGCAGGCCGATCTCGGCCACGAACTCGCTGACGTCACGTGTGATGCCGGACAGCCAGGTGGCGGCGTCGGTCAGGTCCGCATCGCCGGCGAACAGGTGGCCGTAGTCCTTCACCACCGTTCCGCAGCCGGACGCGTTGATGATGAAGGCATCGATGCCGTTCGTTTCGTTCTCCCGAGCGAGCGCCTTCAGGTTCCGCTCGGCTTGTCGCTTGCCGTGGTCGGTCTTGCCCATGTGCAGGGTCAGGGCGCCGCAGCAGCCGGCGTCCGCCAGGACAACCACCTCGCATCCCATCCGCGTGAGAAGCCGGATGGTCGCATCGTTTATGGCGCGATCCAGGACCTGCTGCGCGCATCCGGCAAGCAGCGCGACGCGTTTGCGCGTGTCACCCTCGGCCGGATAGGTGCGTGCGATATGGGGGTCGGGTGCCGCCAGTTCTTCGCCGGGCGCCATGTCGAGCATCGACCGCAGCGTCGGCGGCATTGCACCACGCAGCGGCTTCACGATACGCGCAAGTGCCAGGCTCGTTCGCATCCGGCCCGGATAGGGGATGGTCGAGGCGATCAGGGTACGCGCCAGCCGCTCGGCCAGCGGACGCCGGTAGTTCCTTTCGATGTAGCTGCGCGCCAGGTCGATCAGGTGGACATAGTCGATGCTGACCGCGCAGGTGGTCATGCAGCCGAGGCAGGACAGGCACCTGTCGAGGTAATGGACGGTCTTCGGATCGGGGCTGCCGCCCTTTTCCAGCATGTCCCGGATCAGGTCGATGCGGCCACGCGGTCCGTCGTTCTCGTCCCGCGTCAGGACGTAGGTCGGGCAGGTTGCCGTGCAGAACCCGTAGTGCACGCAGGTCTTCAGGATAGGCTCCGCTCCGGCCACGATCGGGTCCGTGCGCTGTTCGTCGGTGAACCGGGTTTCCATTCGCGCAGGCTAGGGTGACGCGATTGATTTTGCTTGTCTCGGCCTGCATGCTGACTTGGCTGCGCCTGCAATCACACCGTTGCGGACGCCTTTGAGGGAGGCCCGCAGATGCAAAGGGATGTCTGGTCGACCAGCGTCGTTCGCGGCTCCGACAGGTTCGGATACTGGAACGACGTGATCTGCGAAGCCGTCCTCAACGTCGAGGCATCCTCCGTCGACGATGGCGACTTCAGCGCGGACCTGAGCTGCAACCGTCTGGCGCTCGGCAATTTCGTTCACTTCCGCTCCGAGCCCCATCGCATCGAGCGGTCCCGACGGCTGGTGAGGTTCAAGCCGGATGACAGTTATCTCATCAGCCTGCAGATGTCGGGTCTCTGCCATGTCAGGCAGGGCGAGACTGAGTTCACCCTGGGGCCTGGCGACATCGGCGTGGTCAACGCCGACCGGACGATGCGCCTCGATTTCGAGCAGGAGGTGCATCGCATCGTGACCGTCCTGCCGCGCCGCACGCTCGAGGCGGCCTGCAGCTGGCTGTCTCCGAACGGGGCAGTGCGCCTGGCACGCGGCCGGCCGACCACGCGCCTGCTGACGCAGCTGATTTCGGAGATGGCCTCGCCGGAGATCGACCTGCGAGACGACGAGGAACGGGCGCTCGGCCGGACGTTTCTGGATCTGCTCGGCGCCAGCCGGGAACGGCATGACGGCCCCGTCAGGGACGAAAGGCTGCGCGATCGCCTCAGGGCGCATCTCCACGAGAACCTGGCGGATCCCGAACTCACTCCGCGGTCGGCCGCCGACGCGATCGGCATTTCCGAACGGACCGTTCACGCCCTCTTCGCCGGATCCGGTACCACCTGCCGCCGGTGGATCATCGAGGAGCGGCTGAAGCGTGCCGCCGCGGCGCTGCGCGCGCCGGAATGGCGCGGCGCGTCGGTCTCCGACATCGCCTTCCGTCTCGGATTCAACGACCTCTCGCATTTCAGCCGGCGCTTTAAGGAACGCTATCTGCTGTCGCCGCGCGACTATCGGGACGCGGCCGGTGAGGGGTGAGCCGCGATCTCCGGCCGTCCGCGGACTTCTGCCACTTTATTGACCCTGGTTGCGCCCTGCGCAATTTCGCGGTTTGGGGCGTGAAGCCCTTGCCGAATACTTTCCCCAGCGGCCGGCGGTTCCGGCGCAGTGGGGAGCTTCGCAATGCAGTTCAGCATGTTCTATCCGGTCGCCGTCGCCTCGGAATCCGACCTCGGCAAAGGACTCTACGGTCTCGACAGGGACCGATACGACACGACAATCAACGAGCTCCGGGAGCAGGCGATCTGCGCTGACGAGTCCGGCTGGACCTCGATGATGTTCGCCGAGCATCACTTCGAGATCGAGGGCTATCACGTCACACCCAATCCCTTGATGCTGAACGTATATCTGGCGCAGCACACGAAGCGGCTGCGGCAGGGCCAGATGGGCCTGGTGCTGCCGAACTGGAACCCGCTGAGGCTCGCCGAGGACATCGCCATGGCGGATCACCTGACCGGCGGCCGCCTCGACGTCGGGCTGAGCCGCGGCTACCAGCCCCGCTCGGTCGGCGTGATGGGCCAGCACTACAAGGCGAATGCAGCCGGTACCGGCTCCGAAACAGTCGAGGCCACCAACCGGCGCATCGTCGAGGAGTGGTTCGAGGTGATGCGCCGGTCCTGGACCGAGGATCTGTGGGACTTCGAGGGAGAATTCATTTCGGTGCCGCCGAAGGGCCTGCAATGGAACCATCCGATCTCGACGCGGCTCAACGCCGGCGTCAGCGATGGCAACCTGATGCAGGTCGCGACCGTGCCGAAGCCGAAGCAGCTTCCGCACCCGCCGCTCTTCACCACGCTGACCCAGAGCCCGGAGACGCTCGCCTGGTCGGCGAAGATCGGCAGCACGGCCGTCACGCTCGCCGCCAACCTCGACATCGTGAAGGGGGTCTTCCAGGGCTACGTCGACCTTGCCGGCCAGCACGGCCGCAAGCTCGGGTTCGGCGAATACTCCAAGAAGGGCGGCGTCGCGCTGTGCCGCAACGTCGCCGTCGCGCGCACCCGCGAGGACGCCATGGAGACCGCGCGCCAGGGGTCCGCCTTCTGGACGCACTGGCTCGGCGAGTTCGGCTTCTTCGAGGCTCTGCGCATGAAGGGTCAGGAAGGGCCGGTCCCGAAGACGTTCGAGCAGATGGTCGAGAGCGGCTTCCAGCTCGTCGGTACCCCCGACGACGTCGGCGAGCAGATCCAGCGCCTCAAGGAAGAGTTGAACGTCGAGTACCTGATCTTCATTATGTACGGGGGCATCACCGAACATGCCCGGATGCTGGAGACGATCCAGCTGTTCGGCGAAGAAGTGATCCCGAAATTCGCGAAACCCGAGTTGGCCATCGCGTAGGACAGCCCGTCATGGGGGATCGACAGGTCGCAGATCGCTCGGAAGTCCGGTCGGTCGGCCGCGCCCTCGAACTCCTGGAGATCCTCCAGCAGGCGGCGCCCACGGGCGTCCGCGTCTGCGACGTTGCGCAGGAACTGGGCGTCGATCCGGCGACGGTCTCCCGGATGCTGTCGACGATGGTGTCCCATGGCTATGCAAGCCGTTTGCCCAACCGCGCCTATACGTTGGGAGTCCGCTCGCAACGGCTCGCCGCCGCCTGGGTCGACCGGCTGCTGCAACTCGCAGGGCCCACCATGGCCCGCGTTGCGGACAACTGCGGGGAGACGGTCTACCTGCTGCAACTGGTGGGGACCGAAGCCGTGACCCTGGCGCGGCTTGCGGGCACGCGCCGGGCGATGATCGACGTCGAGGTGGGGCCGACCTATCCGCTCTGGGCCAGTGCGGCCGGCCGGGCACTGCTGGCGAGCGTGCCGGTGGTGTTCCGACCGGGATTGCTGCCCGCCGAGCCGTTCCCTGCGCTGACGGAGAAGACGACGCGGACCTGGAGCCAGTTGAGCGCCGCACTGGAGGCGGCCGCCCGCAGCGGCATCCACGAGGAAGACGGCGAGATCGACTGTCACCTGAGCTGCTATGCTCGGCCTCTCCTCAGCCGCCACCGCGACGAAAAGCTGGCGATCGCCATCAGTTTCGAGTCGAGCCGGCCGCAGCGCGACCGCGATTTCATCCGCAAGGCGCTGAATGAGGAATGGCGCGAGCTCGCCTGGAAGATCTGAGACCGCGCGCGATTTTCGGACAATTCGCATTCGTTGCGCAGCGCGCCTTGCCGGACGTTGTTCCGTTCCCTCCCGCCGGTACGATCGACTGCCGGACCAGCAGCGAGAGGGGCGTCATGACGGCGACATCGGCGCATGCCGAGGGGGCGGAAGTAGCGGAAATCGCTTCGTTATTCCGCGATGCGATGCGGACCGTCACCGGTACGGTGATGCTGGTGACGGCGCGGGACGCCGATGGCGGATGGCGGGGGATGGCGGCGACGGCGTTCTCCTCGGTGAGCCTGGACCCGCCGGCCTGTCTCGTCTGCATCAACCGGGGATCCTCGGTCCATCCGGCCCTGATCGAAACCGGCCGTTTCTGCGTGAACGTGATGCATCTCGACCATCACGAGCTGATGCCGAGCTTCACAAAGCCGGAATTCCGGGCTTTTCGCTTCAGTTCGGGCGAGTGGGAATGCGGCGGCGAGGGGCTTCCGTTTCTCGTCGGGGCGCAGTCCAATGTCTTCTGCACGGTCCGGCAGAGCGTGCCCGTGGGGACCCATGACGTGCTGATCGGCGCGGTCTTCGCGGTGCGGACGCGGGCCGACCACGACCCGCTGCTCTACGGCAACGGCGCCTATCTGAGGCAGGGCCTGCTGTGACGTCGCCGGCGGCGTGGCGCGTGCCGTCAGCATGCCGTCGCAGTGTCGTCCGTATGCCTTCAGCGTGCCGTACGCGTGCCGCCGGACTGCCGAGCCGGTGCCAGGCGGCCACCGCAGCGGCGGGCCGTTGACCGGGTATATTTTAAGTGTAAAGCTTCTTGCCGAGGGGGGCCGGCACCGGACCGGTACCGCGCCCGACTGTCGATTGTCCTGTTCAGGAGACCATCGGCCAATCAAGATCGATAATTCCCTGCCAGAGTGGAGATGCAAGATGAAGTTCATAGGCAAGGCGGCACTCGCCGCACTGATGACCACCGCGGTGACGACCGCGGCATTTTCCCAGACCTCCGACGACAAGCTGAAGGTCGGCCTGATGTTCACCCTGAGCGGCCCGGCCGCGGTGCTCGGCGAGCACGGCCGCGACGGATTCCAGCTCGCGGTCGAGCAGCTCGGCGGCAAGCTCGGCGGCGTCGAGACGGAGATCATCGTCGCCGATGACGAGCAGAAGCCCGACGTCGCGGTCAACAAGGCCAAGGAACTGGTCGAGCGCGACGGCGTCGACTTCGTGGTCGGCCCGATCTTCTCCAACATCCTGCAGGCGATCATGAAGCCCGTGACCGAGGGCGGCGCGATCCTGATCAGCCCGAACGCCGGCACCTCCAACTTCGCCGGCGCCGAGTGCAACAAGAACTTCTTCGTCACCTCCTACCAGAACGACCAGGTGCACGAGGTGCTCGGCAAGTACGCCCAGGACAAGGGCTACAAGCGCATGTTCCTGATGGCGCCGAACTACCAGGCCGGCAAGGACGCGATCGCCGGGGTCAAGCACTCCTTCAAGGGCGAGGTCGTCAACGAGGCCTATACCCCGCTCGGCAACATGGACTTCTCCGCCGAACTGGCCCAGATCGCGGCCGAGCAGCCCGACGCCGTCTACGCCTTCATGCCGGGGGGCATGGGCGTCAACCTGGTCAAGCAGTACCGCCAGGCCGGGCTGGAAGGCATTCCGTTCCTGTCGGCCTTCACCGTCGACGAGACGACGCTGCCGGCGCAGCAGGACGCCGCCGTCGGCTTCTTCGGCGGCGCCAACTGGGCCCCGAACCTCGACGCGCCCGGCAATGCCGAGTTCGTCAAGGCCTTCGAGGCGAAGACCGGACGGGTGCCGGGCACCTACGCCGCGCAGGCCTATGACGCAGCGATGCTGATCGATGCGGTGGTCAAGAAGCTGAACGGCGACGTCAGCGATCGGGACGCGGTGATCGCCGAGATGGAGAAGGCGGACTTCCAGTCGATCCGCGGCGACTTCTCGTTCGGCCCCAACCACTATCCGGTCCAGGACTTCTACCTGGTCCAGGTGGCCAAGCGCGACGACGGCAAGTACCAGACGGAGATCGTCGAGAAGATCTTCGACGACTACGCCGACACCTACGTCAGCGAATGCAAGATGTAGTGCCGGGCCGGCCGGCCGCGAAACCGACAGGCGACCGGCAACAGCGCGACCGGCACCGCCGATCCGTGTAACCTCCGTCCGTGGCAGGCGGTGCGTCCCCGGCAAGCCGGGGCGTGCCGCCTGTTCCCCGCCAGAGGTCCAAGGCACGCATGTTCAACCTGTTCCTCCTGCAGACGCTCAACGGGATCCAGTTCGGCATCCTGCTGTTTCTCGTCGCCGCCGGGCTGACGCTGATCTTCGGCATCATGGACCTGATCAACCTGGCCCATGGCGTGCTGTACATGGTCGGCGCCTACCTCGCCGCGACCTTCACCGCCCAGACCGGCAACTTCTTCCTCGGCGTGGCGATCGCGCTGCCGGTGACGCTGGTGTTCGGGATCGTCCTGGAGATCCTGATCTTCCGACGACTGTACGAGCGCGACCACCTCGACCAGGTGCTGGCGACCTTCGGCCTGATCCTGATCCTCAACGAGAGCGTCAAGATCATCTGGGGCGCGGCGCCGATGAGCGTGCCGATCCCGGAGATCCTGTCGGGCTCGATCCCGCTGATCGGGCCGTTGCGCTATCCGCTGTTCCGGTTCGTGATCATCGGCGCGGGCCTCGCCAGCGCGATAGGGCTCTACGTGCTCGTCAACCACACCCGCGTCGGCATGCTGCTGCGGGCGGGCGCGGTGAACCGGCCGATGGTGTCGGCGCTCGGCGTCGACATCCGCCGGCTGTTCATGGTCGTGTTCGGGCTGGGCGCGATGCTCGCCGGACTTGCCGGAGCGCTGGTCGCACCGATCCTGTCGGTCGAGCCGGGAATGGGCGATTCCGTGCTCATCCTTACCTTCGTGGTGATCGTCATCGGCGGCGTCGGCTCGATCCGGGGGGCCTTCGTGGCCGCGATCCTGGTCGGACTCGTCGAGACGCTGGGGCGCACCTTCGGCCCGATCCTGCTGCGCAGCCTGATGGACCCGTCCGCCGCCTCGCAGACCGGCCGGACGCTGGCACCGATGCTGATCTACATCCTGATGGCGGCGGTGCTGTTCTTCCGGCCCTCGGGCCTGTTCCCCGCCAAGGGATCGAACTGATGGGCGCGGGGGCCGACGACATCGCCGCGGCGCCCGGCGCACACGTCGCTCCCGGCGGCCGGGCGCTGATCCTGCGCAGCGGGGCGAACCTCGCGGCGCTGCTCATCTTCGTGGCGCTGGCGCTGGTGCCGCTGCTCGCCGACGCGCTGGACGATCCGTTCCTCGTCGTCACGCTGACCCGCGTGATGATCTTCGCGATCGCGGTGCTGTCGCTCGACTTCATCCTGGGCTACGGGGCGATGGTCTCCTTCGGCCACGCCGCGTTCATGGGACTGGGGGCCTATTCGGTCGCCATTCCGGCCGCCCACGGGATCAACGACATCTTCGTCCAGGCGGCGATCGCCATCGTCGTGTGCGGGCTCTTCGCGCTGGTGACGGGCGCGATCTCGCTGCGGACCCGCGGCGTCTACTTCATCATGATCACCCTGGCGTTCGGGCAGATGGCGTATTTCTTCATGACGTCGCTGTCGGCATATGGCGGCGACGACGGCATCACGCTCGCCGACCGCTCCGGTGTGCTGGGCTCCGACGTGCTGGAGAACAACGTGGTCTTCTACTACGTCGTGCTCGCGGTGGTGATCGCCGTCTATGCGGCGCTGACCGCGATCATCGGCGCACGCTTCGGCCGGGTCCTGCGCGGCACCCGGGACAATTCGCTGCGCATGCAGGCAATCGGCTTTCCGCCGTTCCGCTTCCAGCTGACCGCCTATGTGATCGCCGGCGCCATCGCCGGCATAGCCGGCGTCTTCCTGGCCAATCAGACCGAGTTCGTGTCGCCGGCCTACATGAGCTGGCAGCGCTCCGGCGAGCTGATCGTGATGGTCGTGCTCGGCGGAATGGGCTCGCTGGTCGGCGCCTTGCCGGGCACGCTCGCCTTCCTGCTCATGGAGGAATGGCTCGCCTACATCTCCCAGCACTGGAAGCTCGGCCTCGGCATCATCCTCGTCCTGATCGTGCTGTTCACGCGCGGCGGCATCACCGGATTCGTCTCGAAATATCTCGGAGGCGCCCGGTCATGATATCCCGGAGCACCCGGTCATGACGGGGGCCCACGCGAGCGACCCGATCCTCGCCATCGCCGGCCTGCGCAAGTCGTTCGGCGCGCTCACCGTGACGGACGACGTCACGCTGGATGTCGCGCCGGGCGAACTGCACGCCATCATCGGCCCGAACGGCGCCGGCAAGACGACGCTGATCCACCAGATCTCCGGCATGCTGCGCAGCGACCGGGGCAAGGTGACCTTCCGTGGGCGCGACATCACCGGGCTGAACATGGTCGAGCGGGTGCGGCTGGGGCTTGCCCGCTCGTTCCAGATAACCTCGATCCTCGACGGCTTCACCGTGCTGGAGAACGCCGCGATGGCGGTGCAGGCGCGGTCGGGGTCGAGCTTCCGCTTCTTCCGGCCGGCGGCGGCGGAGCGCGCCCTCAACACCGAGGCGATGGCGGCGCTGGCGCAGGTGGGGCTCGAGGACCGGGCCGACCGCCGGGCGGGAAGCCTGTCGCACGGCGAGAAGCGGCAGCTCGAAATCGCCATCGCGCTGGCGACCGCGGCCAGGGTGCTGCTGCTCGACGAGCCGCTGGCCGGCACCGGGCGCGAGGAATCGGGCGTCCTGGTCGACCTGATGCGGACGCTCAAGTCCTCGCACACGATCGTCCTGATCGAGCACGACATGGAGGCGGTGTTCTCGCTGGCCGACCGGGTCAGCGTGCTCGTCTACGGACGGCTGATCGCCACCGGCACGCCGGGAGCGATTCGCAACGATCCGGACGTGCGGACCGCCTATCTCGGCGAGGAGGCCGCCTGATGCTGACGGTCGAGGGCCTGGAGGCCGCCTACGGCGATTCCCGCATCCTGTTCGGCATCGATCTCAGCGTCTCGGCCGGCGAGGCGGTGACGCTGCTCGGCCGCAACGGCATGGGCAAGACGACGACGCTGAACTCGATCTTCGGCCTGCTGAAGCCGCGCGGCGGCCGCGTCTCGATCGACGGCGAGGACGTCACCGGCCGCGACCCGCACGTCATCGCCCGGCGCGGGCTCGGCCTGGTGCCCGAGGGCCGGCAGATCTTCCCGAACCTGAGCGTCGAGGAGAACCTCGTCGCCACCCACCGTACCGCGAAGGGCCGCGACCGCTGGAGCCTGCAGACGATCTACCGGATGTTCCCGCGCCTGCAGGAGCGCCGCCGCAACATGGGCAACCAGCTGTCCGGCGGCGAGCAGCAGATGCTGGCGATCGGCCGGGCGCTGATGACCAACCCGCGCCTGGTGGTGCTGGACGAGGCGACGGAGGGCCTGGCGCCGCTGATCCGCGAGGAGATCTGGTCCTGCCTGCGCACCATCAAGGAGGAGGGCGAGGCGATCCTGGTGGTCGACAAGAACGTCGACGCGCTCGCCCGTTTCGCCGACCGCCACGTGGTGATCGAGAAGGGCCGCGTGGTCTGGACCGGCACGACGGGCGAGCTCGAGGCGACCCCGGACATCAAGGACAGGTACCTGCATGTCTGAGCGGGCGGAGGGTTGGGGCGGACGGCTGGACTGGAAAAGCGGCGGCTGCGCCAGGTCGTTGCGCTGGATCCCCGCTTCCGCGGGGATGAGCGGAGAGGGCAAGCCGGCGAGGCAGCCTTTGTTCAGCTTGTGGTTTGCCCGCCACCTCTCCCATGGGGAGAGGTCGGCACCGAAGGTGCCGGGTGAGGGGTTACGGCGTGAGCCGCATGCCTCGGCGCCCCCTCACCCGACGCTCCGCGTCGACCCCGGATCCGGTCCGGGGCGGGCTCTCTCCCCGCCGGGGAGAGGTGGGAGCCCGGGACAAGCACTTCGGCGAATCGGCAAGGCAGGGGCAGCGTGCTGCAGCGCCGCTTCACATGGCCGGGCCAGCCCCAGAATCCGCTCATTCCCGCGGATGCGGGAATCCCGGAGCGGCGGCTGCGCCGGGTCGTTGCGCTGGATCCCCGCCTGCGCGGGGATCAGCGGGGCGGGCAAGCCGGCGAGGCAGCCTTTGTTCAGCTTGTGGTTTGCCCGCCACCTCTCCCATGGGGAGAGGTCGGCACCGAAGGTGCCGGGTGAGGGGCTACGGCGTGAGCCGCATCCCTCGGCGCCCCCTCACCCGCTCGCTCCGCTCACGACCCCGGATCCGGTCCGGGGCAGGCTCTCTCCCCGCCGGGGAGAGGTGGGCGTGCGGGGCGGCCGCTCGGGCGAACGGGTCGTGGGAGGTGCAGCGTGTCGCGGCGTTGCCGCGTATTTCCGCGGCTGAGCGAAATGACGATCAACCGGAAAAGGAGAAACCGATGAAGCCAATGACCGCAGGGGTTACCAAGGCCGGCGACGGGATCGAGGGGATCACCTGGAACATCCTCGGGCAGGTCTATGTCCCCAAACAGCTCTGCGAGAGCTCGTTTTCCTGGCACGCGACGCTGCCGCCAGGGACCTTCGTGCCGCCGCACATCCATCCGACCCAGGAAGAGTTCATCTACATGCTGGAGGGGCGCCTCGACCTCGTGCTCGACGGCAAGGAGTCGTTCGCGGAGGCGGGCGACACGATCCGCCTGCCGCGCGGCATTCCGCACGGGCTGTTCAACCACAGCGATGCCAACGTGAAGTGCGTGTTCTGGGTGGCGCCGACGCAGCGCCTTTACGATCTGTTCTGGGGGATCCACAATCTGGGGCCGGGCGCCGATCCCGCCGAGGTGGTGGCGCTGTCGGCCCAGCACGAGGTGGATTTCCTGCCGCCGCCGGACGCCAAGTAGGGATCGCGGGGAAGGACAGGCGGGTCGGGGCGCAGCCGCGACACGTGTTGACGGGAGGCCGGACATGAAGGTGATCGTCGTTGGAGCCGGTATCGGCGGCCTGACCGCCGCGCTGATGCTGCACAGGCGGGGCATCGGGGCGGAGGTCTACGAGCAGTCGCCCGAGGTGCGCGAGGTCGGCGTCGGGATCAACACGCTGCCGCACGCGATCGCGGAACTGGCCGACCTCGGCCTGCTGCCCGCCCTCGACCTCGTCGGCGTCCGCACCCGCGAGCTCTACTACTACAACCGCTACGGCCAGGAGGTGTGGAGCGAGCCGCGCGGCACCGACGCCGGCCATCCGGTGCCGCAGTTCTCGATCCATCGCGGCCGCCTGCAGAAGGTGATCCACGACGCGGTGGTGAGCCATCTGGGGCAGGACGCGGTGAAGACCGGCCTCAGCCTTGCCGGCTTCCTGCAGGACGAGGGCGGGGTGACGGCGCATTTCACCGACTCGGTGCGGGGCGGGGCCGGCACGACGGTGCGCGGCGACGTGCTGATCTGCGCGGACGGCATCCACTCGGTGGGGCGCAGGTTCTTCTATCCCGGCGAGGGCGCGCCGCACTGGAACGGCGTGATGATGTGGCGCGGCGCCACCGACTGGACGCCGTGGCGCGACGGTCGGACGATGGCGATCGGCGGCGGCATGGGCGCCAAGTTCGTGCTCTATCCGATCGCCCACCCGGAGAACGGCCGGCAGCTGATGAACTGGGTGGTCAACATCAAGACGGCCGACGGCGAGGCCTTGCCGCCGCCGAAGGAGAGCTGGTCGCGACCGGCCCAGCGCGCCACCGTGATCCCCTATGCCCGGCGCTTCCGGATCCCGGATTTCGACGTGACCGGGCTTGTCGAGGCGACCCGGCAGATCTTCGAGTACCCGATGTGCGACCGCGATCCGCTGCCGCGCTGGACGCACGGCCGGGTGAGCCTGCTGGGCGACGCCGCCCATCCGATGTATCCGGTCGGCTCGAACGGCGCCTCGCAGGCGATCCTCGACGCCCGGGCGCTCGCCGACTGCCTGGCCGCCGCCGAGCACCCGATGCAGGGGCTGGCGATGTACGAGGCGGAGCGCCTGCCGAAGACGGCCGAGGTGGTCCGGCTCAACCGCAAGGGCGGGCCGGAGCGGGTCATCGACGAGGCCGAGAAGCGGGCGCCCGCCGGCTTCGACGACATCGAGACGGTGATGAGCGCCGCCGAGCGCGCCGCGATCGTCGGCGGCTATGCCGGCAAGGCGGGGTTTGCCACCGACGCCCAGGGCGGCGCCGGGCTGCGGGTGGCGAAGGGCTAGGCGGCGGCTGCGCCGGATCGTGCGCCGGTCCTCCCGGCGGGAGTGTCGAGCGCCCTGCCGCGCGGCCCCTGGGTCCCGGATCAAGTCCGGGACGTAGTCAGTGCTCTGGTGGTGGGTTTCGCCATACGCCGCAGGACATGCCCCGGACCTGATCCGGGGCCCAGCAGCGGCGATTGCCCGAGGCGATGGCGGGGGCGGAGAACGCCGCAGCCTCTGGGCTGGATCCCGGATCAGCTCCGGGACGTAGTCAGTGCATGTGGGAGGACTTTCACCACACCAGAGGCCGCCGCGCGGGGCGTGAGCTGCTGGTTGAAGCATTGATTCCACTCCACCACAGGCCTGAGCCCCGGACCTGATCCGGCCAGGCCGAGGTGGCGCCATCCTGCGATCGTTCCGACACCGACCGCGTCAGGCGGGGTCCGTGGCGAAGGCGGCGACGGCGCGGGCGAGGAGGGTGGCGCCGCGCTCGATGTCGGGCCACTCGGTCCATTCCGCCGGCGAATGGCTGACGCCGCCGACGGACGGCACGAAGATCAGGCCGGCCGGGCAATGGCGGGCGAAGGTCTGGGCGTCGTGGCCGGCGCCCGACGACATGGTCATGGCGTCCATCCCGCAGGTCGCGCAGATGTCCATCAGGCGGCGCGCCACCGCGCCGTCGAGGCGGGTCGGCGGCAGCCAGCCCTGTTCGGCGATGTCAAGGCCGAGGCCGTGCCGCGCCGCCGCCGCGCCGAGCTCGTCGCGGCAGGCCTCGGCGAGGCTGCGCATCACCGCCTCCTCGACGTCGCGGCCGATCACCGAGAACGTGGCCTCGCCGGCGACCGAATGGGGGAAGTTGGGCGACAGCGCCACCTTGCCGACGGTCAGGCGGCTGTCGGCGCCGCCGGCGGCCTCGAGGATCGCCGGGATCCGCGCGCCGAAATCGGCGAGGCCGCGGAAGGCGTCGCGGCGGCCCGGCATCGGCGTGGTGCCGGAATGGTTGGCCGCGCCGGCCAGCGTGACGGTCCAGTTGAAGACGCCGGAGACCGCATCGGCGATGCCGATCGACACGCCGGCGCGCTCGAGCACCGGGCCCTGCTCGACATGCAGTTCCAGGAACACGGCGATGCCGGCCGGGTCGCGGGCGACGGACGCGGCCGGATCGAGGCCCTGGGCGCGCAGCGCGTCGGCAAGCCGCTGGCCTGAATCGTCGACGGCGCGGGCGATCCAGTCGGGGCCGACCTCGCCGCAGATCGCCTGGCTGCCGAGCATGCCGCCGAAGCGGCCCTCCTCGTCGGCGGTGCAGACGATCTCGACGGGCCTGGCCGGCGCGATGCCGGCGGCCTTCATCGCCCGCACGGCCTCCAGCGCCGCGCAGACGCCGAGCGTGCCGTCGAAGGGGCCGCCCTGCGGCACCGTGTCGAGGTGGGAGCCGGCCAGCACCGCCGGGCCGGAGCCGGCCTCCCAGCGGCCGAAGACGTTGCCGATGGCGTCGATCCGGGCGTCTAGGCCGGCCTCGGCGAGGCGGTCCATCAGCCAGCGGCGGCCGGCCATGTCGGCGTCGGAGAAGCTGACCCGGTTGATGCCCGGCACGCCGTCGATCCGGCCGATCGCGTTGACCGCTTCGACGTCACTGCGCAACCGGGCGAGGTCGATCCTCAGCCCGGCCTCCCGGCTTTTGCCTGCAATTTCAAACATCAAGACCTTCCATGGGCGGCAGCCGGCGCTGCCGCAAATATAATCATGATCAATTTTTGACTGTCGAAGATTTATCATGAATAATGGGGCCAAGTCCAATGCCCGATCAACGGGACCCCGCACCGACAGGAGGTTCGAACATGCTCTCACACGTCCGCCGCCTCGCCGCCGCCGCGGCGCTCGCGCTTGCCGCCCTGGGCGCTCCGGCGCTCGCCCAGACGCCGCCCGGCGTCCTGGTCGTCGCCCAGATCGCCGAGCCGAAGTCGCTCGACCCGCACGCGGTGACGGCGGTCAACGACTTCCGCATCCTGATGAACCTCTATGACGGGCTGGTGCGCTACAAGTCGGGCACGCTGGAGGTCGAGCCGGCGCTGGCGAGCGACTGGGAGATCAGCGAGGACGGCAAGACCTACACGTTCACGCTGCGCGACGGGGTCAGCTTCCACGACGGCGCCCCACTGAACGCCGAGGCGGTGAAGTTCAACTTCGAGCGGATGCTGGACGAGGACCACCCCTTCCACGACACCGGGCCGTTCCCGCTGAGCTTCTTCTTCTCGGCGGTTGAGTCGGTCGAGGCGCCGGACGACAAGACGGTCGTCTTCACCCTGAAGGAGCCCTACGCGCCGTTCCTGTCGAATCTCGCCTATCCGACCGGCCTGATCGTCTCGCCCGACGCGGTGAAGCAGTACGGCAAGGACTACGGCCGCAATCCGTCGGGCACCGGGCCGTTCAGGTTCGCCGAGTGGGAGTCGAACTCCAAGGTCGTGGTCGAGGCCAATCCCGACTACTGGGACGGCGCGCCGGGCCTGCAGGCCGTCATCTTCCGGCCGATCACCGACGCCAACACCCGCGTCGCCGAGATGCTGTCGGGCGGCGTCGACGTGATGGTCGAGGTGCCGCCGGACAACGTCGCGACCTTCGCCGACGATGCCGCCTACAAGGTCTACGAGCAGGCCGGCCCGCACCTGTGGTTCCTGATCCTGAACGCCAAGGAAGGCCCGATGGCCGACAAGCGGGTGCGCCAGGCGGTCAACTACGCAATCGACAAGACGGCGCTGGTCGACAACGTCCTGCAGGGCACCGCGGAGGTCGCCGCCGGGCCGACGCCGCCGGCCTTCTCCTGGGCCTACAACGAGGCGCTCGAGCCCTATCCGCACGATCCCGAGAAGGCCAGGGCGCTGCTGAAGGAGGCCGGCGCCGAGGGCGCCAAGCTCACCTTCTACGTCACCGAGGGCGGCTCGGGCATGCTCGACCCGGTCGCCATGGGCTCGGCGATCCAGGCCGACCTCGCCGAGGTCGGGCTCGACGCGGCGATCGAGACCTACGAGTGGAACACCTTCCTGGGCAAGGTGAATCCCGGCCTCGAGGGCAAGGCGGACATGGCCGAGATGGCCTGGATGACCAACGATCCCGATACGCTGCCCTATCTGGCGCTGCGCACCGACGCGTTCCCCGACAATGGCGGCTTCAACTCCGGCTACTACTCCAACCCGGAGGTCGACAGGCTGCTGGAGAAGGCGCGCCGCGAGACCGACCAGGGCAAGCGCGCCGGGCTCTACAAGCAGATGCAGGAGATCGTCCACGACGACGCGCCCTGGGCCTTCATCGCCAACTGGAAGCAGAACGCGGTGACCGGCGCCGGCGTCGAGGGCTTCGAGCTGCAGCCATCGTTCTTCCTGCTGCTGCACGACGTGACGAAGGGGTGAGGAGAGGGCTGACGTGCCGCCCGAGCCATGCCGCAGCCGCCGCGCCGGCCCGACGGGCTGTCGGGAGATCGCCGCATGTGAGTCGGTATGCGGCAGCCCCGGGCTTGGCTGCAACCGCCGTTCGCTCCGCTCGCCAACGCTCGCTGCGCGCCCCACCCCCGACCCCTCCCCACGAGGGGGAGGGGGGCGTTGCGGCATGGTTCGCTGTTCCTGCCGCCTCGTGCGGGACTCGGTGTGGGCGCACTTCACAGCGCACGTGGGCAGGGGGTCTTTGCGGCACAGCGCTCTTCTCCCTCCCCCCAACGAAGTCGGGTGTTCCCGACTTCGTCGCTTCTGGAAGCGACATCGGAAACATCCGATGTCGCGGTGGGGGAGGGTCGGGGAGGGGGCGCGCGCCGGAGGCGCGCGGTGGGCGGCAGCAGCGGGTTCAGCCGTCGGTCCGATTCCGCGGAGCTGCTCTTCGAGCGCGGCAGTCGGCGGTACTACAGCGCCCACGTGGCGCATCTCGGCGAAGAGCAGCCGGCACTCGCCGACGGGATCCAACGCCAGGAGCAGGCCGCCCGACATCGATCGCGACCGCCGCACGCTCCGCTCGCCAAGGCTCGCTGCGCGCCCCACCCCCGACCCCTCCCCACGAGGGGGAGGGGAGTCTATGCGGCACGGTTCGCTGTTCCTGCCGCCTCGTGCGGGACTCGGTGTGGGCGCACTTCACAGCGCACGTGGGCCGGGGGCTTTGCGGCACAGCGCTCTTCTCCCTCCCCCCTTGTGGGGGAGGGTCGGGGAGGGGGCGCGCACCGCAGGTGCGCGGTCTGCGGGAGAGCCGGGGCGCCGGGAGGTGCGGGATGAACGTCAGTCCTGAGCGCGGGAGCATGTGGCGATGTGGGCGTATGTCGGGAAGCGGCTGATCGCGACGATCCCGATCCTGCTCGGGCTCTCGGTCGTCGTGTTCGCCATGATGGCGCTGATCCCGGGCGATCCGGCGATCGCGATCCTGGGCAGCTATGCGACGCCGGAGAACGTCGCCCGGCTGAACAGCCAGCTCGGGCTCGACCGGCCGCTGGTCGAGCAGTACTTCATCTGGCTCGGCAACCTGCTGCAGGGCGACATGGGGCGGAGCTTCGCGCTGAACCGGCCGGTCGCCGACGAGGTGTTCGAGCGGTTCGGCGCGACGCTGGTGCTGGCGGGCGCGGCGCTGATCCTGTGCTCGGTGTTCGGACTGATCGCCGGCATCGCCGCCGCCGTGCGGCAGTTCGGCTGGACCGACCGGATCGTCACCTTCCTGGTGCTGATCGGCATCTCGACGCCGTCGTTCTGGCTCGGCCTGCTGCTGATCATGCTGTTCGCCGTGGAACTGAAGTGGCTGCCGGCATCGGGCATGTTCGCGATCTACGGCGGCGGCGGGCCGCTCGACCTGCTGAAGCATCTGGCGATGCCTGCGGTGACGCTTGCGGTGGTGGCGACGGCGGTGATCGCCCGGCTCACCCGCGCCGCCATGCTGGAGGTGCTGCGCCAGGACTACATCCGCACGGCGCGCGCCAAGGGCGTGTCGGAGCGGCGGGTGATCTACCGGCACGCCTTCAAGGCGGCGCTGGTCTCCGTCATTCCCGTCATCGGCATCCAGGCCGGCTTCGTGCTCGGCGGCGCGGTCTATATCGAGACCGTGTTCCAGTGGCCGGGCATCGGCCGGATGCTGGTCAACGCGATCTCGACGCGCGACCTGCTGCTGGTGCAGGGCGGCGTGCTGGTGGTGGCGGCGAGCTACGTGTTCTTCAACCTGCTCGCCGACGTCGCCCAGACGATCGTCGATCCGAGGCTGCGCTGATGGTCGCCGTTCCGCTCCCCGGCAGGAAGGCCGCCGACCGCGGCGGGCGGCCGTCGCCGTTCCGGCTGCTGATCGCCAACCGGCTGTCGGCGGCAGGGCTCGTGATCCTCACCGTCATCGTGCTGCTGGCGCTGCTGACGCCGGTGCTGCCGCTGCCCGATCCCGACATCACCGATCCGGCGCAGCGGCTGCTGCGGCCGGGCGCCGACGGGCACCTGCTCGGCACCGACCACCTCGGCCGGGACCTGCTGTCGCGGCTTCTTTGGGGGACGCGGGTATCGCTGGTCGTCGGCCTGTCGGCGACGGTGATCGCCGCGGTCGCGGGCTCGCTGATCGGGCTGACGGCCGGCTACGCGGGCGGACGCACCGACAGCGTGCTGATGCGCGGCATCGACCTCGTCATGGCGTTTCCCTACATCCTGCTGGCGCTCGGCATCGTCGCGGTGCTGGGGCCGGGACTGCTGAACGCGCTCTACGCGATCGCGGTGGTCAACATCCCGTTCTTCGCCCGCAACATCCGCGGCATGACGCTCGGGCTGTCGCGGCGCGAGTTCGTCGACGCGGCGCGGCTGTCGGGGGCGTCGCATCCGGCGATCCTGTTCAGCGAGGTGCTGCCGAACGTGCTGCCGACGATCGTCGTCACGATGTCGACGACGGTCGGCTGGATGATCCTGGAGACGGCGGGCCTGTCGTTCCTCGGGCTCGGCGCGCAGCCGCCGCAGGCCGATCTCGGCTCGATGCTCGGCGAGGGGCGGAAGCTCCTGTTCACCGCGCCGTTCGTGTCGGTGATTCCCGGGGTGATGATCTTCGTGCTGGTGATGAGCATCAACCTCGTCGGCGACGGCATTCGCGACGTGCTCGATCCGCGGCTGAAATCCGGCGCGCTGGCCGCGCCCGGCGCGGCCACGGCGGTGAGGCGCGAGACGGTTCCACCGGCGCCTGAGGGCGACACGGTGCTGGCGGTCGAGGGACTGCGGACGCAGTTCCAGACCGGCTCGCGCATCTACAAGGCGGTCGGCGGCGTCGACCTCAGCCTGGCGCCGGGCGAGCGGGTCGGGCTGGTCGGCGAATCCGGGTCTGGCAAGTCGGTGACCGCATTGTCGCTGCTGCGGCTGGTGCCGACCCCGCCGGGAACGATCACCGGCGGGCGGGTGACGATCGACGGCGCCGATCAGCTCGCCGCGTCCGGCGAGGACCTGCGGCGGCTGCGCGGCGGTCACGTCGCCTACGTGTTCCAGGATCCGCTGACGACGCTGCACCCGCTGTTCACGGTCGGCCGCCAGATCACGGAGGCGCTGCAGGCGCACCAGCCGCTGTCGCGCCGGGCCGCCGAGACCAAGGCGGTCGAACTGCTGGAGCGCGTCCAGATCCCCTCGGCCAGGGCGCGGCTGAACGCCTATCCGCACGAACTGTCCGGCGGCATGCGCCAGCGCGTCTGCATCGCCATGGCACTCGCCAACGATCCGGAGCTGATCATCGCCGACGAGCCGACCACGGCGCTCGACGTCACCGTGCAGGCGCAGGTGCTCAAGCTGATGCGCGGCCTGTCGGAGGAGCAGGGCTCGGCGGTGCTGTTCATCACCCACGATTTCGGGGTCGTCTCCGAGCTCTGCGACCGGGTGGCGGTGATGTATGCCGGCAGGATCGTCGAAATCGGGCCGACGCAGGAGGTGCTCGCCGCGCCGGCCCATCCCTACACGCGCAAGCTGATCGACTGCGTGCCGGTGCTCGGCCAGCCGGAGCGGCGGCTCGACGCGATCGAGGGGCTGCCGCCGGCGGTCGACCGCCTGCCGGAGGGCTGCGCCTTCGCCGACCGCTGTCCGATCGCCGAGCCGCGCTGCCGCACGGGCGAGATCGCGCTGGCCGACGTGGGGGCCGGGCGGGCGGCGCGCTGCATCAAGCCGTTCGAGCTTGGGAGGGCGGCATGAGCGTGGCCATCGAGGCGGACGGACTGACCCGGACGTTCGGGGGCGGGCGGACGTTGTTCGGAGGTCGGCATCCGGCCGTCCACGCCGTCCAGAGCGCCGACCTGACGGTGCAGGAAGGCGAGACGCTGGGCATCGTCGGGGAGAGCGGCTGCGGAAAGTCGACGCTCGCCCGGATGCTGGTCGGGCTCGACCGGCCGACGGCCGGCACGATCCGCATCGCGGGGCGCGACGCGAACGAACTGGCGGGGCGCGACACGCGGGCGCTGGCCAGGCACATCCAGTACGTCTTCCAGGATCCCGTCGCCTCGCTCAATCCGCGCAAGACGATCCGCCAGACGCTGGAGGCGCCGATGCGCCGGCTGCTGGGACTGGATGCGAGGGCGCGGCAGGCGCGGCTGGCGGAGCTGATGGAAGCGGTGAGCCTGCGCGAGGAGTTCCTCGACCGGTATCCGCACGAGTTTTCCGGCGGCCAGGCGCAGCGCATCGGCATCGCCCGGGCGCTGGCCGCCGACGCGCGGGTGATCGTGCTCGACGAGCCGGTCTCGGCGCTGGACGTCTCGGTGCAGGCGCAGGTATTGAACCTGCTCGACGGGCTGAAACGGGACTTCAACCTGACATACATCTTCATCAGCCACGATCTGAGCGTGATCGAGAGCGTCTGCGACAGGGTGGCGGTGATGTATTTCGGGCGGATCGTCGAGGTCGGGTCGGCGCGCGACCTCTACGCGCATCCGCGCCACCACTACACCGCGCTGCTGATGCGCTCGGCGCCGACGCCGGGGGTGCGCCGGATCGAGGCGGAGGAGAAGCCGGCCGAACTGCCCGATCCGCTGAACCCGCCGCCCGGCTGCGCCTTCGCCTCGCGCTGCCCGATGGCAGACGACACGTGCCGGCGGGAGCGGCCGCCGCTCGAGGCCGTCGACGCGCCGTCCGACGAATTCCAGATGGCCGCCTGCTGGCATCCGATCCGCACCGGCCGGCCGGTGCCCGCATGACCGACGGACCCGATCCCGACCTGCCGGTCGTGCCGGCGACGCGCCGCCGCCGCCGCGAGACGATCAGCGAGCGGATCAAGGACATGATCATCGAGCGCCGCTTCCGGCCGGGCGACCGGCTGCCGGCCGAGCGCGAGCTGATGGACCTGTTCCGGGCCTCGAAGGGCTCGATCCGGGAGGCGCTGAGCGCGCTCAGGTCGCAGGGGCTGATCCGCACACGGACGGGACCTGGCGGCGGGATCTTCCTGAGCGAGATCGGGCCGCAGCGGGCGATGGCGCTGCTGTCCAACTACTTCCTGTTCCGCACGCCGACGATCGCCGACATCTATGCGGTGCGGCTCGAACTGGAGCCGGAACTGGCCGCCTCGGTCGCCGGCCACCTCACCGAAGCCGACTTCGCCCGGCTGGAACGCACCATGCGCCTCTACGACGCCGAGCCGGAAACGGCGGAGCAGGAATACGTGCAGCGGATGGCGGAGCTCGACTTCCACAGCGTGCTGGCGGAACTCTGCCCGAACCCGGTGCTCGGGCTCTACTGCAGCTTCCTGCAGACGCTGCTGCGCGAACTGGTGGTGTGCCGGCGCATCTACGACGCGCCGCACCCCGACCTGCGCGATGCGGGGCTGCACTACCAGTTGCGGCTGGTGCGGGCGCTCAGGGCCGGGGACGCCGCGGCGGCGCGGCGGATCATGGCCGAGCACATGGAGGCGGCGCGCGCCTACATGGTGCGGATGGAAGCCAGCATCGAGGGCGGCTTCCTGCGCACCGGCGACGAGGTGCCCTGAGCGGGCCCCGCCGCCGGCGGCTGTCGGGTGCTAGCCGAAGACCGTGGCGACTGCCTTGTCCAGGCGGCCGACGATCTCGTCGGCCTCGGCCCGGGTCAGGCAAAGCGGCGGCGCGAAGCCGAGGATGTCGCCCTCCGGCATGGCGCGGCCGATAACGCCTTCGGCCAGCAACGCGCCCGCGACCTTCGCCCCGATCGTGTCGGCGGGGTCGAAGTAGGTGCGGGTGTCGCGGTCCTGCACGAACTCCACGGCGACCAGCAGGCCCTCGCCGCGGATGTCGCCGACGTTGGCGTGGGCGCCGAGCCGGTCGCGCAGCGCGGCCAGGAAATAGGCGCCGGTGTCGCCGGCATTGTTCACGAGGCCGAGCGAGTCGATCAGGTTCAGGTTGGCGACGCCGGCGGCCGCGCCGATCGGATGGGCGGAGTAGGTCCAGCCGTGGCCGATCGGGCCGTTCTCGTCGGTGCCCTGCATCAGCACCTGCCACATCCTGTCGGAGACGATGGAGCCCGACAGCGGCGCGTAGGCCGATGTGAGGCCCTTGGCGATGGTGATGATGTCGGGGCGCATGCCGTAGTGGTCGGAGCCGAACATGGTGCCGAGCCGGCCGAAGCCGGTGACCACCTCGTCGGCGATCAGCAGGATGTCGTGCTTCTCCAGCACCGCCTGGATCGCCTCCCAGTAGCCGGCCGGCGGCGGCACCAGGCCGCCGGTGCCCAGCGCCGGCTCGCCGATGAAGGCGGCGATCGTGTCGGCGCCCTCGCGCGCGATCAGCGACTCCAGTTCGGCGGCGCAGTGGGCGACGAAATCGGCCTCGCTCATCGAGAGGTCGGCGCGGCGGTAGTAGTAGGGCGCCTCGGTGTGGAGCACCTGGGTCAGCGGCAGGTCGAACTTCTTGTGGAACAGGCCGAGGCCCGTCAGCGAGCCGGTCATCAGGCCGGAGCCGTGATAGCCGCGCCAGCGCGAGATGATCTTTTTCTTCTGAGGCCGGCCGAGGATGTTGTTGTAGTACCAGACGAGCTTGACGTTGGTCTCGTTGGCGTCCGAGCCGCCGAGCCCGAAATAGACCTTGGACATGCCGGCGGGCGCCCGGTCGAGGATCATCTTCGACAGCGTGATCGAGGCTTCCGTGCCGTGGCCGACATAGGCGTGGTAGTAGGCCAACTGCTTCGCCTGCTCGGCGATGGCGTCGGTGATCTCGGTGCGGCCGTAGCCGACGTTGACGCAGTAGAGGCCGGCGAAGGCGTCGAGCAGCTTCCGGCCGTCGCGGTCCTCGATCCAGACTCCCTTGCCGCCGGTGATGACCCGGGTGGCCGTCTCGCCGCGCGCGTGCTTCGCCAGATGCGTGGAGGGGTGGAAGAAGTTCTCGCGGTCCCAGAGGGCCAGCATGTCGTTGGTCAGCAAGGCGGTGTCCTTTCTCATGATGCCGGTGCGAAGCGCGCTCTCACGCCCAGTCGCGGCAGACGTACTTGATGTCGGTGAAGGCCTCCAGGCCGTGGCGGGCGCCCTCGCGGCCAAGGCCCGACTGCTTCATGCCGCCGAACGGGATCGGCGCGCCGGTGACCTTGGTGCGGTTCACCGCGACCATGCCGAACTGGAGGGCGCGGCTCATCCGGTAGATGCGGCGCGGGTCCTGGGTGTGCAGATAGGCGACGAGGCCGTACTCGGTGGCGTTGGCGACGGTCATCGCCTCGTCCTCCGTCTCGAACGGGGCGATCGCCGCGACCGGGCCGAAGGTCTCCTCCTTGAAGATCAGGGCGTCGCGGCTGACGTCGGCGAGCACGGTCGCCTCGTAGAACAGCGGCCCGAGCGGCGAGGTGTTGCCGCCGGTGAGGCACCGGGCACCGCGCTGCAGCGCGTCGGATACGTGTTCCCGCTGCTTGGCAACGGCGCGCTCGTTCATCAGCGGGCCGAGGTCGGGGTCTTCCATGCCGGGGCCGAGGCTGAGGGTCGCGGTCGCCTCGGCGAAGCGCCTGCAGAATGCATCGTAGACCGGCCGCTCGACCAGGAACCGGTTGACGCCGAGGCAGTCCTGGCCGGTGGTCGCGAACTTCGCCTTGATCGCCTCCTCGACGGCGAGGTCGAGATCGGCGTCGGCGAAGACGATGAACGGCGCGTGGCCGCCAAGCTCCAGCACCAGGCGCTTCACGGTCGCAGCCGAGCGCCCGTACAGGAGCTTGCCGACCTCGGTCGATCCCGTGAAGGACAGGGCGCGCACGCGGGTGTCCTCCAGCCACGGCTCGACGACGTCGGGGGCATTGCCGGTCACCACGTTGACGACGCCGGCGGGAAATCCCGCCCGATCGGAGAGTTCGGCGAGCGCCAGCGCCGAGAAGGGCGTCTCGGCGGAGGGGTGGATGACGACCGTGCAGCCGGCGGCGAGCGCCGCGGCAGCCTTGCGGGTGATCATCGCGGAGGGGAAGTTCCAGGGCGTGATCAGGGCTGCGACGCCGACCGGCTCGCGCCAGAGCTCGACCTCGGCGTCGGGCAGATGCGAGGTCACCCCTTCCACGTTCGGGCGCCTGGCCTCCTCGGCATAGAATTCGATGAAGGAGGCGGCATAGTCGATCTCGCCGCGCGATTCCGAAATAGGCTTGCCCTGCTCGGCGGTCATGATGCGGGCGAGATCCTCGCGCGCCGCGACCATCAGTTCGTACCAGCGCCGCAACATCCGCGAGCGGTTCTGCGGCAGATCGCCTGCCCAGCCGGGGAAGGCGGCCTGGGCGGCATCGACGGCGCGGGCGCTTTCGCGGGACGTCAGCCGCGGCACCTCGCCGATCAGAGCACCGTCGGCGGGATCGGTGACGGCGATGACGCCGCCGTCGTCGGCGGCGACCCACCGGTTGCCGATGTAGGCAAAGCTCTTGAACAGGGCGCGGTCGGTGAGGGTCACTCCCTTGGGGCCGCCATCCGGCGCCGTCGCGAAGGCGATTGTCGATTTGGCCATAGTCGAGGTCCGTGACTCGAGGGATCTGCTGGGGCCGCAGTCTAGCGGGGCCGCGCCAGAGGAATTCTCCAAAGCCGGCCGGCTGCGCAGAGGGATCCCCTGAACTTGGGCCCGACGACAGTCAGTCGTCCTGCGTGCCGAGCAGCAGCTCGAACGGCGGGGGCGCCGCCTTGACGTTCTTGGTGACGATGTAGGTGAAGTAGCGCTTCATGCCGATGCGTTCGGCGAGTAGGGCGTCGACCAGCCGCTGGTAGGAGTTGATGTCGGTGGCGACCACCTGCATCAGGTAGTCGAAGCCTCCGCCGATCGCCCAGCACGAGACGATCTCCGAGCGCCGGGCGATCGCGGCCTCGAACCTGCGGAAGTCGTCGGTGCGGTGGGATTCGAGTTCGGCGACGACGAAGATCGTCACATGCGGCCCGATCCGCTCGAGGGCGACTTCCGCGCGATAGCCGCGGATCAGGCCCTGGTCCTCCAGCCGCTTCAACCGCTCCCAGCAGGGCGTCGCCGACAGGTTGACCCTCCGGGCCAGGTCGCTCTTCGAGATGCGACCCTCCTCGCTGAGGATCTGCAGGATTCGAATGTCGCGATCGTCGAGTGCGGCGGGCATCGACGGACGTTCCGTCAAGCGTGTACGCTTGTCAATTGCTCCGTTTCAATGCACACAAGTATCATGTCAATCTGGCCGCCAAAGAAGGACATGCTGAAACGCCCGGCGTACCGGTCGCTGGCGCAATGCATCGTCGCCGCGATCGAGGCGGGGGAAATCCGCCCCGGCGCGCGGCTGCCGACCCATCGGGCGCTCGCCTACCAGCTCGGCCTTAGCGTCCAGACCGTCAGCCGCGCCTACGAGGACCTGTCGCGGCTCGGAGTGATCTCGGGCGAGGTCGGCCGCGGCAGTTTCGTCAAGGCGGGACGGCCAGACGGGCGGGTGCCCTGGCACCGGCTGGCCGGGGGCGAAGAGGTGATCGACTGTTCGCTGATGGTGCCGGTCACGGGCGCCATCCACAGCGAACGGATGTCGGCGGCGCTGGTGGACCTGTCCACCGATCTGCCCGAGCCGGCGATCCTGTCGTTCCGGCCGCGCGCGACACTGGAAGGCCACTGCGAACTGGCGCGCGGATGGCTGTCCACGTGTGGGGTGGACGTCGACCGCAACTGCATACTGCCGACCAACGGCAATACGGCGGCCATGACGATCGCGCTGATGACGGCGGCGCTGCCGGGCGATCTCATCGTCAGCGAGGCGACGGGGCACCATACGCTCAAGTCCCTGGCGAATGCGCTCGGCATGCGCCTCTCAGGCCTCGCAATCGACGCCGAAGGCATCATTCCGGAGGCGTTCGAAAGCGCCTGCCGCTCTGAAACCGTGAAAGTGCTGTTCGTGCTGCCCAGCGGGCTCAGCCCGACCGCCGCGATGATGAGCACAGAACGCCGGCAGGCGCTGGCCGACATTGCCCGGCGCCACCGCGTGTGGATCGTCGAGAACGACGCCTGGGGCCCGATACAGCCGGACCGTCCGCCACCGTTCGCAGCCATCGCACCGGAGAGGACGTTCTATTTCACCGGCCTGACGAAGTGCCTGCTGCCGGGCCTGCGCATCGCCTGGCTGGTCTCGCCGGAGATGATGGTGTCGGCGGCGCGCACGCGGCATCTCGTGACGAACTGGATGGCGACGCCGCTGATCGCCGAAATCGCCAGCCGCTGGCTGGAGAACGGGACGGCCGAGGAACTGCTGTCGTGGCAACGCGAGCAACTGGAGCGCAGGAACCGGATTGCCGCGCAAATGCTGGGCGGGCTGCGCTACAACGCCACCGCGTACGGCCTGCACGTCTGGCTGCCGCTGCCCGAACCGTGGCGGGAGGACGCCTTCGTCACCCATGCCCGCAACGACGGGGTCGCGGTCGCGGCCGGCTCGAACTTCGCCATTTCCGAGAGCTACGAGCCGGCGATACGGATATGCCTGGGCGCGGGCACGGAACAGGACCTGGAGCAGGGGCTGGCGGTTATCGCGCGACTGGTCCGCAGCACGCCGGAGCCCGCGCTGCTGGCCATCTAATCGGCGTCCAGCGGTTCGCCGCCGGAGATTTCCCTGATTGTCATGGTTCAATAAACAAATTGACATGGATTATTCTTTCGCCAACGCTTGGCGGTGCTGGGGATTGCACTGCGGCCCGTCCGAGGGGGGAGGGCCGCATGCCTCGCAGCGCGAGAACAAGGGCGGGGCCGCCGCCGTCCGGACACCGCATGTGCCGCCCGGCCGTGCGTCCGGAGACACCGAGACAGGAAGGAGCCACACAATGAAGTACACGCGGGTTCTGGCCGGCGTTGCCGCCGCCGCCATCACGGTCACCTCGACCGCAGCCATGGCCGACACCTGGCGCTACGCCTTCGAAGAGGCGATGGACGAAGTGCAGGGCAAGTTCGCACAGAAGTTCAAGGAGGAGGTCGAGGCCAACACCGACCACACCATCCAGCTCTTCCCGTACGGGACACTGGGCGAATCTGCCGACATCATGGAGCAGGCGCAGGCCGGCATCCTGCAGTTCGTGGACCAGTCGCCGGGCTTCACCGGCTCGCTGATCCCGGAAGCGCAGGTGTTCTTCGTGCCGTACCTGCTGCCGACAGACCAGGAACAGCTCGGCCGCTTCTTCAAGAACAGCAAGGCCATCAACGAGGACTTCCAGCAGCTCTACGCGGACCAGGGCCTCGAACTCCTGACGATGTTCCCGGAAGGCGAAGTGGCGATGACCACGAAGGAGCCGGTCAACAGCTGCGCCGACCTCAACGAGGTGAAGTTCAGGGTGATGACCAATCCGCTGCTGGTCGAATCCTACCAGGCCTTCGGCGCGACGCCGACCCCGCTGCCGTGGGGCGAGGTCTACGGCGGGCTGCAGACCAACATCATCCAGGGCCAGGAGAACCCGACGTTCTTCCTCTACTCGACCAAGATCTACGAAGTGACGGACTACATCACCTATACCGGCCACAACAATTTCACGACCGCGGTGATGGCCAACAAGGACTTCTATGACGGGTTGAGCGAGGAGGACCAGAAAGCCATCCAGGCAGCCTCCGAAGCCGCGTTCGACTACATCGTCGAATATCAGAAGGGGCTTGCGGATTCCGAGCTCGAGAAGATCAAGGAGGCCAAGCCCGAGATGACCGTGACGGTGCTCAGCGAGGAGCAGCGCAAGTGCTTCAAGGACGCTGCCGCCGAGGTCGAGAAGAAGTTCATCGAGATGACCGGTGACAGCGGCAAGAAGATCCTCGACCAGATGAAGGCAGACCTGCAGGCCGCCGCGCAGTAAGGTCGGCCGACGATCCATACCGGACGGGGCGAGGGGTCCCGTCCGGTGTCTGGGGCGCGCGCACTCGGGGGGACCGAACGGTGACCGACAAGCCGCAAAGCTCGGAACACGCTTCCTCGCTGCCGGGATTCCTGGGCACCATCGACAGCGCCATCAGCCGCATAGAATCCGTCATGCTGGCGATCGGCGTGCTGCTGATGGCGGCCAACACGATCGCCAACGTGCTCGGGCGCTTCGTCTTCCAGTCGAGCATCTTCTTCTCCGAAGAACTCAACCGCATCCTGATCATCCTGATCACCTTCGCCGGCATCAGCTATGCCGCGCGGCAGGGGCGCCACATCCGCATGTCGGCCATCTACGACGCGATGCCGCCGGGCATCAGGAAGCCGATGATGATCGTCATCGCGCTGGTGACGGCGACCTTCATGTTCGGCCTGTGCTGGTATTCCTACGGCTACATCCTGACCCAGGCGGGGCGTGGGCGCGTGCTGCCGGCGCTGCAGATACCGGTCTGGTGGACGCTGGTCTGGGTGCCCGTCGGCTTCTTCATGACCGGCATGCAGTACCTCCTCACCGCCATCAAGAACCTGCAGGAGAAGGACATCTACCTCTCCACCAACGTTCTCGAAGGCTACGACACCGACGAGCAGGAAGTGTGAGGGCGCGGCGATGGCACTGACGATATTCTCGATAATGATCGTGCTGCTGCTGCTCGGCTTCCCGATGATGATTCCGCTCATCGCGGGCGCCTTCGTCGGCTTCTATACGATGCTGAACGGCTTCAGCCAGATGGAGACGATGGTCCAGCAGTTCATGGCGGGCATCCGGCCGGCCTCGCTGATCGCCGTTCCGATGTTCATCTTCGCCGCCGACATCATGACGCGCGGCCATTCGGCCGACCGGCTGATCGACATGGTCATGAAGTTCGTCGGCCACGTGAAGGGGGGCCTGGCGGTCTCGACGGCCGCGGCGTGCACCATGTTCGGCGCGGTGTCCGGCTCGACACAGGCGACGGTGGTCGCCGTCGGCGGGCCGCTGCGGCCGCGGATGCTGAAGGCCGGCTACAACGACAGCTTCGTGCTGGCGCTGATCGTCAACTCTTCCGACATCGCCTTCCTGATCCCGCCGTCGATCGGCATGATCATCTACGGCGTCGTCTCGAACACCTCGATCTCGGAACTGTTCATCGCCGGCATCGGGCCGGGGCTGCTGATCCTGGTGCTGTTCTCCGTCTACAGCGTCATCTACGCCTACCGCAACGACGTGCCGACCGAGGAGCGCGCGAACTGGCGGGCGCGCGCGGTCGCGGTGCAGCGCGCGCTGTGGCCGCTCGGCTTCCCGGTGATCATCATCGGCGGCATCTACGGCGGCATCTTCTCGCCGACCGAGGCCGCGGCGGCGTGCGTCTTCTACGCGCTGATCCTGGAAGTCGTCGTGTTCCGGTCGATGAGCATCGGCGACGTCTACCAGACGGCCAAGTCGACCGGGCTGATCACCGCCGTGGTGTTCATCCTGGTGGCCGCCGGCGCGGCGTTCTCGTGGATCATCTCGTTCGCGCAGATCCCGCAGGCGATCCTGGGCGGCATCGGCATCGACGAGATGGGACCGATCGGGGTCCTGTTCGTCATCTCGATCGCCTTCTTCATCGGCTGCATGTTCGTCGACCCGATCGTGGTGATCCTGGTGTTCGTGCCGATCTTCGCGCCGGTCGTCGAGGCGGTCGGGCTGGATCCGGTGCTGGTCGGCATCGTGATCACCCTGCAGGTCGCCATCGGATCGGCGACGCCGCCGTTCGGGTGCGACATCTTCACGGCGATCGCGGTGTTCAAGCGGCCCTACATCGAGGTGGTCAAGGGCACGCCGCCCTTCATCATCATCCTGCTCGGCGTATCCGTGGCGCTGATCTTTTTCCCGCAAATCGCGCTGTTCCTGCGCGACCTCGCCTTCGCGAAATAGGGAAGCTCATGTTCAAGCACATCCTGGTTCCGGTCGACGGCTCGGAGAACGCCATCTCGGCCTTGGAAAAGGCCGTGGAACTGCAGACGCTGACCGGCGGCAAGCTGACGATCCTGACGATCTACCGGCACCACTCGATGCTGGAGGCCTCGTTCTCGATGGTGCGGCCGCAGGACCCGGGCAACATGGACGACATCATGCGCGGCGCCGCCAGGGAGGTGGCGGAGACCGCCAAGGCGCGGGCGCTGGAGCTTGGCTCGGCGGACGTGCGGGCCTTCGTCAAGAACGGGCCCGTGGCGCGCAACATCGTCGCCTTCGCCGCCGAGCACGACGTCGACCTGATCGTCATCGGCAGCCGCGGCATGGGATCGATCGAGAACTACCTACTCGGCAGCGTCTCGCACAAGGTGACGGGCACGGCGAAGTGCCCCGTGCTGGTCGTGTGACCGGATGTCCGCCGCGCCCACCGTCACGCGCTCGCCGGTCGAGCCGGTCCTCGACGACCCCGAGGTCATCCGGTTCGGCCTGATCGCGCTCGCCACCGACCTGACCTCGGAGCGCGACGCCTGGCGCATCCTGCCGCCGGACCGCGCCGCGCTGCACGTCGCCCGCATTCCCTACGAGAACCCGACGACGCCCGAGAACCTGGCGCGCACCGCGCCGGCGCTGACGGCTGCCGCCGACCTGCTGGTGCCCGGCATCGCGCTGGCGGCGATCTGCTACAGCTGCACGTCGGCCTCGGTGGAGATCGGCGACGCGGCGGTCGCCGGCGCGATCGAGGCGGCGCGGCCGGGCGTGCCCGTAGTGACGCCGCCGGATGCCGCGATCGCCGCGTTCGCAGCGCTGGGGGTGCGACGGATCGCGCTGGTGACGCCGTACCTGCCGGAGACGACCGAGCCGATGGCGGCCTATTTCGCGCGGCGCGGGCTCGACATCGTCAGCGCGCAGTGCCTGGGAATGTCGGACGACCGGGACATGGCCCGCGTCTCCCGCACGACGATCCTGGATGCGGTCGCGGCCGCCGACGTGCCGGAGGCCGAGGGCGTGTTCCTGTCGTGCACGGCGCTGCCGGCGGTCGGCTGCATCGACGAGGTCGAGCAGCGCATCGGCAAGCCGGTGGTGTCCTCCAACCAGGCGAGCTTCTGGCGCATGGCGCAACTCGCCGGCCTGACGCCCCGTCCGGACGCGCCGGGCCGGCTGTTCCGGGTCGCACCGCCGAGGGATCGCGCGGCATGAGCGGCGACGCCTTCGTCAGCCTCGCCGAGATCGAGGCGGCCCGCGAGACGATCGCCGGCGCGGTCCGGCACACGCCGGTCGAGACGTCGACGAGCCTGAGCGAGTTGGCCGGCGTGCCGGTGCGGCTCAAGCTCGAACACCTCCAGCACAGCGGCAGCTTCAAGTTCCGCGGCGCGACGAACGCGGTGCGGTCGCTGAACGACGCGGAGCGGGCGGCGGGCGTGGTCGGGGTGTCGACCGGCAACCACGGCCGCGGGCTGGCCCGCGCGGCGACGTCGGCCGGCGTGCGCTGCGTCGTCGCGATGTCGGAACTGGTGCCGCGCAACAAGGTCGACGCGATCCGCGGCGAGGGCGCCGAGGTGCTGATCACAGGCCGCAGCCAGGACGAGGCGCAGCGCGAGGTCGACCGGCTGGTCGGCGAGGGGATGACGATGGTGCCGCCGTTCGACGACCGGCGGATCATCGCCGGGCAGGGCACGCTGGGCATCGAGATCCTCGAGGACATGCCGGAGGTCGAGACCGTGCTGATCCAGCTGTCCGGCGGCGGACTGATCGCCGGCGTTGCGGCGGCGGTGAAGGGGCGCAAGCCGGAGGTGCGCGTCATCGGCGTCTCGATGGAGCGCGGCGCGGCGATGCAGGCGAGCCTTGCGGCGGGCCGCCCGGTCGAGGTGGAGGAACTGCCGACGCTCGCCGACAGCCTGGGCGGCGGCATCGGCCTGAAGAACCGCCACACCTTCGCGATGGTGCGCGACCTGGTCGACGAGGTCGTGATGCTGTCGGAGCCGGAGATCGCGGCGGGAATCCATCACTGCTACTGGCAGGAGCGCCAGATCGTCGAGGGCGCCGGCGGCGTCGGCGTCGCCGCGCTGCTGGCCGGCAAGGTCGTCCCGCGCGGGCCGACCATGCTGCTGCTCAGCGGCGGCAACATCGACATGAGCCTGCATCACCGCATCGTTTCCGGGGAGGTGGTGGACCTCGCAGAGGAGGCTGCCTGATGCCGACGATCCGCATCCTGACCGAAGCCGAACTGCGCGCCGCCGTGCCGCTCGACATCGACGCCGTGGAGTGCGTGGAAAACGGATTCCGGGCGCTGGCGCGCGGCGGCGTGGTGATGCCGCCGATCCTGTCGATGGCGATCGCCGACCACAACGGCGAGGTCGACGTCAAGACCGCCTACGTGCCCGGTATCGATAGCTTCGCCCTCAAGGTTTCCCCCGGCTTCTTCGACAACCCGAAGATCGGGCTGCCGTCGACCTCCGGGCTGATGGTGCTGTTTTCGGCGAGGACCGGCCAGGTCGAGGCGCTGCTGCTCGACAACGGCTACCTGACCGACGTGCGCACCGCCGCCGCCGGCGCGGTGGCCGCCCGGCTGCTGTCGAGGCCCGATGCGCGGACGGCCGCGATCATCGGCACCGGCATGCAGGCGCGGCTGCAGCTCAAGGCGCTGACGCTGGTGCGCGACCTGGAGCGGGCGGTGATCTGGGGGCGCGACATCAGCAAGGCCGAGGAACTGGCCGCCAAGCTGATCGGGCCGCTGGGCATTCCGGTGACTGCCGAGCCCGATCCGGCCAGGGCGGTAGGCGAGGCAGACATCGTCGTCACCACCACGCCCTCCGAGACGCCGGTCCTGAAGGCGGACTGGCTGCGTCCCGGCCAGCACGTCACGGCGATGGGCTCCGACCAGCACAACAAGAACGAGCTGGAGCCGGCCTGCCTGCAGCGGGCCGACCTCTACGTGCCGGACCGGCTCAGCCAGACGCGGGGGCTCGGCGAACTGCGCAGCGCCATCGAGGCCGGAGTCGTGGCCGCCGATGCAGGTTTCGCGGAACTCGGCACGATCCTGGAAGGGCAGGCGCCCGGCCGGACGGCGCCGGAGCAGATCACGATCGCCGACCTGACCGGCACCGGTGTCCAGGACACCGCCATCGCCACGCTGGCACGCCAGCGCGCCGATGCGAGCGGCGCCGGCACCGACTTCAACAGCTGACGAACAACAACGGCCAATCAACCGCGAGACCGTATCGATGGTGGCACCGACGCTTCATTTCACCCGGCCCGAATACGCCGCCCGCATCGCCAAGGCCCGGGCGGCGATGGAGGCGGCCGGCGTCGACCTGATCATCGTCACCGATCCCTCCAACATGGCCTGGCTGACCGGCTACGACGGCTGGTCGTTCTACGTCCACCAGTGCGTCGTGCTGGCGCAGGACGGCGAACCGATCTGGTTCGGCCGCGGACAAGATGCGCAGGGCGCATTGCGCACCGTCTTCATGGACCCCTCCAACATCATCGGCTACCCGGACCACTACGTTCAGTCGGCGGTGCGCCACCCGATGGAGTATCTCGCCGCGCAACTCGCGGACCGCGGCCTGGACAAGGGCGTAATCGGCGTCGAGATGGACAACTACTGGTTCACGGCCGCGGCATTCGCGACGCTGCAGCGGACGCTGCCGAACGCGCGGTTTGCCGACACGACCGGGCTCGTCAACTGGCAGCGCGCGGTCAAGTCGGAGCAGGAACTCTCCTACATGCGCACGGCCGCGCGGTTCGTCGAGCGGATGCACGCGCGCATCTTCGAGAAGATCGAGCCCGGCCTGCCCAAGAGCAGCCTCGTCGCCGAAATCTACGACGCGGCGCTGCGGTACGATCCGGAGATCGGCGCGGGAGGCGACTATCCCGCGATCGTCCCGCTGCTGCCCTCGGGCAGCGACGCGGCCGCGCCGCACCTGACCTGGGACGACAAGCCGATGCAGGCGGGCGAGGGGACGTTCTTCGAGATCGCCGGCGCCTTCCACCGCTACCACTGCCCGCTGTCGCGGACGATCTATCTCGGCAAACCGAGCCAGACCTTCCTGGACGCCGAAAAGGCGGTGCTGGAGGGGATGGAGGCCGGGCTGGAGGCGGCGCGGGCGGGCAACCTGTGCGAGGACGTGGCCAACGCCTTCTATGCCGTGCTCGCCCGGCACGGCATCGTCAAGGACAACCGCACCGGCTATCCGATCGGCCTGTCCTATCCGCCCGACTGGGGCGAGCGCACGATGAGCCTGAGGCCCGGGGACCTGACCGTGCTCGAGCCGGGCATGACGCTGCACTTCATGACCGGCCTGTGGATGCAGGACTGGGGCTTCGAGATCACCGAGAGCATCGTCATCGGCGAGGGAGCGCCCGAGTGCCTGGCCAAGGTGCCGCGCAAGCTGTTCGTGAAGGACTGATGAGCCAGGTCCAGTCGCCCAACCCGATCGTCTCGACGGTTCCGTTCGAACAGGACGGCGCGCATTCCGGCTTCCTCCGCCTGCCCACCAGTCGCGACGAGTCCGCCTGGGGCGCGGTGATGATCCCGATCGTCGTCATCCGCAACGGCGACGGCCCGACCGCGCTGCTGACGGGTGCCAATCACGGCGACGAGTACGAGGGCCCGATCGCGCTGCAGGCGCTGGCCCACGAACTGAAGCCGGAGGACATCAGAGGGCGCGTCATCATCGTGCCGTTCATGAACACCCCCGCCTTTCATGCGGGGCGGCGCATCTCGCCGCTCGACGGCGTCAACCTCAACCGCTGCTTTCCGGGCCGTCCGGACGGATCGCCGACGGAGAAGATCGCCGACTACTTCCTGCGCCACCTGGTGCCGCTGGCCGATATCGTGCTGGACTTCCATTCCGGCGGCAAGACGCTCGACTTCGTCCCGATGGCGGCCGCGCACCTGCTGGAATCGGCGGTCCAGCAGGAGGCCTGCGTCGCCGCGATGCGGGCCTTCAACGCGCCGTACTCGATGGCGCTGCGCGAGATCGATGCGGTCGGGATGTACGATACCGTCGTGGAGGAGGCTGGGAAGACCTTCGTGACCACCGAGCTTGGCGGCGGCGGATCGGCTACGGCGCGCAGCGCCCGCATCGCCCGGCGGGGTGTGCGAAATCTACTGAAGCACGCGGGCCTTCTGTCCGGCGACCCCGAGATCGCGCCGAGCATCGACATCGACACGACGGTGGGCGACTGCTTCCATTTCTGCGAAAGGAGCGGCCTTGCGGAATTCCTCGTAGACCTCGGCGAGACCGTCGAACGGGGGGACCCGCTGGCGCTGATCTGGCCGGTCGAGCGGGCGGGCGGCGGGCCAGTCACGATCGAGGCGCGCAACAGCGGCATCCTGGCGGCGCGGCACTTTCCCGGACTGATCAAGCCCGGCGACTGCCTCGCCGTGGTCGCGACGGTGGTCGAAGGGTTCGGCGACTAGCGCGGATCAGGGCGGGCTGGTTTCAGATCGACGCAGCGATCGCCACGGCCCTGCCTGCGGCTCTGGATCCCGGAGCAAGTCCGGGACACAGGCCTGAGGTTGTCGCACCGCCCCTGCCACCCGTCGGGCTTACGCCCCGGACTGCTCCGGGGCCCAGTCGGGCGGTCGCCGGAGACGACGATAGGGGAGCGATTCCACCCGAAGACAGCCCGCCTCAGTCGAATGCGGACTCGCGCGCCCTGACGAGAGCGCTGACGGTGGCATTGACGGGCGCCGCCAGACCCGATTCGGCAGCGACCCGCGGCACCGCGCCGTTGATCACGTCGATCTCGGAGCGGCGTCCCGCGAGATGGTCCAGCAGCATCGACGGGCGGGCGTTCGGGATGCGGCTGCCGAAGGCGCGCACGAAGGGTTCGACGTCGGTGATCGGCAGCGTGATGTTCCTGGCCCGCGCCACCGCAAGGGCCTCCGCCGCGCAGGCGGTGGCGACGGACCACGCGCCCTCGTTGGCCATTACCTCGCCGATGGTCATGCCGGTCAGCGTGCAGGTGCCGGAGAAGGTGACGTTGCAGATGAACTTTTCCCAGACCATCGAGGCGATGTCGGCGTGCTCCTTTACCGAGAAGCCGCCGGAGCGCCACAGCTCGGCGGTCGGCGCGACCTTGTCCGCCGCAGCCTCCCCGGAGGCTCCGAGATACAGGAACTCCCAACCGTTGTGGTGGACGTGTCCCGGCCCGGGCAGGGAGGCGCCGAAGCCGCCGACGACCCCGACGATCAGCCGGTCCGCGCCGACGATCGCGGCGACGCGGTCGGCCGACCCGAGGCCGTTCTGGATCGTCACGACGACGGTATCGGGCGTCAATATCGGCAGGGCGCTTCGCGCCGCCGCCTCGACGCCGTCTGCCTTGGTGGCGATGACGACCATGTCGACGGGACCAGCCTCGGCCGCGTCGGTGGTGGCGTTGAGGCGGGCGATACGGTCGCCGCTGGCGCCGCTGACCCGCAGGCCCGCGCGCCGGATCGCCGCGATGTGGTCTTCCCAGAGATCGACCGCCCAGACGTCGTGGCCGGCGTCCGCCAGCAGCCCGGCATAGACAGATCCCATCGCGCCGGTGCCGATGATCCCGATCCGCATCGTTGCACTCCCTAGAACGACGGCATCTTCAGTTCGAATCCGAGCACGGCGGCGAGCTTTCCGGCGAGATCGAGGATGCCGTCCTCGTCGTACCAGCGCCCGACGATCTGCAGGCCGATCGGCAGCCCGTCGCCGGTCCAGCCGCACGGCATGGTCAGTGCCGGGTGGCCCGTCAGGTTGAATGGAAACGTATAGGGATACCAGCCGGCGCGGATCCGCCCGCAATCGACCCCGTCGATGACGATGTCGGCATGCGTGTCGGTGTCGGCGGGAACGGAGGCCGCCGCAAGTGTCGGCGTCACGATGTAGTCGACCTCGCCGAGGTGCCGCTCGACAAGACGGTACAGATCGGAGCGGACCGTCGCCGCGGTCTGGACCTCGGCGCCGCTGCGGGCGAGCCCGTTCTCGACGGTCTTAACGAAGGTCGGGTCGAACAACTCGGGCGTTGACCTGACCCTGTCGGCCGTCCGGGATGCGAGCATCGTCTCGAGGATGGTGCGCAACTGCGGCTCGTAGCCGGCGAAGTCGACGTCGATCGGCCGCACGTCGGCGCCGAGATCGACGAGCGCACGGGCCGCCGCCTCGACGGAGGCGGCGACATCGGGTTCGACAGCGGGATTTCCGACCTTCAGGGCGAAGCCGACGCGAACGAAATCGTCATGGGCGGGAGCAGTGCCCAGCGCCTTGGACCAGGGGTCGTGCGGCGTTTCGCCGGCCATCACCGAGTACATCAGCCGCAGGTCGTCGAGCGTCCGCGTCATCGGGCCGATGTAGGAGTTGTTGGCGAACAGGTCCGGCGCCTGCGAATGGGGAATGCGGCCGAGCGTCGCCTTCAGGCCGTAGATGCCGCAGACGCTGGCGGGAATGCGCACCGAGCCGCCGCCGTCGGTGCCGAGCGCGATCGGCACCTGGCGGGCGGCGACCGAGACGCCGGCACCGCCGGAGGAGCCGCCGCTGGTGTAGTCGCGGTTGAAGGGGTTGAGCGTCCTGCCGAACAGCGGGCTCTGGGTGATCGCCTTGTGGCCGAATTCCGGCGTTGTCGTCTTGCCGACGATGACGGCGTCAGCCGCGCGCAGCCGCGCGACCGGAATGGCGTCGGCCGGCGCCGGGGTGCCGGCATATGCCTTCGAGCCGAACGAGGTCGGCATGCCGGCCACATGGGTGAGGTCCTTCACCGAGACCGGCACGCCGGCAAGCGGACCGACGGGCTCGCCCGCGGCGAGGCGGCGGTCGACCTCGCCGGCGGCGGCGCGGGCGCCGTCCGCGTCGACAAGGATGAAGGCGTTGGCTTCGGGCTCGGTCGCCTCGATGCGCGTGAGGGCGAGGTCCGTCACCGCGCGGGCGGAGACCCGTCCGGCGGCGACCTCTCCGGCGATTTCGGCGGCGGTCAGCGTAACGTATTCGTCGTCGGTCATATCTTCCTCAGATCATCCATCTGCCGCCGTCGATCAGCAGCGTCTGGCCGGTGACGTAGCGGCTCGCCGGGCTCGCCAGGAACACGACGACGTTGGCGACGTCCTCCGGCTCCGCCACGTAGCCGAGCGGCACGGTCTTGCGGATCCTATCGATCACCTCGGCCGGCAGCCGGTCGTGGGCGCGCGTGCGGATCGCGCCGGGCGCGACGGCGTTGACGCCGATGCCGGCCGGCGCGAGCTCGCGGGCGAGCGACCGGGTGAAGCCGATCACGCCCATCTTGGCGGCCGCATAGTCGGCGAGGCCGGTGTCGCCGTAGAAGGCGGACTCCGTCGACATGTTGACGATGCGTCCGCGGCCGCGCGCCACCATGCCGGGCGCGATCAGGCGGCTCACCCGCATCGTGGTGAGCAGCGAGACCTCGATGACGAAGCGCCAGGTGTCTTCCTCGGACTCGATGAACGGGCTCGCCCGCTCGCGCGCGCTCTGGCCGACATTGTTGAACAGGACGTCGACCGGGCCGAGGTCGGCCTCCGCGGTCCTCACCGCCTCTTCGACGAGGGCCGCGTCGGTGCAGTCGACGGCGAGGTCGACGGCGCGGCGGCCCATCGCGCGGATCTCCGCTGCGAGGGTCGACAGTGGTGCGCCTTCCAGATCGAGCAGGGCGACGTCGGCGCCGGCGCGGGCGAGGGCGAGGGCGCTGGCGCGGCCGATGCCGTTGGCGGCGCCGGTGACGAGGGCAACTCCGTGGACGTCGAACGCGGTCATCGCGCCGGCCTCAATGGAAGGTGCGGCCGCCGTCGACCGACAGCGCCGTGCCGGTGACGTGGGCGGACTCTGGCGATGACAGGTACAAGGCCGCGTAGGCGATGTCCTCGGGCTTGCCGATCCGCTTGATCAGGTAGCGGTCGAGGATCCCGGCCATTTCGGCGTCGGGATCGTCGACGCCCTCGAGGCTCTGGCGGAACAGCGGCGACTCGATGATGCCGGGGCAGATGGCGTTGACGCGGATCTCGTGGCGGGCGAGGTCGACGGCGAGCGACTTGGCGAACATCACCAGCCCCGCCTTCGAGGCGCAGTAGGCGGTGCGGGCTTCGAGCGGCCGCAGCGCGGCGCCGGAGGCGACGTGGACGATGGTGCCGCCGCCGGCGGCGCGGATATGCGGCACGGCGGCCGAGGTCACCGAGAAGGCGCCGGTCAGGTTGGTGTCGAGGATCGCGCACCAGTCGGCGACGGCCATTTCCTCGAACGGCTTCAGCAGGTCGATGCCGGTGCAGCCGACCAGCCCGTCGAGGCCGCCGAGGGTATCCGCAGCGTCGTCGATCGCAGCGCGGACGCCGTCGTCGTCGGTGACGTCGACGGTCAGGACCGTCACGGGTGGCCTACCATTCGTTTCGATGGCCGCGTGGACGTCGGCGAGCCGGTCGCCGTCGCGGTCGAGGAGGGCGACGGCGGCGCCCTCGCGGTGGAACATCTCAGCCGTCGCGCGGCCGATGCCGGAGGCCGCGCCCGAAACCAAAATCCGGCGTCCCTCGAGCCTCATGACGAAGCGGCCTCCGCGCGCCGCTCCAGCTCGGGCCGGATCGCCTCCGCCACCTCGTCGCAGCGGGCGAACCAGACCTTGTCGTGGGCCAGCATGTGCTCGATCAGGCCTTCGAGCGCGACGAGCCGGGAGCCGCGACCGATGATCTGCGGGTGCATCGCGAGCATGAAGGCGCGGTCCTCGCGGTACAGCGTGTCGAACTCCGCGCACCAGGCCTCTGTCACGGCGGAGGGCGCCTGCATGGTGCGGCCGGGCAGGGTGATCGAGTACTGGAAGAACGGCGCGTCGTCGAGCACCCAGGCGAAGGGGAACTCGACGAGGCCGGTGACCGTGCCGTCGACGCGGTGGAGATAGGGCGTATCGTCGTCGAAATAGTTCGACGAGTAGCGGAAGCCCTTCTCGAGCAGCAACGGCATGGTGATCGGGCTGAACTCGGCGGCAGGCGAGCGCCAGCCGGCGGGCTTCTTTCCCGTCAGCCTCTCGATGATCTCGATGCCCTTCTCCATCTCCTCGCGCTCCTCCTCGGGCGAGAGGTTGACGATCCACTTGTGCGACCAGCTGTGATGGCCGATCTCGTGGCCGCGCTTGAGGATCTCCTCGCACAGCGCCCAGCGCTGCTCGATGACGAGGCCGGGCACGAAGAAGGTCGACCTGATGCCGTAGCGGTCGAGCAGGTCGAGGATCCGCGGGGTGCCGACCTTCCAGCCGTAGGCGCCCTGGGAGAGGACGACCGGCCGTTCGGCGTTCTTCGGATCGCGCGCCGTCCACATCGTCTCGGCGTCGAGATCGAAGGTCAGCATCGCGGGAAAGCCGTTCGGCGCGAGGGGCATGGACAGGGAACTCCGGTATCGTCAGGCGAAGCGGTGGAAGCCGACCCAGCGCTCGGCAAGCACGAGCGACAGGCCGGTGGCGATGATCAGCATCGTCGAGATGGCGGCGATGCCCGGATCGATGCCGTGCTCGACGGCGGTGAAGATCTTTACGGGCAGTGTCGTGCGGCGCACGCTGACCAGGAAGATCGATACCGGTACATTGTCGAAGGACACGATGAAAGAGAAGATCGCGCCGGCGACGAGGCCGGGACGGATCAGCGGCAGCGTCGTCTTGAAGAAGGCGGTCCAGGCATCCGCGCCAAGCGTGCGGGCGGCTTCCTCCAGCGATGGATCCGAGCCTTCTAGGCTGGCGAGGACGCTGCGCATCACGTAGGGCAGGGTGATCAGCACGTGCGCCACCGCGAGCGCCCCGAAGGTGCCGCGCACGCCGACCAGCGTGTAGTACTGCAGCAGCGCCACCGCCACGACGACGGCGGGGAACACGAGCGGCGCCATCAGCGCCGCCGCGATCGCTTCCGACCCAGGCACCTTGCGGCGCACCAGCGCGTAGGCCGCCGCCGTGCCGAGCGCCAGCGACACGACGGTCGCCACACAGGCGAGCATCAGGCTGAACCCGATCGCCTCGATGTAGGAATCGTCGCCCAGCACGTCCCAGTACCAGTCCAGCGTGAAGCCGACCGGGGGAACCGTCAGGTAGGATGTCGTGGTCACCGAGGCCAATACCACGATGATCACCGGGAGCTGCAGGAACAGCAGCGCCAGCGCCGCGTAGAGCGGCAGCGCCGTTCCCGACAGGGCGCGCGAGATGCGATAGCGGAGCGGCGGGCGCATGGTCATCGGCTCGTCGCCAGGTATGCGGTGAGCTTGCCGGAGGCCCAGACGAGCAACAACACGATTGCCGTCAGGATGAACGCCATCGCGGCGCCGCGCGGCCAGTTCAGGATCTTCAGGAACTCGTCGAAGATCAGCGTCGACATGACCTGGTATGTCGGGCCGCCGAGCAGGCGTGGCGTCACCAGCGCGCTGATCGTCAGCACGAAGACCAGGATGCTGCCCGACAGGACGCCGGGCAGGCTGAGCGGCAGCGTCACCTTGGTGAACACCTCGCGCCGCGTCGCGCCGAGCGTCAGGGCGGCGTTCTCGACGTCGCGCGGGATGTTCTGGATGGTGCCGATCAGGACCAGCACCATGAACGGCAGGAAGATGTGGCTGAGCCCGATCAGCAGGCCGGTGAAGTTGAACAGGAGCTTGATCGGCTTGTCGATCATGCCGGCCGAGATCAGCCAGTCGTTGATCAGGCCGCGGTTCGCCAGGAGCACGATCCAGCCGAACGAGCGGACGACGAGATTGAGCAGCAGCGGGAAGACGACGAGGATGATCAGCCAGGGCCGGAGCGGCGAGCGGGTGCGGGCCAGGAAGTAGGCGAGGGGATAGCCGATCACCAGGGTCGCGGCGACGACGATCAGCCCCAGTGCCAGCGTCCGGCCGATGATCTGCAGGTAGAAGGCGTCGCCGAGGATGTCGGTGTAGTTCTTCAGCGTCCATTCGGGGCCGATGCCCTGGCCCGGGACGTAGGGGTGCAGGCTGGTGGGCACCAGGAACAGGAGCGGCGCGACGAAGACGGCCAGCAGCACCAGCAAGGCGGGCGACAGCAGGCCCAGTCCCGACCGGTCGAGCCAGCGTATCGGCCCGCGCATGGCGGCGACGTCGCTCATGTGCGCGCCATCACGATGACGTCGGCGGGCGCGACGTCGACCGATACGGTGCTGCCGGCCTGCGGCAGGTCGCCGCCACGCCCGACGCGCGTTTCCGCGTTCAGCTCGATACCGCCGGCAAGCCGGACCACGAACTGGGCGGTGGAACCCGCAAACGATACGAGCTCCAGCGTTCCGATGATGCCGTCGTCCGTGGCGTTGGCCGCGGCGACGTTCACGCTCTCCTGACGGATCGTGACGTGAACCGGATCGCCGGGCCTGGCGCCGGCGGGAAGATGGGTGGTCCGGAGTGCGACGGACTCAGACAGCGCCACGGTGGCGACGTCGCCGGCGGTGGCGACGGTGCCCTCGAACCCGTTCGACCGGCCGAAGAATTCCGCGACGAAGGGCGTCGCCGGATTGTCGTAGATCTCGCGCGGACTGCCGACCTGATGCAGCGTGCCCTGCGACAGAACGCAGATGCGGTCGGACATCGTCAGCGCCTCTTCCTGGTCATGCGTGACGAAGACGGTGGTGATCGACAGTTCCTGCTGCAATCGGCGAAGCTCGAAGCGCATCACGTCGCGCAGTTTGGCGTCGAGGTTGCTCAGCGGTTCGTCGAGCAGCAGCAGGGCCGGCTGCGGGGCGATGGCGCGGGCGAGCGCCACGCGCTGCTGCTGGCCGCCCGACAGCTCCTTCGGCAGGCGGCGCTCGAGGCCGCCGAGCCGCACCATCTCCAGCGCCTCGCCTACGCGCTTGCCGATCGCACCCTCGTCGACCTTGCGACGCCTGAGGCCGAACGCGACGTTCTCGAAAACGCTCATGTGGGGGAACAGCGCGTAGGACTGGAACACCAGGCCGATGTTGCGCTTGTTGGGCGGCAGCCAGGTGACGTCCTTGCCGGCGACGCGGATGGTGCCCGCGTCCGGCTCGAGAAGGCCCGCGACCATGCGCAGGATCGTGCTCTTGCCGCATCCCGACGGGCCGAGCAACGATACGAAGGCACCGTGCTCCACGTCGAGCGCGAAGGAATCGACGGCTAGGACCGAACCGAAATGCTTGGTCAGGCCGCTGATCTGCAGTGTTGCCATGAGACTGTCCATGAGGGGATGGCGGCGCGTGGCCGCCATCCCGGATGCTGCCGCCTCAGTTGGCGACTTCCTTCTGCCACCGCTCGGTCCAGCCCGGACGCAGTTTTGCGATCTCGTCGGTGTCCGGATACCAGAGATTGTCGTAGCTCTCGCCGAACGGGACGATCGCCTTGACCTTGTCGCTGAGCTCGACCTTGGTGTTCACCGGGCCGGCGTACTTCTTCTCCGCGAAGCACTTCTGGCCTTCCGGCGACAACAGGACGTCGATGAACTTCATCGCCAGGTCCTTGTTCTTCGCACCCTTCGGGACGGCTACCGTCGGCTGGATGCCGACCGCGCCTTCCTTCGGATAGGCGACCGCGACCGGGACGCCCTTGTCGGCGGCCGAGCCGATGCGGTCGGGATACCACGGCGCCATCGCGATCTCGCCGCGCTCGAAGAGCTGCACGAGCTGGTCGGCCTGGGTGTAGAGCATGACGACGTCGGGCATGAGTCCCTCGATCGCCTCGAAGCCTGCATCCTGGGTCTCGAAGTCACCGCCCTTCATCTTGTTGACGGCGATCAGGAAATGCATGCCGGAGGTGCCGGTGATGTCGCCGAGCGCGATCTTGCCGGCATATTTGGGATCGAACAGGTCGTTCCAGGACGTCGGTGGCGTGTCGACCATGTCCGGGTTGTAGCCTATGACCGTCGCCGCGGTCATGAAGTTGACGAACTGGCTGTCGGCGTCGAATGCCTGGCTGGCCACGTCGGGATAGTTGGAGAGGGTGGAAAAATCCACTTCCTCCAGCAGCCCTTCGCCCTTGATCTGCTTGGCGATCGAGATGTCCATGTAGGCGACGTCGATCTCGGGGTCGCCGGCGGTTGCCCGGATCTTCGCCGCGATGTCGACCGAACTCCCGAAGGTCAGGATCGCCTCGGCGCCGGTCGCCTCCTCGAAGGCCTCGACGTGACACGCCTTGGTGTCGTCGCCGAACGACCCGCCGAAGGTGGCGATGACGAGTTCACCTTCCGCCTGGGCGGGTGCGGCAAATCCGGCGATCGCGCAGATGGCCGTGGCAGCGACGGCTGCCTTCAGATGTTGGTGTCGTTTCATTTTGCTCTCCCTCTTTGTTGAGACTTCTGCCCGGCCGCGAGACGTTCAGGCCCCGCGCACGGAAACTTCCTCGATCCGCGGAGCGTCGGCCGCGGCGGGCGGCTGCAGCGCGGCCGTCGGCGCGCCGTTGAGCACCAGCATGCGGCTCAGCATCGCGGCGAGCTGCGTCTGTTCCTCCTCGGTGAACATCGCCACAAGAGCGCGCTCCATGGCGGCATGGTCCCGCATGGCGCGGTCGGCCAGTTCGCGGCCCGAGTCCGTCAGCTCGACAATGACGCCACGGCCGTCGCGCGGATCGGCAAGCCGTCTGATCCAGCCGATCGATTCGAGGCGCGACAGCAGGTTGGAGGTGCCGCCCGACGTCAGCAGCAGCGTCTCCTTCAGCCGCGACGGCGACATCCGGTAGGGCGCGCCGCTGGCGCGAAGCGTGGCGAGCACGGCGTAGGAGGGATAGCGCAGGCCGTGGCGCTCGAGCGCGCTGTTGACCCCGCGAAGGATGACATCCTGCAGGCGGAGGATCCGGCCGACGATGGCCTTGCCGGAGCAGTCGATGTCGGGGCGCTCGTGGCGCCACTGGGCCATGCCCCTGCCGACGATGTCGAAGGACGGATCGAGATCGTTCCGGGCCGGAGTCTCGCCGGTGCTGCCGTCCACGCCTCATGCCTCCGCATAGCTTCGGTTTTCGGTACCTTAGCTTTTGTTTATCTTTTTCGAAAGGTAAAATCGCATGCGGGGGTTTCCGGGCGGGGTGCATCACCGGCAGGCGGCCCTCCGGGGACGGACGCTGGCGACCTGGAGCTCGAGGATCGGGAAAGGGGGAAGACGGCGGCCCGAGGGCTTTGGGGCGGGCCGGTAGTTACTATCCGGTCAGTCGCGCCCCTGCGGTGGTGCCGCCGCAACGGCTGCGGTCCTGATGTCGAGTTTCCGGCGCAAGACCAGCAGGGCGGCGAGCGCGGCGGTGCCCACGCCAAAGGCCAGCTGGGTGCATTCCACGGTCAGATAGCCCGTAAGATTCGACCCCGAAACATGGTCGGCGACCTCCATGACGAAATCGAAGACGTTCAGCCCGATTTCGGTTCCGCCGATGGTGGCCAGCACCAGCCACGTGCCGGCGGCAAGCTGCAGCGGAACCGGCATCCGGAACAGCGCGAGGACGAACAGGACCGGGGTGATCAGGCCGCTGCCGAAGCCCGCTATCGTCCGGGTGGCGATGATGTAGCCGTCCCCGTAGAGCCACGGATAGGCGACGTAGCTGCCGAGCGCCACGATGGTCAGGCCGAAGCCGGCGGCCAGGGCGAGGCCATACAGGCGCCGGTACATCAGCCCCGCCGCCAGGGCGGTGCCGACCACCTGGCCGACATTGCCGATCGCGGTCCGGTTGCCGATCATCTCGGAGGAGACCTTGTCCAGCTCGGTCAGGAGCAGGACCTCGTATTCGGCGGTCGTCGGAATCTGGTAGAGGAACAGCAGGACAGCGGCGGCAGCGAAACCGGTGACGGCGTAGGGCTCCACCGAGATGATCGGCATGTCGGCGCTGCGCAAACGCTTCACGGCGAAAGCGGTCGCGGCGATCGTCGCCACGAAGGCGACCACGACCTCGATATCGAACCAGGAGCGGAGGCTTCCCCAGGCGGTCCAGATCTCGAACACGACCAGGGCCAGCACGACGACCGCGATTTCGCTGAACGGCGGCGCCGGGTCCGGCCTGGACTGCACTTCACACGCGAAGACCCTGCGGTCGAGCAGCGACAGGGCGCACAGGATCGCAAACAGCAGCGGCACCAGAAGCGCCGACCACCAGTCCAGATACTGAAGCAGGATGCCGCCGATCAGCGATGCGACGACGAAACCGACCGGGAGGCCGGCCGACCATGCCGACTGCAGCGACCGCCGGGCGTGGGAGTCGGCCGGGGTCGCGTCGTTCAACAGCGTCTGCGTGATCGGCGAGGGAACGGCGACGAGGAAGCCCAGTACCGCCGCGGACGCATACATGACGACGGTGGTCGGAAGTCCCGGCGGCAGCCAGGAGGCGAAGACCACGCCGGCGGCGAGGTAGGCGAGCGTCAGGAAGATGGTCAGCAGGCTCGACGTCCGTATGCCCCAGCCCGAGATCAGGCTCGGCAGGATGATCACGGCGAGCAGGTTGCCGAAGACGACGCACTCGAACAGGATCGACAGCCCGATCGAGCTCAGGCCGAGTTCCTCGCCGATGGCCGCTTCGGCGACGAGCAGCCCTCCGAGCAGGCTGGAGCGCAGGGCCGGGCCGGCGAAGACCAGCAGCCAAGTGGCCGGCGAAGGCGGGGCGGGCCCGGAAATCGACGCCGACCCCATCGCCGTCACGACGGGAGAGTGGCCGGCACCGGAGCGCCGGCCACGATCCGTTCAATCGGCACGAAAGAGATCAACGATCCGTCTTTCGCTCATTGCGGGGTGAGGACCACCTCGAAGATGATGTTCGACGCGACCGAGTTGCCGAAATTCGGCGCGTCGGCGGCGATCCCGCCGAAGATGCGGCCGACCACGACGGGCTCGTTGCCGTGCATCCGGCGAAGGGCGGCGAGATCGACCATGCCGTTCGACGTGGTCGGCGTGGCCGGATCGATGAACATCTCGGCTTCCGCTCCGAACAGCAGTTCCTTGCCGTCGGTGCTCATGATCGTCGGGAACTCGCCGACCAGCACCTGCTCGTACCTGCCCTTGCGATCGCGGACGACCGAGGTGATGTCGTTGATGAACGGGAAGTTCGTGTCTTCCACGAACTCGCCGGTCTCGCTGTCGTAGTAGACGTAGCTGATACCGCCGAACAGCACCGAGTGGCTGGATTTGGTCCTGCGGTCCCAGATCGCAAGATAGGCGCAGTCGTAGCCGTTCATGGCCTGCTTGAAGGTCCGGCTGGCGTCGGGGTTCGCCATCTGCGGGCTGGCCTCCTCGCCGAACTCGACAGGAACGGTGAAGATGCCGTCGGTCAGCGTGAACACGCCGGCGAGGGCGGCGGCCTTCTCGATCGTCTTGCCGCGCTTCATCTGCAGGAACGGCACGAGCGTGTAGTCGCGGCGGCGGTAGTCGGTCGGGTTGGGCTTCTTTGGATCGCGGCGGACCTTCCGGATCGCCACCTTGCGGCCATTGTCCCTCAGCTTGAAGCTGCGGAGCTGGGTCGTGTAGACCTGATTGGCGTCGGGATCGCCATAGCCGCCGTCGAACAGCTGCCCGAAGGCAAGCACGGTGCGGCTGCCGATCTGGGTGACCTGGCCGCCGGTCACCTTCAACACGCCGCGCGACGTCTGACGGATGATGTCGGCGAGATCCTTTACCTCGATGCCGAAGACGGGCTCGCGGCGCACCCATGCCACGGTCTGCAGCAAATCCAGGGCGGTCAGCGTGTCGAAGGTGACGAAGTTCTCCTGCGTCTGCGAATAGCCGTAGCCGCCGATGACGTAGAGCGTGTCGCCGATCTGCATCTTCTCGGTGGCGGTCGACGACAGGGCGTCGATCTGGTCCTGGGTGAGCGAGGAGTCCGACAGCTTGCGCGACCAGCGCTCCCCGGAGACCGGATCGATGACCCAGATGCGCCGGTTCTGGCGGCGCGGCGGAAAGTTCTTCAGCCCGCTGTTGGAAAAGCCGTGCAGGCCGTTCGTGCGGCCGCCGAGGATGACCCACAGACCGTGGGTCTGGCCGAAGGCGAAGCTCTGCAGTGTGGGCAGTACCTGGGACGAATCGACCGCCCGCAGTTCAATCGAATAGGGCAGGCCGGCCGCGTCGGTCGAGACCTCAGAGACGGTCGGGGTCTGATTGTCGGCGCGGGCCGGCTGAGCGTCGATGCCGGCAAGCGCCAGGGTCGCCAATCCGAAGAAAAGCGCCCTTCCTCCAATACAAGCGAATCGCATGGTTCTCCTCCCATTTGTTCGTCTACCGGTTACGGTATGCCGGATCGCCGCGCAACGCCGTGACCTGCCGCCGATGACCGGCGTGGCGGTACGGGTTGTCGGCGACCGGTGCGGGTGTATGATCGGGGGACGGGCCATCGGCCCGCTTCGGTTCACGCAGCCGGTGAATGAGGATACGCCTTGTCTGACAAGGGCGAAAGACAGTCGGGCCACCCCGACCGCCGAACTGTCGTCGCCGGACTGGCCGCGTTGCTGGCTGTTCCCGGATCGGCGATTTCGCTGTCGGAAGCCGCCGCTGCGGGAGGCAACTGGACACTGGCCACGCAGATCATCACCGGCACGCAACTGCCCGATCCCACCGTCCTGTCGCTCGCCGTCGAAGCACTCGAGCACGAAGTCGGCCTGGACGTGGTCAATCGGCTTCATGCCGCGATCCTGAAACGCGACGCGGCCGACATCGTCGAGCCGTTCGAGGACAGCGAGGTCGAGGCGGCCGCCCGCCGGTTCGTCGAGATCGTCTTTACCGGCGAAATGACCCCGGGCAATACGGCCGGATATCACACGGCGCTCGCATGGCGCGTCCTGCGCTTCACGAAGCCGCCGAGCGTGTGCGGGCCGGACATGGGGTGGTGGAACAAACCGCCGGCAATCGGCTGACGGCCGCACTGGGAGGAGGAAACGGTGACGGGAGAGGCAGACCTCGCCGCCGACGTGGTGATCGTCGGCTCGGGCATCGCCGGCGGCCATGCCGCGTTCAAGCTGGCGGGCGCCGGGGTCAAGACGCTCGTGCTCGAGGCCGGTCCGCATCTGAGCCGCAACGAGGCGGTGTCGAACTTCGTGAAGAATCCGGAGAAGGGGCCCAACGCTCCCTATCCCTCGGTTCCCTATGCGCCGCATCCGGTCGACGGCAAGGAAGACGACTTCTACGTCCAGGGCGGACCCGATCAGTTCGTTGGCTCATACACGCGCATCCTCGGCGGGACGACCTGGCACTGGACCGGCTTCGCCGACCGCCTCCGCCCGGCCGACTTCGAGATGCGCACGCGCTACGGCGTGACCGAGGACTGGCCGATCACCTATGACGACCTCGTCTCCCATTACCAGGAAGCCGAGAACATGTGGGGCGTGGCCGGCGACCCGGACTACGACTGGGGGTCGCCGCGGCTGGAGCCCTATCCGCAGCCGCCGATCCCGTCGAGCTACATGGACCAGCAGGTCGAGGCGGGGCTGCGCAAGGTCGGCCTGCACATGGCGCAGTTCTCGCACGCCCGCAACTCGGTGCCGTTCGACGGCCGGCCGCCGTGCTGCGGCAACAACACCTGCGTGCCGATCTGTCCGATCCAGGCCAAGTACGACGGGTCGGTCCACACGCTGAAGGCCGAGGCGCTCGGGGCGCGGATCGTCACCAAGGCGCTTGCCACCAAGATCCTCGTCGACCCGGACAGAAAGGTCACGGGAATCCGCGTCCGCCATCCCGATGGAAGCGAGTCCGTGGCCACCGGCAGGATCTATGTCATCGCCTGCCATGCGATCGAGAACCCGAGGCTGCTGCTCAATTCCCGCAGCGAGACGATGCCGAACGGCGTCGCCAATTCGAGCGGCATCGTCGGACGGTACCTGCTGAGCCAATGGAACCAGGACGTCTACGGGCTGACCGAGAACCCGGTCTATCCCTATCGCGGTCCGCAGCAGACCTCCGGCATCATCGAGTTCCGCGACGGCGAATTCCGGCGCGAGCGCGCCGCCGTCGGCACCTCCTTCATGAACGACGGCTGGTCCGGCAACCAGGACGCGGTGAAACTGGCCGGCGAACTGGCCAGGCAGGGCTATCGGGGCCACAAGATGATCTCGGCGCTGCGCGAGCAGATTTCGCGCCATCTGCGCCTGAACTCGTCGGCGGAGACGCTCGGCGATCGCGACAACCGCATCGAACTCGACGACAGCCTGCTCGACAGCGCCGGCATCCCCCGGCCGAAGGTGTACTTCAAGGTCGACGACTACACCAAGAAGGGCCTCGCCTATGCCGCCGACGCATCCAAGAAGGTGCTGAGGGAACTGGGTGTGAAGGACATCAAGACGGACCAGCCGTACCTGTCGAGCGCGATCATCGGCGGAACGACGCGGATGGGCAAGGACCCGAAGACGTCGGTCGTCGACACCGACCTGCGGTCGCACGACCACTCGAACCTGTTCATCCTGGGAACCAGCACGCATATCACCTGTCCGGTCAACGCGCCGACCCTGACGGTTGCCGCGAACGCGCTTCGGGCTTCCGAGAAGATCATGCAGGACCTCGGCACGCCATGACCGCCGCCAGGCATAACCCAAGGCGGCCGGCGCTGCGTCTCGCTGCGGGCATCGCGGCCGTCGCCGCTCTGACCGCCGCGGCGGCCGGGCCTTCGCCGGCCGCCGACATCCGGTTCGACCCGAACGCGCCGGTGAAGATGTCGCCGGAGGTACCGGCCGACGTCGATCCGTCGATCCGCGACGGGTTGCTGGAGGACGGCAAGCTGCTGATGGCGCACCGGCTGTTCGAGCAGCAGCAGTGGGCGGCCTTCATCGCACTGAACTGGCCGGTGGACGAGAACGGTTCGCCGCGCCAGGCGGTCGGCGACGAGGGCGATCCGGCCTGGTCGGAATGGACGGAGACCTACCAGATCTTCAAGCCCGGCGGCGCCGAGCCCGACCCCTGGGGCGCCGACAAGCGCCACGTGCCGATGGTCGACAAAGTGCAGGATCCGCTGCCGGGCGACTCCGGCCCCGTCGGCTATCCCGATCTCGGCGACTCCGACGCGCGCGTGCTGCACAATCTCAGCGCGATCCAGAAGCTGAACGTCGTCACGGAGAGCGACCAGGCGTTCTCGTTTTCCGTGTTCGACCAGTACGGCAAGCCGGCCTACTACGAGAGCCTCGTCAACAAGGTCGAGTACGACTTCATCGTCGACAACAAGCTCTACGAGGCGGGAGGGCTCGCCAACTACATCGCCGCGAACGGCAAGCTCAGCTTCCCGGCCGGCAGCTTCCAGGGCAACCGGTACGGCGCCATCGAACTGAAGGTGGCGTGGCGGGTGCTCGATCCCTCGAAGGACGATTTCTCCCGATACCTGACGCAGCCCGGCTATGTCGTCAGCGGCGGCGATACGCCCAAATGGGTGGCGGTGACGCTGGGTCTGGTCGGTTTCCACATCGCCCAGAAGACGGAGACCTCGCCGCAATGGATCTGGTCGACCTTCGAGCACATCGACAATGTCGAGGCCGACTGGTTCCACGAGATCACCACCGCTGACGGGACGAAGCGGATGCTGCACCCCAGCTTCAACGACCCGATGTGCGAATGGTGCCCGGTCAACGTTCCCGTCGCGCCAGACGAGAACGGCCTACGCCGCACCCAGGTGACGCGCCTGGTGCCGATCCCGAAGGCGCTCGCGGAGATGAACGCGCGGGTGCGCAAGGCGCTCGCCGACGCAGGCTCGCCGCTGCAGTACTACGAGATGATCGGCGTCCAGTGGCCGACCAAGCCGGAGGTTCCGGCCCAGAGCGGCTCGGAGTTCCCGGCGTCGGTGGTCGACGTGTCCGGCGGCGTGCCGCTGATGAACTACCTGGCGAACTCGGTGATGGAGACCTTCTCGCAGGTCGGCAACCTGCCTGCCGACCAGCAGCCGCGGTCGGTATCCACCAGTGACCGCATGGTGTTCGGGACCGGAAGCTGCATCGGCTGCCATTCCAGTTCGCCGTACGACTTCTCGTGGATCATGACGAAGGCGCAGCCGAAACAGCTCGAACTGGAATGAGCGGGAAGGCGGGGAAGCTGCCCGGTCGTCAGCGCGTCGCCGGCAATCCCGCGTAGTAGACGGCGAGATCGGCGATGTCGTTGTCGCTCAGCGCCTGCGTGACGGTGTACATCATCCCGGCCTGGTCGCCGCCCCGCTCGCCGGACCGGTAGCGGCGCAGCGCATATTCGATATAGAGCGGATTCTGTCCGGCGATGTTCGGGTAGGTCGGTACCGGCGAAATGCCGAAGGGACCGTGGCAGGACGCGCAGATCGCCGCCTTTTCGAAGCCCGCCGCAGCGCCGGCCGTCTGTCCCGCGTCGTCAGCCGTGGCAACGGACGGAATCGCCAGAGCGATCGCTGCAATCGAGAGGGAAAATCGGATCTTCGAAGCGTAGTGCCGGCCCATATCCGCTCACGTTGTGCAAAAAAAAAACGGCCGCGCCACTTTGGCGAAGCAATGCGAATGAACTCTAATGGGGCTAAGGTCGCCCGGCAACCGTAGCGGGCCGATGCGTCGGGCAACATGGACGGAGGAGGAAGATGATGCGGACAACCAACACACTGATCGCCATATCGGCATTGCTGGCCGTCGGCTTTGGCGGTCCGGTGTTCGCCGACGAGGCCACCAAGCCAGAGGCTCCCGTTTATTTCCTCACGCCGGAGAGCGACAGCTGGCTCGAAACGGCCGAGAAGCAGGACTTCCTGCCGCTGATGTCGCACTTCGTCTCGGAGTATCAGGCAACGTTCTGCGGCATCGCCTCTTCGGTGATGGCGCTGAACACTCTCGGCATCGAGCGGCCGCTGGCGCCGAAATGGTATCCCTACAACTACTGGGACCAGGAGAACGTCTTCACGCAGGAGGTGCTGGAGAAGGTCAAGCCGGTCTCCGGGGTGGATGCCGGCGGCATCACGCTGGAACAGCTCGAGACGCTCCTGAACCTGAGCGGCGCCAAGGCGGAGAAGACGTTCGCCTCCGACGTCGACGTCGACGCCTTCCGCAAGGCCGCGCGCGAGACGATCGCCGATCCGGACGCGGTCCTGATCGTCAATTTCGCCCGCGCGGTTTTCGGCCAGGCCGGCCTCGACGGCGGCGGCCATATATCTCCCGTCGCGGCCTATAACGAGGAGGCGGACCGCTTCCTGGTCCTCGACGTCGCGCGCTACAAGTATCTGCCGAGCTGGGCGACCGCCACGCAGCTGCATGCGGCGATGAACACCCCGGATTCCTCTTCGGGCAAGTCGCGCGGCTTCGTCATCGTCCGCAAATGACGCAGCGGATCGTCGCCGCCCTGCTGGTTCTCGTGGTCGGCGCAGGCGCGATCTACCTGTTCATGCCGGACCGGAAGGGGGCGGGGATCGTCATCGACCCGACCGACCGGGCAATGGTCGCGCTCGGGGGCGAGATCTACGCCAGCCAGTGTGCGGCCTGCCACGGGGCGGGCGGCGAGGGGCAGCCGGGCTGGCAGACGCAAAACACCGAACAGAATCCCCTTGCGCCGCCCCACGACGGTACGGGGCACACCTGGCAGCATCCCGACGACGCGCTGTTCGAACTGACCAAGTCGGGCCTGTCGACGATCGCCTGCCGCACCCTCGACAGCGACGCGATGCCCAAGTTCGGGGAGATCCTGAGCGACGACCAGATCTATGCGGTGCTGTCCTACATCAAGTCGAAATGGCCGCCGGACATCCTGCGCCAGAACGTCGAGATCAACGAGATCTACGGCTTCCAGCACGAATAGGCCCCCGGCAGGCCCCCGGCAGGCCTTCGGTCGCCGGACCGCGGCCGTCAGCCTGCCACCGGCGTCGACAGGAGCCACAGGCCGAACAGGGTGTAGGCCACCATGACGAGCGCCAGCGGCGCCTGGCTGACGACGGCGGCGCGGTAGTCGCCGATCAGTCGGCAGGCGATCTCGTGTGCCAGAAGGATGCCGAGGATGTGACCGACGACGATACCGGCGGTTTGCGCGTTCCAGATCGCCTTCGTTCCCTCGTGGGTGTTGAGGAAGGACGTGGTGACGCGGAAGTCCTGCAGGCCGAGCAGGTTGGCGCCCGTACCCAGCGGATCGGATGCGGCGGCGTAGGCGTATTGCAGATCGACCAGGACGACGGTCAGGTAGTGCGAGAAGTGGAACGCCAGCGCAATCGGCATGATCGAGAAGACGAGGGAACCGAGCAGCGCCGCCAGCGATCCAGGCCGCCCGGCGATCAGCCAGCCAAGGCCGACCGTGGCGACATACGCGGCCGTCAGAACGGCCCAGGACGCCAGCAGGCCGACGGTGTTGATCCACACCACGGCGGAGCGGCCCGGAAATTCGAGCGGGTTGATGTCGTTGACGCCCATCCACCAGAACGTGTCGGAGAGCCCGTCGAAGGTTTCCAGCGTCAGCGTCAGCAGCACGAACACGGTGCCCGACAGCGGCAGCGGCGGGCGGTCGAGCAGGGCAGCGCCCGGCATCGCCAGCGACAGGCGCCGTCTGCCGGTCTGCCCGGCATCCGGTTCCCAGACCAGCGGCGACAGACGGGAGACGAACCGGAAGAAGATGCCGAACGGCTCGCCGTACCGGAACCAGGCTTTTTCTCCAAACAACAGCACGGCACCGAAGTTCACGAGCCAGTACGCGGCGACCGCAATCGCCAGCCGTTCGGGATCCGCCGGGGCGATGTCGACCTGCTCGAACAGAGCGAAGGCGAGGAACAGCAGGATCGCCGGGGCGAAGCCGAGCCGCTTGGGATAGGTCAGGGGCGGGGCGGCGGAAGACCTACCCAGGGCGGCAAGCAAGAGCCGGGCGGGTCCGCTCCAGGGATTGAGATAGACCCACAGATTGCCGAAGACCGCGGTCAGGATGGTGAAGACGATCCACCAGAGCGTCCAGATCGTCAGTGGCAGGGGGTTCTCGAGGGGATCCCGGTTGCCCCAGATGCCGACGGCAACGAGGAACGCCAGGAACAGGAAGGCGAGCAGGCTGGTGGGTACAGGCGTCGGCGGCGCGACCGAGAACAGCCGGAGGCGGGCCTTGGCAATCCTGTCCGAGATGCCCTTGGGCATGAAGGCGAGCAGCAGGAAGGTCGCGCCGACCGCCAGCGCGCCGGCCGTCATGTAGTAGCCGGTGGGGAGCAGCAGGACGAAGGCGCGCTGGCTGGTGTGCGCCAGGGCGGGCCCGTCAGGACACAGCATCAAGGCAACCACGACAGCGCCGGCTGCCGCGGCGCCGAGCCCCCGAAAACTCATCAGATGCAGCCGCCCAACTCCGCCGTGCCCCCGCCGCTGGAAGTACCGGGCGAAGCTATCATCCGGGAACGAACGGCTGCAACGCGTCCGGCGCGGACGCACGCATTGATCTGACCGGGCGACCTGCCTATCGTTTCCGCGTCCGTATCCCATGGAGCAGTTCGATGGCCTCGATCGACGACAACACCGCCCTCATCGTGATCGACGTGCAGAACGACTTCTGCCCCGGCGGCGCACTGGCGGTGGGGGACGGGCACGAGGTCGTCCCGTTGATAAACGAGCTCATCACGCAGTTCGAGCACGTGATCCTGACCCAGGACTGGCATCCCGAGGGTCACTCGAGTTTCGCCTCCCGCCACGAGGACAGGGAGCCGTTCGGATCGGTGCAGATGCACTATGGCGAGCAGACCTTGTGGCCGGATCATTGCATCCAGGGCACGAGCGGCGCCGATTTCCACCCGGATCTCGCCTGGGACAAGGCGCAGCTCATCATCCGCAAGGGCTTCCGGCCGGGCATCGACAGCTATTCGGCCTTCTTCGAGAACGACCGCACGACGCCGACGGGCCTTGCCGGCTACCTGCGCGAACGCGGCCTGAGCAAGCTGGTGCTGACCGGCCTCGCCACGGATTTCTGCGTCGCCTATTCCGCGCTCGACGCGGCCCGGCTCGGCTTCGAGGTCTCGGTGGTCGTCGATGCCAGCCGCGCGATCGACCTCAACGGATCGCTTGCGGCGGCCGAACAGCAGATGCGCGAGGCGGGGGTCGTTCTCACCAGGTCCGGGGCGATCGCGGCCTGACGAGGATCTCCTGCCGCAGCCCGTACAGAGCGCAGCGCAATGGTTGCAGGCGGTCCCGGATTGCGCTTCGCTTCATCCAGGCTACGGGCTTTCCAGCCCGGTGCATTCAATGCCCGACGCCGACGTATTTGTGGACCAGCGAGAGGTCGCCGCGCAGGGTCTCCACGTCGACTGTATCGCGCACCCGGCCGTTCTCGACGAACGCGACCCGGTCCGCCACCGGGAGGACGGCATCGACGCGCTGCTCGACCAGGATGACGGCGACACCCTGATCGCGCAACTGCGAGACGGAGTCCCGGATCGTCGCGATCATCGAGGGCATCAGACCCTCGGTCGGCTCGTCGAGCAGCAGCACCTTCGGTTCCAGGCAGAGCGCCCGGGCCATCGCCAGCATCTGCTGCTCGCCGCCGCTCAGCGTGCCGGAACGCTGCTTCATCCGCTCCTTCAGGACCGGGAACAGCGCGAGGGTGCGGTCGAGCGTGTCGCGGTCCTTGTGCCGCGCCATCAGGCCGATCTCGAGGTTCTCGGCGACGGTGAGTTCGGCGAACAGCCGTCGGCCCTGCGGCACGTAGGCGACGCCGTGGCGCGGGACCTCGTGGGCCGGCAGCCGCGACAGGTCGGTGCCGTCCAGCACGACGGCGCCGGAGCGGGGCCTGACGAGGCCCATGATCGCCTTCAGCGTGGTGGTCTTGCCGGCGCCGTTGCGCCCGAGCATGCACAGGACCTCGCCGGCGTTCACCGACAGCGACAGGTCGCGGAGGACCTGAACCTCGCCGTAGAAGGCATCGATGCCTCTGACCTCCAGCATCCTCAGGTCCCCAGGTAGGCGTGCTGGACGGCTTCGTCGTCGCGGATCTCGGCCGGCGTGCCCTCCGACAGGATGGTGCCGTTGTTCATCACCGTGATCCGCCCGGCAACCTCCATGACGACGTCCATGTTGTGCTCGATGAGGAGGACGGTGGCGTCCTCGGCGATGCTGCGCACGAGCTTGCAGAAGCCTGCGATCTCGGCGTCGGACAGCCCCTGCGTCGGCTCGTCGAGGATCAGCAGCTTCGGCGACAGGGCAAGCCCCATCGCGACTTCCAGGAGGCGCTGGTGACCGTATGAGAGGGCCGAGGCCTTGACGTCGTGGCGGTCGTCGAGACCGACATGGTCGAGCGCCTCGAAGATGCGCCGCCGCATCTGCGCTTCGTCGAGCCAGAAGAAGGAGCCGCCTGCCCGGTGCATGCTGTTCTGGACGGCGAGTGCGACGTTGTCGAAGACGCTGAGGTTGCCGAAGATCGAGGTGATCTGGAACGTGTAGGCGATGCCCAGCTCGACCCTCCTGTGGGCGGGCAGGGCGGAGATGTTTCGACCCTCGAAGGTGATGCTGCCGGACGACGGCAGGATGCGGCCGCAGATCAGGCTGACGAAGGTGGTCTTGCCGGCGCCGTTCGGCCCGATGATCGCGCGGACCTCGCCCCGGTTCAGCGAAAAGTCGACGCCGTCGACGGCGCGCAGGCCGCCGAAATGGCGGCACAGCCCGTCGGTGGACAGAAGCGTCACGGCAGCCATGGCAGGACCTTTTCGCGCAAGGTGCCGAGCAGGCCCTTCGGGAACCAGATGACCAGCGCCACCAGGGCGACGCCGACGACCAGCATGTAGGCCGACGTGTAGCCGCTGGTGAAGTCGACCAGGTAGAACATCAGGAGCGTGCCGACGATCGGGCCGAGCACGGTGCCGACGCCGCCGAGCAGCACCCACAGCAGCGGCAGGATCGAGTACTGGATCGAGGCGAAGGTGGCGCCGACATAGGCGAACAGCAGGCCGTAGGCCGCACCCGCCGCCGCGGAGATGGTCCCGGAAATCACCAGGGCCAGCAGCTTGTTGCGGAATGTGTCGTAGCCGAGCATCCGGGCGCGTTCCTCGTTCTCGCGGATCGCCACCAGGATGCGGCCGATCGGCGAGCGGACGAGGGCAAGACACAGGAGGACGCAGACCGCGAGCAGCACCAGCGCGACGTTGTAGCGGACCGTAGCGCTGGTCAGGTCGAGGGCGAACCCGAACAGGTGGGCGGTGCGGATGTCGCCGGTGAGCACGATGCCCTCGTCGCCGCGGGTGAACTCGCCGAAATACAGGATGATCAGGTAGCCGGCCTGGGCGAACATCATGGTGACGATCATGAAGGAGACGCCGCTCGTCCTCAGGATGATCAGCCCCATGACAGCCGACAGCACGAGGCCCGCGACGATGCCCGCAAGGAATGCCTCCGGTGCGCCAAAGGCCAGCAGGGACGCCGTCAGGCCGGCACCGTAGAGGCCGGCAGAGAAGAACATCGCATGGCCGAGGCTGAGCAGCCCGGTGTAGCCGAACAGGATGTTGTAGCCGACGGCGTAGGTGGCCAGCACCATGATCCGGGCGACGCTCAGGTGCTGGTAGTCGCCGATGACGAACTGGGCGGCGAACAGCGCCGCCAGCACGGCGAGGTGGAGAAGCACGACCCGGTCGAGGATGCCGCGCCGCGCCGGCATCGCCGCGGCGGTTTCGCCAAGGCTCATCGCGGCACCTTTCCGAACAGGCCCTGCGGGCGCACGATGAGGACGAGGGCGACCAGCAGCGTCGCCAGGATCTTGGCGAGCGTCGGCGAGAAGAACACCGAGATGATGCCGTCGCTCAGCCCGATGATGACGGCGGCCACCACGGTTCCGACGATCGAGCCGAGGCCGCCGATGATCACGACGATGAACGAGAGCAGCAGCGGATCGCCGCCCATCAGGTAGTGGGCCTGCTGGATCGGCACGATCAGCACCGCCGCCGTCGCCGCCAGCATCGCGCCGATGGCGAAGACGATCGCATAGACCTTGTCGACGGGAATGGCGAAGGCCTGCGCGGTCTCGCGGTCGTACTGGGTTGCCCGCATGACCAGCCCGAGCCTGGTGCGCGTCAGCACGAACCAGGTCAGCAGCAGCAGCGCCACCGAGGCACCGACCACCACCAGCTTGTATCCGGAGTAGCCGAACCACGGGAACAGCACCCGGAAATGGACCGGCGGCTCCACCGGCCGCGCGTCGGAGCCGTAGAAGGTCAGGGCCAGTTGCTGGATGATGTAGAGGATGCCGATCGTGGCGACGATGGTGGCCTCGGGGTCGTAGTTGATGCGCTTCAGCACCAGCCGCTCGCAGACGATGGCGACGGCACCCACGACGATCGGGCTGAGGACGAGCGCGATCAGGAAGCCGAGCGCCGGACTGCCGGCGACGAGGCTCGCGAACCACCAGGCGAGCACCGCGCCGAGCATGAAGAACTCGCCATGCGCGACGTTGACGACACGCATCACGCCGAACACCAGCGACAGACCGAGCGCGGTCAGCGCCAGCACTGCCGCGTTGACGGTGCCTTCGAGCGTGGCGAGGAAGAGATAGGGTCCGAAATCCACGTTGGGTTCGCTCGTCTTGACGGTTGGGGGCGGGACTAGGGCCAGTCGCACATGGTTCGAGACGGGCTCTGGCGAGCCCTCCTCACCATGAGGTCTTTCGTGTTGCGAAGGCGGCAACAAACTCCGCCCTCAACCTGAGGAGCGGCAACGCCGCGTCTCGAAGGATGGCCGGAGACTGTGACATCCACCGCATGGGGAGGCCCGTGAACCTCGGGACCTCCCCGACCATTCGAACCCGACCTACAGCGACATCTTCGTGTAGTCGGTGTCGTTCTCGTACATGCCGTCCTCGATCGAGGTGCGGTGCACGCGGACGAGCCTGGTGTCGGTGACCTGCGAGATGTTCTGGTGGCCGAACACCTGGTGCATCTTGCCGTTGAACACCTTGTCGCCCTGCGGGTGCTCGTTGTCCCAGGGGATGTCGGTGATCGCCTCGGTCGCCTCGATCAGCGCGGCGGTGTCGTCCTTGCCCTTGTAGCCAGACGCCTCGATCGCCTGCTTGATGATGTAGAGGGTCTCCCAGCAGCCGAACATGTGCGAATAGGTCGAGATGTCCTTGGGATCGCTGGTGCTGGCCCCTTCGTCGTTCACCCCGACCTGCTCGCGGTAGAACTTGTCGTAGGGCGTCTGGTCCTCCTGGACGTAGCGCGGATAGCCCTCCCAGAAGTAGGTGCCCTCGAGGAACTCGAGGCCCGGGCTGTCGAGCGGCACGGCTTCGAGCGAGTCGATGAAGCCGAAGATCTCCGGCCGGTTGCCGCCGTAGAACTCGCCGAGTTCCTTGACGAAGGTCAGCACGCCCGGACCCACCATGACGTGGTAGAGCACCTCGGTCGAGGACGGGATCTTCGGGAAGTATTTGGTGTAGGAGGTTTCCGTCGGCGGGATCGGGATCAGCTCGACGATCTCGCCGCCCTGCGCCTTCATCGCCGCGGAGAAGTAGTCGCGGTGGTCGTGGCCGAAGGCGTAGTCCGGGAAGATCATGGTGACCTTCTTGCCGAGATTGCCGGCGACCCAGGGCGCCATCGACGAGACCTGCGAGCGCACGTCGGTGATGCCCGGCTGGAAGGTGTAGCGATTCAGCGCGCCCGAGGAGACGTGATAGCCCTCGGACACGACGTAGTAGGGCAGCTTCAGTTCGCCGGCCCGCGGCGCCGAGCCCATCACGACGTGCGAGAACAGCGTGCCGAAGGCGAGGTCGACATTGTGCTGGGTGGCGAACTTCTCCACCACCTCGGCGCCACGCTTGGGATCGGTGCCGTCGTCCTCGGCGATGATCTGGACCTGCCGGCCGGCGATGCCGCCATTGGCGTTGATCTGGGCGACGGCGGCGTTGGTGACGCGCTCGTACCAGCGGCCGTAGGCCGCGCCGATGCCGGTCCGATGGACCTGGAAGCCGATCTTCAGCGGCTCGGATGTCTGCGCCTGGGCGTATCGGACCATGCCCGGCGACGCGGCCAGGAGCCCCGCCGCACCCATCCCCTGCAGCGCCGTGCGCCGTGTGATCAGGCCGCTCCCGTTCCTACGGGCCCTGGACCTCTTGGTATCATTCATGTTGCCATTCCCTCTGTTGCGGGGTCGCTGTGATTCCGGACTGCCGGCCTTCTTCGTCCGGCATGTCCCGCCCCCGTGCGGAACTGTTGGTATACGAACAGATTTCTTCGATCTTCGGAAGTTGCTCCTTGTCTCCTCCTGGTTGTCTCCGGCAGACAGGCCGGCTCCTCCACCGGCGTCGATCGTTGCGTGTCAGCGGGGCCTCACCTCTGACCGTCCCACCTGGATATTGCCGACGCCTCCAGCCCGCCGACGCGCGCGTGCGGACGGCCGCCGGTCGTCATCGCCAGCACGAACATCAGTTCGTCCGGGCGCGGTGCGTCGGCGACGAAGGCGGTGATGGCGTCGAAGTGGCTGCGCACGTAGCAGGCGTCCTTGTGGTGGATCGGGATGTCGATGGCGGTGCCCATCGCCCCGAGCTTGGCCGACGACGGCACGATCGCCAGCGCCTGGCCCAGCAGTTCGCGCATCGCGTAGCCGCCCGGGACGTGCCAGAGCGCCCCGTGCTCGATCTCGCCGTTGACGCCGACCAGCGACCCCTTGCCGTAGGCCTCTATGCGTCCGACATCGCCGCCGAGCGCCGCGACGAGGCGCTTCGAGCACTCGAGCCCCATCGGCTTGAGGTCGTCCATGAACCCCTGGATGTCCGGCTCGTAGCGCCCGGCGAAGGGATTGGCGATGACGCAGGCGACGTAGCCCTTGCGGACCGGTTCGGAGAGCGGCGGCCCGCCGTCGTGCCAGATGTCCTCGACGGCGACGACGATCTTGCGGACGTTCACGCTCATGCGGCTCTCCCCTTCGGCAGCTTGCTCTTCTGTGTATCAAGGACGACCGACCGGCCCTGCAGCATCAGGGCGGCGTCGACGATAAGGCCCCTGCCGGCGAGCCGGCCCGCATAGGCGCGCCCGGCCTCCAGGGCGGCGTCGGCGGACGCCGGCGGCAGGTCGCCGACCGCCACCGTGGCGAGCCTGTCGCCGAGGTCGCTGTCGGGGGCGATGTCGCGGGCCCGCTGCCGGACGATGGCCGGATGGTCGGTGTCGACGGCATTGGCGATCAAGGTCGCCGCGACGTCGGCGGCAGCGGCGGTCCCGGCGAGCACGGTGACGGAATCGGCTATGCCAAGCGAGAACGAACGCCCGCGCGCGCCCGACGTCGCAACGCCGCCGATGCCCGCCTGCGCGTCGATGCGGAGCAGCCCGTTGAGGCCCGGCATCGTGCCGCCCCCGAAGTCGCCGGCGACGCCGATATCGAGCGTGTGGCCGGGCGCGCAATGCACCGCAATGTCGCCGCCGTCGTTGACGAAGGCCTTGTCGAGGCCGGAGGCATCCAGCATGGCGGCAAGCAGTTCGTCGGCGACCGACCCGGCGACCGCGGCCATCGGCGTGACGAAGGTGCCGGCAAAGGGCAGGCAGGCCGCGTGCATCCGCCGCCCGACCGGGGTCTCGGGTGCCGCGCCGCCGCCGATCGGCGCCCGCAGCCGGTCGAGTTCGCCGCAGAGTTCCGGAAGGATCGTCCCGAAGCGGAGTGCCACGGCGCGATGGGCTTCCGCCACGGCGGCTGCATCGCCCCAGGCCTTCAGCACGACATCGATCGGTCCGTGGATGAGCCGAAGCCTGCCGCCGGAGAGGGGATGGATCCGGGGAGATTCCAGGAATCCCCCGCCACCCGTTGCCGGCGAGTTGGTTGGCGCGCCCATCCTACTCTCCGCTCACCCCCGCGAAAGCGGGGGGCCAGAGCGGCGGCTGCGCCGGGATCCTTGCGCTGGATTCCCGCTTTCGCGGGAATGAGCGGAAGAGGGGAACACGTTTGCGGGAGAGCACCAGCTCGGTCATCCTACCGCCCCAGCCTGTTGAGGAGCGATATGAGCTGTTCGGTCTCGGCGTCCGTGAAGCCCGCCAGCGTCTCCTTCGAGACCTCCGCACCGATCGCCTTCATGCCGGCCGTAGCGGTTCTGCCGGACGCGGTCAGCTCCAGCATCACCAGCCGGGCGTCGTCGGGATCGGGCGACTGGACCACGTGGCCCTGCTTCACCAGGCGGCTGACGACGCCCCAGATCGTCGCCGGGTCCATGCCGGTGAGGCGGCCGAGTTCGTTCTGGGAGACGCGGCCGAGGTCGTCGAGCTTGGCGAGCGCGGCGAACTGGGTCGGGGTGACCTTGTAGCCCGACATCACCGAGTTGAAGATGCCAGTGGCGCGCTGGTGCGCCTGGCGCAGGACGAATCCGATCTGGTCCTCCAGCCGGTACCCGGACGGATCGCCTGCCGGATCCTCGGCCGGTCGCGCATTCGCGACGGGTTTGGGCGTCGGCGCCATCAGCGCTTGTCCTCGTCGGAGTCGAACGGCCACGGATTCGCGCCAGGCCACGCCTCGATCCGTGCATCAGGTGCGACCGCGGCGAGAATGTCCTCGATCGTCACTGCATCGCCGCTGTGGCCGCCGAGGCGGTCGTACAGGTCGGCGGGCAGGGTGAACTCCATCGGCGCCACGATCGCAGGTGTCGGCACGTATCCGAAGGCGCCCTTCGGCATGCGGGTGACGTCGGCCATGACCGTGATGCCGCCTCCCGGCCACAGGTAGACCGGTGCGCCGCCCATGGTAACGCGCGTCTCGCCCTTCGCGACCGAGCGGGTCAGCAGCACCGGGTTCTCCGTCACGCCGGCCCGCAGCGACCCGCCGGCGCCGGCCATGAACAGCACCGAGCACAGCGACGGCTCGCAGTTCTCGCCGATCCGGTCGACGACGGTGCGGATCTCGGCCGGCATCTCGGTCGGAACCGGGATCAGGTTTTCGTCCAGAATGCAGTAGAGCGCGTCCTCCCCGGTGGTCGAGGTCATCAGCAGGCGCAGACCGGGCCAGGCCGTCTCCGGGTCGATTTTCGAGATGATATCGAGCGGATCGGTGATGTCGGTGCCGCCCCAGCCGAGGCCGGGCTCGGCGACCTGGAAGTAGCGCCCAGGCGTCGACCGGCGGCCGCGCACCCGGATGCCGGCAGCGGGCATCTCCAGTACCTTGCCGGCCTGGTGCTCGGTCAGCACGCCGGTGATGTGGTCGTCGACGACGATCACCTCGTCGGCGTGGCCGAGCCACTGCCTGGCGAAGATGCCGACCGTCGCGGAGCCGCAGCCGACCCGCATGCGCTCTTCGGGATGGCCGTCGACGATCGGGGCGTGGCCGGCCTGGACGACGACCTCGTGGCCGCCCTCGATGGTCATCGTCACCGGCTCGCCGGCGCACAGGGCGAGCATCGACCGGCAGGTGACGTTGCCTTCCTTCTTGGAGCCGCCGGTCAGGTGCCGCACGCCGCCGATCGACAGCATCTGCGAGCCGTATTCGGCGGTGGTGACGTGGCCGACCTGCTCGCCGTTGACGCGGACCGGCGCGGTCTCGGGGCCGAGATGCCGGTCGGTGTCGATCTTCACCTTGACGCCGCAGTAGCTGAAGATGCCCTCGGTCACCACGGTGACCGTATCCACGCCGCGGTGCTCTGCGGCGACGATGAAGGGGGCGGGCTTGTAGTCGGGATAGGTGGTGCCGGACCCGACACCCGTGACGAAGGTGCGGGCGGGATCGAGAAGTTCGCCGTTCCACTCCTTCTCCGCGAAGGCGACGACGTCGCCGCCGCTCTCCACGGTCTTCTCCAGAAGCAGCACGGGATCGACGCGGACCAGGTGCCCGTCCTCGTTGGCGTAGCGGTCGCAGGCGCCGGCGCGGCCCGGCTTGATGCGGCACAGGACCGGACAGGCGTCGCAGCGGATGATGCCGCCGTCCTCGGCGGCGCCGAACTGCTTCGAGCGGGCGGCGGCGGACAGACGGTCGCTTGCGGTCGCGGGCGGCTTGTTTTCGATCGTGGTCATTCGGCAGCCTCCTTCGGCTGCGGGCTGTCCTGCAGCGACTGCCAGAGCCGGTGCGGCAGGACGGGGACCTTGCGGACAGTGACGCCGGTCGCGTGCCGGATCGCGCCGAGGATCGCCGGCGGCGTGGCGACCAGCGCCGGCTCGCCGACGCCCTTGGCGCCGAACGGGCCGGTCGGTTCGGGATCCTCGATCAGGTAGGTGCGGATCGGGGGCATGTCGCCGAAGGTCGGGATCAGGTAGTCGTGCAGGTTCTCGGTGCGGCCCGGCACGAATTCCTCCATCAGCGCCAGCCCCAGGCCCTGGGCGATGCCGCCGTGGATCTGGCCCTCGGTAAGCGTCGGGTTGACCGCGCGGCCGACGTCGTGGGCGGCGACGATCTCGATCACCTTCAGCGTCCCGAGCCGCATGTCGACCTCGACCTCGGCCATCTGCGCGGCGAAGCCGTAGGTGCCGTAGGGAATGCCCTGGCCGTTCTCGTCGAGCATGGTGGTCGGCGGGTCCCAGGTGCCGGTGCCTTGGAGGACGTAGCCCTCCGCGTCTGCCGCGAGCGTCGACAGGTCGATGCTGCGCGAGGCCTGGCCGTCGGCGATGGTGAGGGTGCCGCCGTCGATCGACAGCCGGGCGTCGGGGCCGGCATTGGCGAGCTTGAGGATCTTTGCCCGGAGGTCCTCGCCGGCGAGCCGCGAGGCGTTGCCCGACACGTAGGTCTGGCGCGATGCCGAGGTCTTGCCGGCGTCGGCGGTCAGGTCGGTGTCGCCGACCACCATGTCGAAGCGGTCGGTGGCGATGCCGAGCGCGTCGGCCGCCATCTGCAAAAGCACGGTGGACGAACCCTGGCCGATGTCGACCGCGCCGTTGAAGAAGGTCAGGCGGCCGTCCTTCGACAGCGTGATCCGCATGGTCGAGGGGTTGGCGACCGAGGTGTTGCCGCAGCCGTACCACATGCAGCCGATGCCGACGCCGCGCCGCCGGCGGCCGTCCGACGCCGCGTTGAACCTTGCGACCCGCTCGTTCGCCGCGTCCCAGTCGCCCTTCAGCGCGTCGAGGCACTGCGGCAGGCCGGCGGAGGCCTCCAGCAACTGGCCGGACGGCGTGGTGTCGCCGGCGGCGATGGCATTGGTGCGGCGGATCTGCCAGCGGTCGATGCCGAGCATCCCGGCGAGGTCGTCGAGCAGGGTCTCGTGGGCGATTGCTGCCTGCGGGATGCCGAAGCCGCGGAAGGCGCCCGCCGGGGTCTCGTTGGTGTAGATGGCGCGCGCCCGGTTGCGGACGTTCGGCACCCGGTAGGGGCCGGACCCGTGCACGGGAACGCGGCCGGCGACCGTCGGACCCCAGGAGGCATAGGCGCCGGTGTTGAAGTCGCCTTCGAGCTCGTAGGAGATCAGCCGGCCCTCGCTGTCGGCGGAGGACCGCGCCCACAGCTTGCCGGGATGGCGCTTCGGCGAGGAGGCCATGGACTCGGTGCGGGTGTAGACCATGCGGACCGGCCTGCCGGTCTTGCGCGCCGCGACGGCGAGCAGCGGTTGCACCGAGACGTCGAGCTTGCCGCCGAAGCCGCCGCCGCAGGCAGTCGGCCGGATGCGGACCCTGGATTCGTCGACGCCGAGGACGCGGGCGGTCTCGCCGAGGTCCATGTAGGGCGCCTGCGTGCAGCAGGTGACCTCCATCCGGTCGCCGACCGGCTCCGCGTATCCGGCCTCCGGCTCGATGTAGGCGTGGGCGACGTAGCTGGTCTCGAAGCGGCCCTCGGCGACCGCCGCCGCGCCGCCGCGGACAGCCTCAACGTCTCCGCAGACCAGCAGTCCGCCGGCCAGCACGTTGTCGGGCTTGTCGGAATGGACCGCATGAGCGCCCTGCGCCAGGGCCGCCTCGACGCCGGTGACCGGCGGAAGCACCTGCCATTCGATCGGCAGGTCGGCGTCGCTCAGCGCGGCGACGGCCTCCCTGGTGCCGACCAGCCCGATCACCGCCTCGCCGCGGAACCGGACATGGCCTTCGGCGAACACCGGCTGGTCGCGGGTGTTGGGGAAGATGCCGAACCGGTTCTCGCCCGGCACGTCCTCGTGCGTCAGGATCGCCTCCAGGCCCGGCGTCGCGGCAACGACGGTATCGAGATCGCCGAGGGTGAAGGCGGCGCGGGCATGGGGCGAGCGGACGACGCGCAGCCACAGCGCATCGACAGGGGCGTCGTCGGCGCCGAACAGGTCGGTGCCGGCGACCTTGGGCCAGCCGTCGACGCGGGCGATGCGCGCGCCGACGGCGTTGCCGCCGTCTGCCCGGGGCGTCTCGATGACCTGGCCGTCGGCCACCGCCATGATCGCGTCGACGATCTTCAGGTAGCCGGTGCAGCGGCACAGCACGCCGCCGAGCGCGTTCTCGACCTCGGCGCGGCTGGTGCGCGGATGGCGGGCGAGATGGTCGGTCGCCGCCATCAGCATGCCGGGCGTGCAGATCCCGCACTGCGCCGCGCCGTGGGCGAGGAATGCCTTGCGCAGTGTCTCGGTGAGACCGTCCGGGCCCGGCCCCTCGACGGTCTCGATCTGCCCGCCCTCGGCCTGGCCGGTGGAGACGAGGCAGGCGCAGACCTGCTCGCCGTCGAGCCGGACGGTGCAGGCGCCGCAGTCGCCGGCGTCGCAGCCGATCTTGGTGCCGGTCAGCCCGAGCTTATCGCGCAGCGTGCTGGCGAGGCTCGCGAACGGATCGGCGGCGACGGTGACGGTCTCGCCGTTGACGGTGAGGCGGACGGTCGACGTCTGCAGGGGCGCCTTGTCGAGCATCACGCCGCCCTCCCGTCTATTTCAGATCGTGTCCGCGGTGCCGTGGGCCCTGGGTCCCGGGTCGAGCCCGGGGCGTAAGCAGTGCCGGGCGGAAGGTTGTTTCGCACGATCTTGGCTCCACACCGCAGGCTATGCCCAGGACCTGATCCGGGGCCCAGTCGGGCGGTCGCGGCGATTTGCCGATGCCTGCGTAGCAGCATCACGCAGCCCTCCTGTCGCCAGCGCCTGCCAGCCCGGCGAGCAGGTCGGCCACGAGGTCGCGCGCGGCGCTGTCGCGGTACTGGCCGCTGGCGCGGATGTCGCCGATCGGCTTCAGCGCAGAAAAATGCGCAGGCGTCATCAGGTCGGACGCCGCGGCAAGGGGCTGGCCGACCAGGTCGGCTTCGAGATCCGTCAGGCGCCTGGCGACTTCCGAACAGGCGCCGACGGCAATCGCCGCATGGGTGATCGTCCCCGTTTCATCGGTCGCGACGACGGCGGCCGCCATGGCGATCGAGATGACGAGGTATCGCCGGGCGCCGAGCTTCAGGAAGCCGCCGGCCGCGCCCGCCTTGGGCTCCGGGATCAGGATCGCGGTGACGATCTCGTCTGCCGCGCACGCCGTTTTGCGGTAGCCGGTCAGGAACTCCCCGACAGGCAGCGTCCTGCGGCCGCGCGTCGAGGCAAGCTCGATCTCGGCGTCGAGGCTGAGCAGGCAAGGTATGCCGTCGCCGGCCGGGGAAGCGGTGCAGATATTGCCGACGAGGGTGCCGCGGTTCTGCACCTGGGCCCCGCCGACATCCCTGGCGGCGAGCTGGTATCCGGCGAACGCCGGGAGCAGGGCGGCGCGGCGCAGATCCGTCCAGGTGGTCAGGGCGCCGAGGCGCAGCCGATCGGCTGTTTGCGTCATGCCGCGCAACTCGCCGATCGCCGATACATCGAGAATTTCGTCACGACGCATGTCGCCCCAGCCGACGCGGTTCGCCCGCGCGGGATAGACATCGGTACCGCCGGCCAGCACCGTGACCGGACGTTCCGCACGGATCGCCAGCGCTTCGTCGAGTGTCGTCGGCCGGCAGTAGGACGCCATCGCCTGTCTCCTAGCTCAAGCGCCAGCCGCCACCTCTCCCCGTCGGGGAGAGGAGGATAGGCTTATCGTCGCGCAGACGGTTGCCGGCATTTCGCAGTGCCTGAGACCACCTCTCCCCGGCGGGGAGAGGTCGACGCGCAGCGTCGGGTGAGGGGGCGCGGAAGGATGCGGCTCGCGCCGTAACCCCTCACCCGGCACCTGCGGTGCCGACCTCTCCCTGTGGGAGAGGTGGGGGGAGATGGGTCGGCTCGTCGTTGTGTGGGTGTCCATGGCCATCGGCATCCTCACGCGGTCAGCCGGGCGTCGCCGCGCAGGCGCGACGTCTCGGGCATGTCGACCGTGCCGTCGTCGCCGATCGCAACGCCGAACAGGTCGCGGATCTGGTCTGTCGTATAGTAGCCCATCCGCCAGTCGCGCAGCACCGCAGCGGCGTCCCGCTGATACGGGTCGCCATAGCCGCCGCCGCCCGGCGTCATCACCTCGACCCGGTCGCCGGCCTGCATCGGGATGCCCTGGTCCTTCGACAGATGCTCCGGGATCATCGTGCCGCCGCCACGATGGACTTTGACGACGTTCGGGCCGCCATCCAGCCCGCCGAGCACGCCGGGCGGGCCGAAGCGGCCGTGGTCCATGACGAAGGACGCCTTCGCGTCGCCGCGCAGCACCTCGACCTCGTAGTGGACGCCGAAGCCGCCGCGATGCAGCCCGGCGCCGCCGGAGCCCTCGCGCAGCGCGAAGCGGTGGAACAGCACCGGAAAGTACTGCTCCATCACCTCGACGGGCGGCGTCCGGGAAATGCCGATGGTCGAGCAGCCGTTGGTCAGGCCGTCGGTGTCGGCATTGCCGCCGTAGCCGCCGCCGGAGATCTGGTACATGACGTAGCCGGCGCCCTTCACGGGATCGAAGCCGCCGAGCGCGAAGTTGCCCGACGAGCCCGCAGGCGCGGCGGTGACCTTGTCGGGGATCGCCTGGACGAGGGCGAGGAACACGGCTTCGGCGATGCGCTGGGAGACTTCGGCGGCGCAGCCGGAGACCGGACGCGGATAGCGGGCGTCGAGGAAGGTGCCCTCCGGGCGGTCGATCTTCAGAGGCTCGAAGGCGCCGGAATTGAGCGGCGTGTCCGGGAAGATGTGCCGGACCGCCAGGTACACCGAGGAATAGGTGGTGGCGACGACCGAGTTCATCGGGCCGCGGCATGGCGGCGAGCTGTCGGAAAAGTCGAAATGCAGCGTTTCACCGGTCTTTGTGACGGTCAGCGCGATCCTGAGGGGCTCGTTGACGACCCCGTCGGAATCGACGAACGCCTCGGACTTGTAGACGCCGTCCGGGATGTCTGCGATGTGGCTGCGCATCAGCGTCGCGGCCCGCCGCCGGATCTCGCCTATCGTCGCCGTGACCGTTTCGATGCCGTAGCGATCGATGATCTCGCGCAGCCGCCGCTCGCCGACATTGAGTGCGGCCGCCTGGGCGCGGATGTCGCCGATGCGCTGGTCGGCGACCCGCATGTTGGAGCACAGGATGGCGTAGATCTCCGGGTCCATCCTGCCACGCTTGAACAGCTTGACCGGCGGCAGGCGGAGACCCTCCTGCTCGACCTCGGTGGCATGGGCGGAGAAGCCGCCGGGCACCATGCCGCCGACGTCCGGCCAGTGGCCGGTGTTCTGCAGCCAGCAGTACAGTTCGCCGTCGACGTAGAACGGCTTGGCGAAGCGCACGTCCATCAGGTGGGTGCCGCCGAGATAGGGGTCGTTGACGATGTAGATGTCGTCGGGTTCCGGGGCGCCGGCCTTGCCCTCTCCGATCAGCCGGATCAGTTCGGCGGTCGAGTACTGCATGGTGCCGACGAAGACGGGCAGGCCGAGTTCGCCCTGGCTGATCAGGGCGCCGGTATCGCGGTCGTAGATGCCGGAGGAGCGGTCGTCCGCCTCGGCGATCACCGGCGAGAAGGCGGATCGCGAGAACGCCAGATCCATCTCGTTGCAGACCTGCTGCAGGCCGGCCTGGATCACGGCAATGGTGAGGGGATCGACGCTCGTCATGCAGCCCCTCCCACGGCGATACGGAGGTTGCCGATCCCGTCGACGCGCGCCACCGCGTCCGGCTCGATGATGGTCGTGGCGTCGACCTGCTGGACGACGGCGGGTCCCGATATCTCGTCGCCGGGCCGCAACCGGTCGCGCAGGTAGACGTGCGCCGAATGCCACCGGCCGTCGGCGTAGAGATCCCGCTCGCCGACCCTTGCCGGTCCTTCGCCGCCGCCCGCCAGCGAAGCAAGCGGGAACCCGGGCCGGCGTCCGATCACCGATGTCACGAGATTGACCAGCACCGCGCGGATCTCCGGCAGGCTGACCTGGAAGCGGGCGAAGTAGGCATCCTCGAACAGCGTCTGCAACTCCTCGCGGGTCACGTCCGGGGAGGGGATCTGGATGCGGATCAGGTGGGTCTGTCCCCGGAACTGCATGTCGGCCCCGTGCAGGACGGTGGTGCCGACGATCTCGTCCTGCCCGGCGGCATTGATCGCCTCGCCCTGCGCCTTCTGGGCCTCCAGGGTCGCCTTCACGACGCCCATGTCGAGGGTGGCGACGGGCTCGTTGATGGTGTTGACGAGGTCCTGCCGGAGATCGGCGACAAGGCATCCGAGCGCATTGGTCAGCCCCGGCCGCGCGGGAATGAGCACTTCGGGAACGCCGAGCTCCCGGGCGATCGCCACCGCGTGCAGCGGGCCGGCTCCGCCGAAGGCGAACAGGACGAAGTCCCGGGGATCGTAACCGCGCGACAGCGACACCATGCGGATCGCGCCGGCCATGTGCATGTTGCCGAGCTTCAGCACCGCGGCAGCGGCGTCCTCGACGGAGAAGCCCAGCGGTTCCGCCAACGTCCGGGCGACGATCGAGCGGACATGGTCCACGTCGACATGGCCGTCGACGGCGGTCAGACCTGCCGGGTCGAGCCGGCCGAGCACGAGATTGGCGTCGGTGATGGTCGGCTCGGTGCCGCCGCGACCGTAGCAGACCGGCCCGGGCGACGATCCGGCAGATTCCGGTCCAACCGTCAATACGCCCGCCGCGTCCAGCGAGGCGATCGACCCGCCGCCGGCGCCGACGGTGCGCACATCAACCATCGGCACGTGGATCGGCAGGCCATAGTCGATGGTCAGTTCCGAGGAGACCTCGGGCACCCCGCCGAAGATCAGCGCCACATCGGTCGACGTGCCGCCCATGTCGTAGGTGATCGCGTTGGCGAGGCCCGACTGGTGCAGGGTCGCCGCCGCCGCGATGACGCCGGACGCCGGACCCGACATCACCGTCTTGGCGGCGTCGCGGGCTACGAGCCGCGAGGTGACCGTGCCCCCGTTGCCGTTCATCACCAGGAGGTCGCGGGCAAAGCCGCGGGCTTCGAGCTGGCCCTGCAGGCGGCGCACGTAGCGGTCGAGGATCGGCTGCACGGCGGCGTTCACCGAGGCCGTCGTGCCGCGCTCGTATTCCCGGTACTCCGACAGCAGTTCGTGGCCGAGCGTCACGTAATCGTTCGGCCAGATTTCGCGGACGATCTCGCCTGCGCGCAGTTCGTGGGCGGGGTTGGCGTAGGAATGCAGGAAATGGATGACGACGCTCTCGCAGCCGGCATCGAGCAGCGCCCGCGCCGCCGCGGCGACGCCGTCCTCGTCGATCGGACGCACCACCTCGCCGTCGACGTTCATCCGTTCGATCACCTCGATCCTCAGGTCGCGCGGGATCAGGGGCTGGAAGAAGCCCGTCATGCCATAGGGATTGGGGCGGGTGCGCCGGCCGAGTTCCAGCGTGTCGCGGAACCCCATGGTGGTGATCAGGCCGACCCGCGCCACCTTGCGCTCCAGGAGCGCGTTGGTCGTCGCGGTGGTGCCGTGGATGAGGAGATGGATGTCAGACGGAGCGACGCCCGCCTGGTCTATCGCCGCGAGCACCCCTTCGGCCTGGTTGGGCAGGGTGGTGAGCACCTTGGCGAGGCGGACGGTGCCCTCCGGAGCGCCCAGGGGGTCGCTCTCGTGGATCAGGAGGTCGGTGAAGGTGCCGCCGACATCGATGCCGCTGACGCGGCGCACGCGCGTTGCCGGCGTCACCGGATTCGACGCGTCGACCGAGATGTCGGCTACCCTGTCACCCAAAGCGCTCTCTCCTCCTCGAAACGCTCAGCGGCTATGTGTCAGTCGATCAGGTCCGGTCCTGCTCCGGCTCGCTAGCGATGCTTCCCGTTGCCGGCATCAATTCAGCGCTCCACGAACGCCTTCTCGATGACGTACTGGCCGGGACGCGCCAGCGAGCCCTCCTCGAAGTCCAGTTCCTCCATCAGGCCGACCATGTCGGCGAGCATGGCCGGGCTGCCGCAGATCATCACCCGGTCGGTGTCGGGGCACAACGGCGGCTGGCCGAGCTCGGTGCCGATCTCGCCGCTCCGGAGCAGCTCGGTGACGCGGCCCCGGTTGACGAAGGGCTCGCGCGTGACTGTCGGATAGTACCGCATCTTGAGGCGGGCGATCTCGCCGAGATACTCGTCCTGCATGAGGTCGGCCACGATCTTCTCGCCATAGGCCAACTCGTCGACGAAGCGGCAGCCGTGCACCAGCACGATCGTCTCGAAGCGCTCGTAGATGACCGGATCCTTGACGATCGAGGCGAAGGGGGCGAGGCCTGTGCCGGTCGACACCAGGTAGAGCCGCCTGCCGTCGGTCAGGCTGTCCTGGACGAGGGTTCCGGTCGGCTTGCGGCCGATCATGATCTCGTCGCCTTCCCGAATATGAGCAAGGCGGGAGGTCAGCGGGCCGTCCGGCACCTTGATGGAGAAGAACTCGAGCGAGTCCTCGTAGTTGGCGCTGGCCATCGAGTAGGCACGCATCAGCGGCTTGCCGTCGACCGGCAGCCCGATCATCACGAACTGGCCGTTTTCGAACCGGAACCCCTGGTCCCGCGTTGTGCGGAAGCTGAACAGCCTATCGGTCCAGTGACGGACGTCGAGGACGCGCTGCGTGTCGATGGCGGCCATGGAATGCTCCAGGAGATCATTCGTACACATATGTTTGTACACGAATGACTTTGGGTGATCAATGCCATGGACGCGGTTTGCTGCTACCGTGTCACGATCCTGCAAATTAGCGGCGGAACGAACAGAGATGGCGGCATCCGAAACCATGACACGCAAGCGCCCGGTTTGGGCGCGCCTTCTGGCGGGGCTCCTCGGCGTCCTGGTCGTCGTCGTGGTTGCTGCGGCCGCGCTGGTGGTGCTGTTTCCGAAAGCGGGCATCTTCTCGCCGATGCGGGCCGCCCTGATGGAGCGCGTCCTGTCATCCGCGTTCGGCCAGACCGTGGTGATCGACGGACCGGTCACGTTCGAGCTGGGCCGGGTGTTCCGGGCGACGGGGTCGGACATCCGCGTCCTGCGTTCGGACGACGCCGGCGACCAGGCCGACGGACAGGAGGTCGACCGGCTGGATCACGGGTCCGTTGGACTGCTCACGTCGGCACTGTTGGCAGGTCGCGTCGATCTCGAGGAACTCACCCTGGACGGCGTCCATCTCGCGGAGAACAGCACGCTGTTCAGGGTGGACGTGGAGGGCGGCGTCCACATGCCGGTGGAGGCCCGCATGATCGGCGTCGTTCCCTGGATCGTATACCTCTCCCGGGAGGCGGACGTGCAGGTGACCGACGTGCACTACGTCTACAGCAACCAGACCAGCGGCTGGCTGTTCGACGTCGTCCTGGACGAGCTCAGCAATACCCGCAATCCGGCGAACGACGCGGCGACCCTGACGTCCAGCGGCACGATCAACGGAAAGACGATCACCATCGACAACGACTTCGTTCCGGCGGACGGCGAGGGGCCGGACCGCTTCGCCATGACCGTGACGACGCCCGGCGCGGTCGTCAGGCTCACCGGTTTCGCGCCGGAGACTCCCGAACCGACCGTCAAGAGCATGGCCATGCGCACGGAAGTCTCCTCGGTCGGCGACGTGCTCGAACTGTTCGAACTGCAGCGGACCTTCGAGGGAACCGGGACGCTGAGCGCCGACGTCGCCGGCGACAGCGGCCTTCCCGCGCTCGAGAACATCGTCGCGGAAGTCCGGGTAGACTCCGGGCTCGACGTGCGCGTGACCGGCAGGGTCGACGACCTCGCCAATCGCAAGGGCTTCGACATCACCGCCGCGGCCAACTGGCCGCCCGGGGGCGCGGAAATCAGCGAGGACGAGGGTCTCTTGTCCTTCGCCATCTACCAGATCACCGCCCGGCTGGCCGGCGACCTGGGGGCGCTTGCGATGACCGACGGGTGGATCACCACGAACCTGTTCTCCAGCGCCATACCCCAGTTCGGCCCGATCTCGGCTGCCGACGTCCGCCGCGAAGACAATGGCCGGATCGCCGTCGTCGGCCTGAACGTCCTGGCCGGCCCGCCGGAGGACCGCACGCTGGACCTCAGCGGACAGATCGGCGATCTGCTGCGGTTCGCCGAATTCGAGCTGAAGGGGAACGTCTCGGTTCCTGTCGCCGCGCTCCTCGATCTCCAGACGGACGCGGAATCGCTTGGCCGGCTGGCCGGTGAATTTGCCGTCTCCGACGCAGGCGGCGAGGCCGGCATCGACACGTTCAACGCCAGCATCACCGGTTCGCAACTCGTCTCGGCCGATGTCGCCCTGAAGGCGGACCAGAGCCAGTCCGTCCACAATGCGGCGTTCAACGTGAACCTGAACGTGCCGGACTACGCGCAACTCGCGTCCGCACTGTCGGTGCGAGAGGTGCCGATCGGCGCCATCGCCTTCAAGGGCGCCCTGGCCGTGGCATCCGACAGCGGCTCCTTCAACGGTCAACTCAGCTTCGGGAGCACGGTGCTGACGGAGGATCTCGTCCTGAAGACCGAAGGCGCGCGCCCGGTCATCACCGGTACGGTATCCTCCCCCGACCTGATCATGGCCGACCTCTCCCGTCTGGTCGAAGTCGGCACCGACCTCGGCCGGCTCAGGGCGCAGGCGGTGGCTGCGCGTGCCGACCGTGACGGTCGCACCGCAGAGGTGACCGGGACCGGCAAGGCGCTCCTCAATCCGCGCATCGACGTCGAGGTGAACGCCGGCCGCGTCGACAGCGGCGGCGACAGCGCCAGCGGCGTATCCGGCAGATTCGGGTTCGACGACGGGCTGGCAACCGCGCAGGGAGTCAAGCTGAAGTATCGCAGCGGCCTGTTCGACTTCGACGGCAGGATGCACGTTCGCGAGGCAGGCCGGCCCTTCGAGGTCGACGGCCGCATGAGCAACTGGCCGATCGGCGAGGTGCTGAAGGACCTGGACGTCGACCTGCCGTTGAGCGGCAGCCTGGCGGCGTCATTCAAGATCGCATCCTCAGGCGACACCGTTCACGAAGCGGTACGGGCCGCCAACGGTGACCTCAACCTGCATATCCGGCGCGGTTCGATCGGCAACCGGATGCTCGATTTCTCGGGTCTGGTGCTGCCTTCGTGGCTGACGGCCGAATCCGCCAAGACCGGCGTCTCGCGGATCGAGTGCTTCGACGCGCGGCTTGCCTTTTCTCCGGGTGTCGCAGTGGTCAATTCTGCCGTCGTCGAGACCGACGACGTCATCGTCACCGCATCCGGCCGCATCGATTTCAAGGCCGACACGATCGACATCCAGGCGACGCCCAGGGCCCTGCATCCAAACCTGATCCCGATCGTCTCTCCCTTCTCGATCGAGGGCAAGCTTTCCGATCCAAAGGTCGAGGTGAAGGGCGGCATGGTCGGCCGTGCAGCAGCGGAAGCTCTGGCACTGCCGTTCAATGCGCTCGGCACGCTGTTGGGCGTAGACAAGGCGGATCCGAAATCCGAGCAGAAGGAGGTGAGCTGCTGAGACCGCTCAGGCCGCCAGCTCGATCTTCGCGCCGGCGTCGCGCAAGGTCGCAGCGAGCTCGCCGGGCGGCTCGCGGTCGGTGACCAGCGTGTCGATGCGCTCCGGCCCGCAGATGCGCACCAGGCTCGGCCGCCCGAACTTCGAGGCATCGGCGGCGACGATGACCTGTTCGGCCTGATTGATCACGGCTCGGGAGAACTCCGCCTCCGCCAGATGGTAGACCATCAGCGACCCGTCGAGACCCATCGCACCGATCGACAGGATGGCGTGCCGCACCCGGAATTGGCTGGCGAAGGCCAGCGCCTCCGGGCCCAGCGCGGCGGTGTCATCCGAACGCAGCTCGCCGCCGGCCATGAACACCCGGTTGGAGTTGTTCGGCGCGAGCGTGCGGGCGATCTCGGCGGAATTGGTGACGACGGTCAGGCCGGAATGCTGACTGAGGGCACGGGCGACGAATGCGGTCGTCGAGCCGCAGTCCAGCATCAGCGTGTCGCCGTTGGAGATCATCGCCGCGACCCGCTCGGCGATCCGCTGCTTGGCGTTCGCGTTGTCCAGCATGCGCTTCTGGAACGGCGGCTCGGAATGGCTGTCCGGCAGCCTTATCCCGCCGTGCACCTTGGCGAGCACGCCTTCCGAGACCAGCGGCTTGACCGTCCGGCGGATCGTCTCGTCCGACACGCTCAGGCGATCGGCGAGTTCGCCGATCGAGCAGGCGCCGCGCAGCCGGACCAGCCGCATGATCTCGCTTTGCCTCTGGGTGCGGTACACCGGACCTGGTCTCCATCTGTCGAACGGATGCCCGCCTGTGTGGCATGCGCGCGAATTGGGCATCACCACATGATCCCAAACAAATAGGGCAAATTCCAACGGGAATTCCACATAAATTGTGATTTTCCTGTTGACGCCGCGGCTTCTGTCGCCGGATCATCCTTTGGGGCCAAGCGCGTGATTATCCGTGCGGGCGGCGCCAGGGGAACAGGTTCCAAGCTCTACACAACCCAAGCTCTACACAACCCAAGCTCTACACAACAAAGACGGAGGTGAGCGAACATGACACTGCCACGCATCGCCGTAGCGGCCGTTGGGGCGGCCGCGCTTTTCGCCTCGGCCAGCGCGCTGCCCGCGCTCGCCGACGTGGAGTCCAGCGATCCGATCAAGCTGACCCTGCACGACTGGACGGGCCAGCTCATCACCACGCAGCTGATGGGCGAGGTGCTGAAGAAGGCCGGCTACAACGTCGACTACGTGCAGGCGGATTATCTCGCCCAGTTTGCCGGGTTGAAGACCGGCGATCTCGACGTCGCCATGGAGATCTGGGCGACCACCGGCCAGGAGGCCCTCGACGAGGCCGTCGCCAGCGGCAAGGTCGAGAACCTCGGCGAGACGGGCATGCTGGCGAAGGAAGAGTGGTGGTATCCGCTCTACATGAAGGAGAAGTGCCCGGGCCTGCCGAACTGGGAAGCCCTAAAGGACGAGGCCTGCGCGGAGGCGTTTTCGGTCGCCGAGACGGCGCCGAAGGGACGCTACCTCGGCGGACCGGTGACCTGGGGCGGCTTCGACGACGAGCGGGTCGAGGCCCTGGATCTGCCGTTCGAGGTCGTCCATGCCGGCACCGACGCGGCGCTGTTCGCCGAACTCGAATCCGCCTACCAGCGCCAGGGTCCGATCATGCTGTGGGTCTACTCGCCGCACTGGGCACCGGCCAAGTACGAGGGGGAATGGGTCGAATTCCCGGAATACACCGCCGAGTGCTACGAGGATGCCGCCTGGGGCGGCAATCCGGACATGGCCTATGACTGCGGCAAGCCGAGCGGGCCGATCTGGAAGGCCGGCTGGGTCGGCGTCAAGGACAAGTGGCCCGGGGCCTACGAGGCGATCAAGGCCTTCAACATCTCCAGCGACGAGATGAACAAGATGGTCGGCGAGGTCGATCTCGACGGCAAGACGATAGAGGAGGTGGTCGCCAACTGGATGAGCGAGAACGAAGACCGCTGGAACAAGTGGATCGCCAACTGATCCGCCTCCCGGAAACGTCGCGCGCGCTGGTTCGCTAGGGCGCGCGGCCGCCGGTCGTCGCCGGGTGCCATTTCCGCGGTCCGTCGGACTTTTCCTCGCCGGTGCGTGGAGCGGGATTCGGTACCGGATTGATCCAAGGTGCATCACTCAGGAACCTTCGTCCGGACGCAACGAAATGGCCGCTGTCCGGAGGGGAACGGGTATGTCGGATACGGATGTAAAGCTGTCCTGCCGCGGGGTCTGGAAGCTGTTCGGCCAGGGGGCGGACGGCTTTCTGGGACGCCACCCGGCGCCGAGCCTCGAGGAGGTGCGCGGCGCCGGCCTGATCGGCGCCGTACGCGGCGCCGATCTCGATGTGCGGCAGGGCGAGATCTTCATCATCATGGGGCTGTCGGGATCCGGCAAGTCGACCCTGGTGCGCTGCCTGTCGCGGCTGATTGAGCCGACCGCGGGCGAGATCCTGTTCGAGGGCCGCGACCTGCTGCGCGCCAGCGACAGGGAGATGATCGAGATCCGCCGGCATCGCATGGGCATGGTGTTCCAGCACTTCGCGCTGCTGCCGCACCTCACCGTGCTCGGCAACGTCGCCTTTCCGCTGGAGGTGCAGGGCATCGACCGCAAGACTCGCGAAGCGAGCGCGCGGCGGGTCATCGAACTGGTCGGGCTGGAGGGGCGGGAAAACTACTATCCCCGGGAACTGTCCGGCGGCCAGCAGCAACGCGTCGGCATCGCCCGCTCGCTCGCCGTGGAGCCGGAGCTGTGGTTCCTCGATGAGCCGTTCTCCGCGCTCGATCCGCTGATCCGGCGCGAGATGCAGGACGAGTTCATGCGCCTGCAGAACGTGCTCAGGAAGACCATCGTCTTCATCACCCACGACTTCGACGAGGCGATCCGGCTCGCCGACCGCATCGCCATCATGAAGGACGGCGCGATCATCCAGACCGGCACCCCGGAGCAGCTGGTGCTGGCGCCGGCGACCGACTACGTCGCCGAATTTACCCGCCACATCCCCCGCGCCAAGGTGGTGACCGCCGGCTCGGTGATGACGCCGTGGACGAATGGCGCCGACGTCGCCGGCGAGGTCAGCGCCGCCGCCCTGATCGCCGACATCGCCGACCGGGTGGAGAGCGCCGACCGTCCATTTGCCGTGACCGACAGGGAGGGAAAGAGGTCCGGACTGATCGACAAGAAGTCCGTGATCGACGTGCTCGTCGGCCGCACCTTCGCCCATTCGGAGGGATCGGCCGGATGAGTGCGGCACACGCGTTGCCGGGGCCTGCATCCTTCGAGACGGCCGCTGCGCGGCCTCCTCAGGATGAGGGGATAGATGAGTGTCTGGGACCACGCCGCTGCGGGCCTGACGTTTCCGCTCGAACAAACCAACTCCTCATGGTGAGGAGCGGCGATAGCCGCGTCTCGAACCATGGACGGCCCGGGCACCCGAGCCCCCGCCCGGGGATCGCGGGGAATAGACCGTGACCGCGCGCTCGTCCGCTCTGCCTTGGGTTCCGGCGCGGGCCGCCTGGATCGGCCCCACGGCGCTGTTCTGGATCGCGGTGCTAATCGCCTCGCTCATCGTCTCGACCTACGGGGAGGACGTGATCGAGTGGCTGGGGGCGGACTGGGCCTACGAGTGGCCGCGCGCCTGGCAGGTGCCGCTGGCGGCGTGGATATCGGCGTTCATGGACTGGCTGGTCGAGGACGCCACCTTCGGCCTGTTCACCTTCCTGCAGCTCACCCGCTTCGTCTCGTGGCTGCTGGAGATCCCGCTGACGATCGCAACAAGCCTGCTGTCGACCGGTTTTCTGAAAGGGCAGGGGTCCGCCGCGGTGCAGGTGCTGCCGCCGCTGAGCTGGATCGCGGTGATCGCCGTCGTCGTCGCGATGGGCTTCTACGCCCGCGGCTGGAAGCTCGCCGCCTTCGTCGGCGCCTGCTTCCTCTATCTTGCGGTGTTCGGCCAGTGGAACAGCGCCATGGTGACGCTGTCCTCGATCGTCATCGCGGTGCCGTTCGGCATTGCCGGGGGGCTGCTGCTCGGCATCGCCGGCTATCGGTGGAGGGCCGCAGAGCAGGTCCTGTCGCCAATCCTCGACATCATGCAGACGGTGCCAGTGTTCGCCTACCTGGTGCCGATCCTGTTCCTGTTCGGCTTCGGGCCGGTGGCCGCGATGATCGCCACGATCGTCTACGCGATGCCGCCGATGGTGCGGATCACCATGCTGGCGCTGCGCGGGGTTCCCGACGAGATTCGCGACTTCGGACGGATGGCCGGCTGCACGCCGCGCCAGATGACCTGGAAGGTGATGGTGCCCGCCGCCCGGGACGGCCTGATGGTCGGCGTCAACCAGGTGATCATGCTGTCGCTGAACATGGTGATCATCGCCTCGATGATCGGGGCCGGCGGTCTCGGCTACGACGTGCTGACCTCGCTGCGGCGCCTCGACATCGGTGGCGGCATCGAGGCCGGAGTCGCGATCGTCGTCCTGGCGATCGCGCTCGACCGGCTGAGCCAGGCCTTCGCCAACCGCCCGCCGCCCGCCCATCTCGACCTGCCCGGGGGCCTCGTCCGGCGGCACCCGTGGACGACCACGGTGCTGGTCGTGATCCTCGGCACGGCGCTGGTGGGAATCGTGTTTCCACCGGCACAGACCTATCCCGAGGCCATGGAGGTCTCGACCGGCGGCTTCTGGGAAGATCTCGTCAAGTACATCAACGTCAACTTCTACGACCAGCTCGAGGCGGTGAAGACCTTCATGCTGGTGAATTTCCTCGTCCCCGTGAAGCGGTTCCTCACCGAACTGCCATGGATATGGACGGTCGCGGTGATCGGCGTCGCCGGCTGGCAGCTCGGCGGCCGCAGGCTGGCGCTGCTCGGCATCGCGCTGGCGATGTTCATCGTCGTCACAGGCCTCTGGGAAAAGGCGATGATCACAGTCTACCTGTGCGGCATCTCGGTCGTCATTGCCTCGATCATCGGCATCCCGCTCGGCATCGTCGCGGCCGAGAGCGAGCGCGCCGGGCGGTTGCTCGGCGGCTTCGTCGACACCCTCCAGACCCTGCCGAGCTTCGTCTACCTGATCCCGGTGGTGATGCTGTTCCGGGTCGGCGACTTCTCGGCGATGATCGCCGTCATCCTCTACGCGCTGGCGCCGGCGATCCGCTACACGGCACACGGAATCCGCCAGATCGACCCGCAGCTCGTCGAGGCCGGCGTCGTGTCGGGCTGCACGCCCCGCCAGCTTCTGGCCAAGATCAAGCTGCCGCTGGCCTTCCCGGAAATCCTGCTCGGCATCAACCAGACCATCATGCTGGCGATCTCGATGGTGGTGATCACCGCCCTGGTCGGCACCCGGGATCTCGGCCAGGAGGTCTATATCGCGCTGACCAAGGCCGACACGGGACGGGGCATCGTGGCGGGCCTCGCCGTCGCCTTCATCGCCATCATTGCCGACCGGCTGGTCTCGGCCGGCGCGCAGCGCACCCGTCGCAGGCTGGGGCTCGTGGCATGACTGACGCCCGCACCCGCGCCGCCGCGCTGTCGTTCTGGTCCGGTCCGGTCGATCCGCTACCGCTCGGCGGCGGGATCACCAACGTCAACTTCGTCGTCGAGGATCGCGGCGAGAAGTTCGTGGTACGCATCGGCGACGACATCCCGGTGCACCAGGTGATGCGCTTCAACGAGCTCGCCGCCTCCCGCGCCGCCGCCCGGGCCGGGATCTCTCCGGAAGTCCTGCACAGCGAGCCGGGCGCACTCGTCATTCGCTATGTCGACGGCAAGACCTTCGGCGAGGAGGACGTGCGCGATCAGGTCAATCTGGAGCGCATCCTGCCGGTCGTCCTGAAGTGCCACCGCGACGTTCCCAACCATCTTCGCGGGCCGGTGCTGGTGTTCTGGGTCTTCCATGTCCTGCGCGACTATGCCGGCACGCTGCGCGACGCAAACAGCGCCCATGCCGACAAGCTGCCCGGCCTGCTCGACACCGCCGGGATGCTGGAAGAAGCCGTCGGCCAGGTCGACATGGTGTTCGGCCACAACGACCTGCTGCCGGCCAACTTCATCGACGACGGCGACAGGATCTGGCTGATCGACTGGGACTATGCCGGGTTCAATTCGCCGCTGTTCGATCTCGGCGGCCTCGCCTCCAACAACGGCCTGTCGCCGGCACAGGAGGAGTGGCTGCTGGAGGCCTATTTCGACCGCACCGTCACCGACGAGCTGCGTCGCCGCTATGCCGCCATGAAATGCGCCTCGCTGATGCGCGAGACGATGTGGAGCATGGTCTCGGAAATCCACTCCGACCTCGATTTCGACTACGCCGCCTACACGGCGGAGAACACGCAGCGCCTGGAAGCCGCGCTGGCGGCCTTCTACGAGATGTGAGGCGGGATGGGCGGACAGCTTGAAGCCATCTCGCAATCGCCGCTCTGGGCCCCGGCTCGGGGGCCAGGGCGTATGCCTGCGATTGGGGTGACGGCCGTGCCACTCCCACCGGCGGCATGTCCCGGACCTGAGCCGGAACCCAGAGCGGCACGGCACGCCCTCTCGATCGTCATCCCGGACGGCCGCAAGGCCGAGCCGGCATCTGCGAGCCACAGGAGGCGCCCCGGCTCTCCGATCCCGGCACTCGCTCCGCTCGGCCGGGATGACGGCGGTGGGGCGCGTATTCGCCGCCAGTGCCGCGCTGATCCCGTCGAGCAAAGCCCTGAGACAGATAGCACGGCCCTCGCGCCGATCGAAACGCTACGACCGAGGAAACGCCTAAATGCCTGACCTGCCGAAAGAAGCACGGGCCGTCGTCATCGGGGGCGGCATCGTCGGCTGCTCCACCGCCTATCACCTCGGCAAGCTCGGCTGGACCGATACCGTCGTGCTGGAGCGCGCGAAGCTGACGTCGGGCTCCACCTGGCACGCCGCGGGCCTGGTCGGCCAGCTCAGGACCAGCGCCAACATCACCCAGCTTCTCGGCAATTCGGTCGCCCTCTACGACCGGCTGGAGGAGGAAACCGGGCTTGCCACCGGCTGGAAGATGAACGGCGGCCTGAGGCTCGCCTGCAACGAGGACCGCTGGACGGAGGTGCGCCGGCAGGCGACCACGGCGCATTCCTTCGGGCTGGAAATGCACCTGCTGAGCCCGCAGGAGGCCCGGGACCTGTGGCCGCTGATGGACGTCGACGACGTCGTCGGCGCGGCCTTCCTGCCGACCGACGGGCAGGCGAGCCCCTCCGACATCACCCAGGCGCTGGCGAAGGGCGCGCGGATGTCGGGGGTCCGGTTCTTCGAGGAGACGCCGGTGACGCGGATCCTCGTCGAGGGCGGCCGCATCAAGGGGGTCGAGACGCCGCACGGCACGATCGCCTGCGAGATCGTCGTCAACTGCGCAGGCCAATGGGCGCGCGAGGTCGGCAGGCTCGCCGGCGTCAACGTCCCGCTCGTCTCCGTCCAGCATCAGTACCTGATCACCGAGAAGATCGACGGCGTATCCTCGAACCTGCCGACGCTGCGCGATCCCGACCGGCTCACCTACTACAAGGAGGAGGTCGGCGGCCTCGTCATGGGCGGCTACGAGCCGAACCCGATTCCCTGGGCGGTCGACGGCATTCCGGACGGCTTCGAGTTCACGCTGCTGAACTCGGACTGGGACCATTTCTCCGACATGATGGAGCTGGCCCTCGGCCGCGTCCCGGCGCTGGCGGAAGCCGGCATCAAGGAACTGCTGAATGGCCCGGAGAGCTTCACGCCGGACGGCAACTTCATCCTCGGCGAGGCTCCGGAGCAGCGCGGCTTCTACATCGGCGCGGGCTTCAACGCCTTCGGGATCGCCGCAGGTGGCGGCGCCGGCATGGCGCTGGCGGAATGGGTCGTCGCCGGCGAGCCGCCGTTCGACCTGTGGCCGGTCGACATCCGCCGCTTCGGGCGGCCGCATTTCGACACCGACTGGATCCGCACCCGCACGCTCGAGCTCTACGGCAAGCACTACACGATCGCCTGGCCCGGCGAGGAGCATGACAGCGGCCGCCCGTGCCGCCGCTCTGCGCTCTACGACCGGCTGAAGTCCGCCGGCGCCTGCTTCGGCGAGAAGCTCGGCTGGGAGCGGCCGAACTGGTTCGCCGATCTCGCCGCCGGAGAGGAGGCGAAAGATATCTACGGTTTCGGCCGGCAGAACTGGTTCGAGGCGGTCGGCCGCGAGCATGCGGCGACGCGCGAGGCGGTGACGGTGTTCGACCAGTCGTCCTTCGCCAAGTTCCTCGTCGTCGGTCCGGACGCTGAAGCGGCGCTGACCTGGATCTGCGCGGGCAACGTCGCCCGCGCGCCGGGCCGGCTGACCTACACGCAGATGCTCAACGCGCGCGGCGGCATCGAGTGCGACCTGACGGTCGCCAGGCTTGCGGAGGACCGCTACTACGTCGTCACCGGCACCGGCTTCGCCACCCACGACCTGGACTGGATCCGCCGCAACATCCCCGGGGGCCTGAACGTTCAGGTGGTCGACGTCACCTCGGCCTATGGCGTGCTGTCGGTGATGGGGCCGAACAGCCGCGAGCTTCTGTCGCGCCTGACGCGGGCGGACCTGTCCAACGACGGCTTCCCGTTCGGCACGGTGCGGGAGATCGGCCTGGCCGGCGCGCCGCTGATGGCGCTCAGGGTCACCTATGTCGGCGAACTCGGCTGGGAGCTGCACGTGCCGACCGAATACGTGGTCAACGTCTACGAGGCGCTGATGGAGAAGGGCGCCGACCTCGGCGTGCGGCCGGCCGGCTACCGGGCGATCGAGTCGCTGCGGCTCGAGAAGGGCTACCGCGCCTGGGGCTCCGACATCGGACCCGACCACACGCCGCTGGAAGCGGGCCTCGGCTGGGCGGTAAAGCTGAAGTCCAATCAGGATTTTATCGGCCGCGAGGCGCTCCAGGTGCAGGCGCAGCGGCCGATGAAGAAGCTGCTGGCGGGTTTCACGGTCGATCCCGACATCGTGCTGCTCGGCCGCGAGACCATCTACCGGGACGGCAAGCGCGTCGGCTGGCTGACCAGCGGCGGCTACGGCTACACCGTCGGCAGGTCGATCGGCTACGGCTACGTCCGCAACGGCGACGGGGTCGACAGGGACTACGTCGTCGGCGGCAGCTACGAGCTGGAGGTCGCCACCGATCGCGTCCCAGCCGAGGTCTTCATGGAGCCGCTTTACGATCCCTCGATGAGCCGGGTGAAGCCGTGACGGGGCCTTTTTGTCCAGATCAGACGTCATCCCGGACGGCCCAAGGCCGATCCGGGATCACCAGGAACCGCAGCGCTGCGACCTGGGGCGATCCCGGCTCTGCGCCCGCGTGGCGGGCTTCGGCCGGGATGACGTCAATGCAACGTTGGCGAGCCGGACAAGACACTCATGACTGACCTGCCGTCCCAGGCCAAGATCGTCATCATCGGCGGCGGTGCGGTCGGCTGCTCGATCGCCTACCATCTCGCCCGCGCCGGCGCGCGGGACGTGCTGCTGCTCGAGAAGGCGCAGCTGACGCACGGCTCGACCTGGCACGCCGCCGGTCTCGTCGGCCAGCTCCGTTCCAAGAAGAACCTGACCCGGCTGATGCAGAATTCCGTCGCGGTCTACGACCGCCTGGAGGCCGAATCCGGGCAGGCGATCGACTGGAAGAAGGCCGGGTCGCTCAGGATCGCGGCGAGCGGCGAGCGCCTGGCCGAGATCCGGCGGTCGCTGACCCAGGCCAAGGGCTTCGGCTTCGAGGCCCACGAGATCTCACCTAAGGAGGCACAGGATCGCTTTCCGTGGATGACCCTCGACGGCGTGGTCGGCGCGGCCTGGATCCCGAGCGACGGCTACATCGACCCCTACGCGCTCACCCAGGCCTACGCGAAGGTCGCCCGCGCCGGCGGCGTGACGATCCGCGAGGGGGTGACAGTGACCGGCTTCGAAAGGGCCGGACGGCGGATCACCGGCGTCGAGACGAACCACGGCACGATCGCCTGCGAGACCATCGTCAACGCGTCCGGCATCTGGGCGAAGCGGGTCGGGGAGATGGCGGGCGTCGCGCTCGCCGCCGGCGCGGTCGAGCACCAGTACGTGGTGACCGAGAAGAAGATCGACGTCACCGCCGCGACACCGACCTTCCGCGATCCGGACCGGATCTTCTACCTGAAGCCGGACGTCGGCTCGTTCGCCATCGGCGGCTGGGAGCAGGGGGCGCCAGCCTGCTGGCCCGAGGGCGTGCCGTTCGAGTTCGGCCGCGAGCTGTTTTCGGAAAACTACGACCGGCTGGAACGGTTCATGCTGCCGGCCGCGGAACGTCTGCCTATCCTCAACGAGGTCGGCATCCAGACCGTCATCAACGGCCCGATCCCGGTCTCCGCGGACGGCGAGCCGGTGATGGGGCTGGCGCCCGAACTCGACAATTTCTACGTCGCCTGCGGCTTCACTGCCGGCATCGCCGCGTCCGGCGGCGCCGGCGAGGCGATGGCGAACTGGATCCTGCACGGCGATCCCGGCATGGACCTGTGGCCCTTCGACGTGCGCCGTTTCTCCTCGCATCAGGCCAACAGAACCTATCTGGCGGAACGATCGAGCGAATCCTACGGCCACTACTATTCGATTCACTGGCCGGGCGACGAACTGCAGTCGGCTCGCGGCGGGCGGCTCAGCCCCCTCTACGATATCCTGAAGAAGAACGGGGCCGTCTACGGCTCCAAGGCCGGCTGGGAGCGGCCGCTGTGGTTCGACACCGGCGAGGTGGAGGCCAGCGAGACGCCGAGCTTCGAGCAGAAGCCCGGCTGGTTCTCGGCCGTCGGCCGCGAGCACGTCAGGGTGCGCGAGGCAGTCGCGCTGATCGACCAGACGTCGTTCTCCAAGTTCGAGGTGACCGGCCCGGGCGCCTTCGAGGCGCTGCAGGGGTTGGCGGCGAACGACCTGGCGAAGCCGGATGGAAGTTGCATATACACGCAGCTTTGCAACGGGAGGGGCGGGATCGAGGCGGACCTCACGATCATGCGGCTCGACGCCGACCGGTACTACGTCGTGACGGGTAGCCAGTTCGGCGTCCGCGACGCCGGCTGGATCGCGCGGCATCTCCCGGATGACGGATCGGTGCAGCTTCGCGACGTGACCTCGGCCTTCGCCGTCATAAACCTGGTCGGACCGAAGGCGCGCGAGGTCCTGCAGTCGGTGACCTACGACGATGTCTCGAACGAGGCATTTCCGTATCTCGCCGTGCGCGACATCGAGATCGGGCTCGCGCGCGTCCGCGCCGCCCGCGTCGGCTATGTCGGCGAACTGGGCTGGGAATTGCACGTTCCCGCGGAACAGGCGGTTCACGTTTATCGCACACTCCGCGAGGCCGGCGAGGCGCACGGCATCGCCGACATCGGCTATCGGGCGATCGAATCCCTGCGGCTCGAGAAGGGCTTCGTCTACTGGTCGGCCGAGGTAACACCCGACACCGATCCCTACGAGGCCGGGCTCGGCTTCTGCGTCGCGCTTGACAAGGGCGACTTCATCGGCCGCGACGCCCTGGGCAGGATCAGGGCCGATGGCCCGGCCCGGCGACTTGTGACCCTGTCTGTCGACGGCTACGCGCCGCTGATCGGCGGCGAGGCGGTCCTGCACGAGGGCAGGGTGGTCGGCACGACGACGAGCGCCGGCTTCGGCTACACGGTGGGACGGACGATCGCCTTCGCCTATGTGCCTGCAGCACTTTCAAAGGCCCGGGACTTCGTGATCGAGGCCTATGGGAAGGCCTATGTTGCACAACGGGGCTCGCGCGCGCTCTACGATCCGAAAGGCGAACGGCTGAGGGGATGAGACAGTGGTGCGGCCGGCGGTCTTCTCGTGTCACGTCATCCCGGCTGCAGCGAAGCGAAAGGCCGGGATTGCCGCGTCCGCTGGCACTGCGGCTCGTGGCGATCCCGGATAGAAGCCGGAGCGGCTTCCGGGATGACGTTTTAGTGTGACAAAACGGGGAAATGTGACGATGACCGGAGCCGACATCGACAAGGCCAGAGCCGCGCTCGCCGGTATCTCCGCCTTCGCGGACCGGGACCTCGCCGGCGCGTCGATCTCCCGTCTCGGCGGAATGACCAATCTGGTGTTCCGCCTCGACCTGTCCCGCGACAGCTATTGCCTGCGTCTGCCGGGCGAGGGCACGTCGGCCTATATCGACCGCGCAGTCGAGCAGACCAACGCCCGCGCCGCTGCAGACGCCGGCGTCTCCCCCGAGGTCGTGCATTTCGGACCCGACGGCGTGATGGTCACGCGCTTCCTCGACGGGGCGCAGACGATGTCTCCGGCCCTGTTCGCGTCGACGCCGGGCGCCGTCGAGCGGGCGGGCAGGGCGTTCCGCATGCTGCATGACGGTGCCGGTACGTTTTCCTTCCGCTTCGAACTCTTCGCGATGATCGACGAGTATCTCGGCCATCTGAAGACGCTCGGCGCCGAGGTGCCGGACGGCTATCACGACGTGGTGGCGGAGGCGGAGACGGTACGGACGGCGCTGGCCGCCCACCCGCTTCCTCTGGCGCCCTGCCATTGCGACCCGCTCTGCGAGAACTTTCTCGACGCGGGCGACAGGATGTGGATCGTCGACTGGGAATATTCCGGTGTGAACGACCCGATGTGGGATCTCGGTGATCTTTCCGTCGAGGGCGGATTCGACGCGGAGATGGACCGGCGCCTGATGGAGTCCTATTTCGGCGGGCCCGCGTCTCCTGTCGATGCCGGCCGGATGGTCATCTACAAGGCGATGTGCGATCTCCTGTGGACGCTCTGGGGCCTGATCCAGCACGCCAACCGGAACCCGGCGGAGGATTTCTGGGCCTATTCGATCAACCGTTTCGAACGCTGCAAGGCACTGATGGCGACATCGGAGTTTTCCGGCCACGTGGAGACCGTGCGCAGAGGGTGAACCCTGGCGCCGCTGCTCCCGGCAGGTCCCGCGGCCGAGGGCGATGATTTGACGCCCCAGATCCGGCTTTCGGGCCCCGGAGCCCGCCATACGATCATCCGCCGACCCGAGAGGATGATCCGCGATGCCCGGTCTCGACCTGCTGCTCCCCTTCTTCGCCGCCACGGCCGTCTTCGCCTGCGTGCCGGGCCCGGGAATGTTCTTCGCCGCGACGCAAACGATCGTGCGCGGCAGCCGCGCCGGCTGGCTGGCGGCGCTGGGGTTCCACCTCGGCGGCGTGTTCCACATCGCGGCGGCCGCGTTCGGGCTTGCGCTGGTGCTGAAGACGGTTCCCCTCCTCTTCACCGTCGTCAAGCTTGCCGGTGCCGCCTATCTGGTCTGGCTCGGCATCAGGTATGTCATCGGCCTGGGAGGCGGCGCGCGGCAGGCTGTGTCCACCGGTCCGGTATCGGGACGCAAGGCCCTGCGCGACAGCCTCGTCGTCGAGATCCTCAATCCGAAGACGGCGCTGTTCTATCTGGCCTTCCTGCCGCAGTTCACGGACCCCGCCGCAAGCCTGCCGGTTTGGGCGCAGGTCCTGATTCTGGGCGCCGCGGTGAATGTCATGTTCTCCGCGACCGATGCGATCTGCATCGTCCTGTCGGATCGCGTCGCCAGCAGTCTTTCCGGTTCCCGCCGGGTCGAACGTCTGGCGCAGCGGATCGGCGGAGGCGTGCTGATCGCCTTCGGCGTCAATCTCGCCGTGTCGCCGCAGTAGCGCTACGTTTCCGCCCGAAAGGTCGAGGGCGGCATGTGGGCGGTGAGGTCGGCAGCGCGTTCCAGGTGGCCCCTCAGTGCGGCTTCCGCCGCCGGAGCGTCGCCGTCCAGGATCGCCTGGGCGATCTCGCGGTGCTCGGCGACCGAGTGGCAGAGTATCTCCGCCGTCAGGCCGCCGCTGACCTGGAACATGATGAGGGGCAGCTGCAACTGGCTGTGCAGCGTCACGAGCTGGCAATTGCCGCTGGCGCCGACGATGGCGTCGTGGAACTGCTTGTTCTCCTCCAGATAGGCCATCGCCGACAGGCGCGGGGCTTCCGACCAGATCGGCGCGATGGCACCCTCGAACGCGGCGCGGATATCGGGTTCGGAGACATTGCTCGCCGACAGCCGCGCGGCCAGGGCCTCCAGTTCGGTGCGGATCTGGAAGAGCTCTATCGTTTCCGTCAGGGTCAGGCGGCGAACCAGCGCCCCCCGGTTCGGAACCGTCTCGATCAGTCCTTCCGCTGTCAGCCTGCGGAAGGCCTCGCGCAGCGGTCCCCGGCTGACGCCGAGGTCGCGCGTCAGGTCCGCTTCTATGAGCCGCTGTCCGGGCGCGTAACGGGTGGTCAGGATGCCGGATCGCAGGTGCTCGACCACCCGCTCCACGGTCGAGCCCCGGCTTGACGTTCGGGGTGCTGTCTCGGGGGCAGTGCCGGTGGCGCTCATCGCATTCGAGGGGCTTGGATAAACCTGCTTGTCAGGGGTAGTTGACATCCGGTGTCTAGTCAATATTGTCCTACAATGTTAACAGGCAATAATCGGCCGCCGCATCGATTGGCGGTCGCGGGAGGTGCGATTCCACCGCACGGCGGCAAGTGCAGCGGCGGATTCGGCGCAACGGACGGTCAGGGATGGCAATAGGCAAGCACGGCGCAGCGCAGACATCGATCTGTACCTCCTGGCCCGATCGGATCGAGGTGCGCGGACGCGATCTGTGCAACGACCTGATGGGTCACGTCGGGTTCACCGACTACTTCTTCCTCCTGGTTACCGGTCGAATGCCGACGCCGGACCAGAGCTACTTCCTCGACACCCTGCTGGTTGCGATCGCCGAACACGGCCTGACACCGACGGCACAGGCGGCGCGGATGACCTATGACGCCGATCCGGCGGCTCTGCAGGCCGCAGTCGCGGCGGGAATTCTCGGATGCGGCTCGGTGCTGCTGGGAACCTCGGAGCTCTGCGGCAAGTTGCTGGTCGAGGCGCGTCGTCGAGTCGACGCGGGAGAGGATGCCGATGCGGTCGCCGAATCGATTGCGCGCGAGTATCGCGAGAGCCGGCGCGCCTTTCCCGGCTTCGGCCATCCGGTCCACAAGCCGGTCGATCCGCGCACCGTGCGCATCTTCGAGATGACGGCCGAGCGCGGCATCGAGGGCCCCTATATCGACATGGCGAGGCGTTTCCCGGCCGCCGTCGAGCGGGTCTGGGGCAAGCCGCTGACGATGAACGTCCAGATGCCGATCGCCGCGGTCCTGCTGGAACTCGACTTCCCCGCGTCGGTGATCAAGGCGATTGCGATCCTGGCGCGAACCGGCGGCCTGCTCGCCCATCTCGCCGAGGAGAGCGATGGCCAGATCGGCTTTCTGATGGCCTCTCACGGCGAGGACGCAATCGCCTATGTCCGCCAGGGGGAGGAGGGCACCCGATGATCCAGGAGCCGGAACTCGAAACGCTCGCCTGGGAGGACCGCCTGCGCCGCGACGGGCAACGCTATCGCGAACAGGTCGGCTACCTGTTCGAGCATTCGCGGTTCTATCGCAGGAAGCTCACCGAGGCGGGTTTCGCCGCGGCGGCCGATGTCGGCGGACTGGAGGATATCGCCGAACTGCCGTTCACGGAGAAGGACGAGTTGCGTGCGACCCGAAGCGAGGCCGACCCGATAGGAACCCATCTGGCCGCTCCCATCGAGGAGGTCGTGAGGATCTTCTCGACCAGCGGGACGACCGGCCTGCCGAGCTACATTCCGCTCACCGCCGGCGATCTCGACAACTGGGTTCGGACCTCGTCGCGCACCTATGCGGCGACCGGCATGGAGAAGGGCCGTCGCGTCGTCTCGACCTACAACGCCGGCCCGTTCGTCGCCGGCGCGGCGCTCGACGCCTTCAACCGCCTCGGCGTCTGCCACATACCGGTCGGCACCGGCAACACCGAGCGGCTGATGACGGCAGTGCAACTGCTGAAGCCCCAGATGCTCGTGCTGACCCCGTCATATGCCCTGCACCTCGCCGAATGGGCGCGCGACCGAGGCATCGATACCGCCGGGTCGAGCGTCGAGCGGATCATGGTCGCGGGCGAACCGGGTGGCGGCGAGCCGGCCATGCGCGCCCGCCTCGAGGAGGCCTGGGGCGCCGTCGTCGTCGAGGCGATGGGTATCGGCGACATCTCGGTCTCGCTGTGGGGCGAGTGCGAGGCCCGGGACGGCATGCACTTCTGCGGGCAGGAGTTCGTGCATTTCGAGCTCATCGATCCCGACAGCGGCGCGTCGCTGCCGGTGGAGGACGGCGCCGAGGGCGAACTCGTCTACACCCACCTGAGGCACCGCGCCGCGCCGCTGCTGCGGTTCCGCTCGCGCGACCACGTCAGGCTGCGCACCGGCACCTGCTCGTGCGGCCGTACCGCGCCGCGCGTGCGCTGCATCGGCCGCACCGACGACATGCTGATCGTGCGCGGCATGAACGTCTTTCCGACCGCGGTGCGCGAGGTCGTCAACGCCTTCGCCCCGGCGGTGAGCGGCGTGATCGCCATCCGGCCGAAGGCGCCGGGGGTCAAGCAGGAGCCGCCGCTGCCGGTCGCCGTCGAGCTTGCCGAAGGCCACGAGGGGACGCCGGAACTGGCAGAGCGCATCCGCAAGCGCATTCGCGACACGCTGGTGGTCACCACGGATATCGACCTGGTGGAGTGGGGCTCGCTGCCGAGGTCCGAATACAAGTCGAAGCTGGTCGAACGATCCTGAACATCGGAGGCAGTACCATGGACAACACCCAGATCCGCAAGCTGCAATCGCAGGGCGTCCACCACATCACGCTGGTAGGCGCCAACCGCCAGACGTCGATCGACTTCTGGGAAGGCGTGCTCGGCATGCCCTTCATCTTCGAGCAGCCGAACCTCGACGTCTCCGACGAGAGCCATCTCTACTTCGATCCCGGCGACGGCCGGCTGATCACGATCTTCACGAAGGAGGACCGCGTACCGGATCCGCGGCGTACCTCGACGGAGCCGGGCGCCGTCCACCACATCGCCTTCGCCGTGTCGAAGGCGACCTTCGATCAGGCCATCGACCGACTGGACCAGCGCGGCATCCGGCATTCCGGCGTCAAGGACCGCGGCTTCATGGATTCGATCTACTTCAACGATCCGCTCGGCCTGACGATCGAACTCGCCTCCTATCGCTTCGAGCCGCCGGCGGGGTTCACCCATGCCGACGTGCTGCTGGAAGCGCATAAGATCCGCACCGGACGCGGTGACTACAATATCGAGAAGGTTCATCTGGCCGACGCGATCGAGGCCCTGACCGAGCGTTCGCGCGACAGTCTGTCGGCCGACCGCTCGCCGAAGAATCCCTACTGAACGCCGACCATCCCTGGAGATCCGATATGAAGCTCTACATGCATCCGGTTTCGATGACGAGCCGGCCCGTTCGCCTGTACATCGCCGAGAAGGGGCTCGAAGTCGACGAGGAGGTGGTGGACCTGTTCACAGGCGCCCATCACCAGGAGCCGTTCGCCTCGTTCAATCCGAACAAGCTGGTGCCTGTTCTGGAGGACGGGGACTTCAAGCTGACCGAGTCCTCGTCGATCCTGAAATACCTCGCCGAGAAGTACGACCTGCCCGAATACCCGAAGGACCTGAAGAAGCGGGCGAAGGTCAACGAGATCATGGACTGGTTCAATTCGAACTTCTATCGCGACTACGCCTACGGCTTCATCTATCCGCAGGTTTTCCCGCACCACAAGCGGCCGACCGACGAGGCCCACGCCGAGACGATCAAGTGGGGCAAGGCCAACTCGGAGAACTGGCTGAAGGTCCTCAACGACTACTGGATCGGTCCGGACAGGCAGTATCTGACCGGCGACGATGTGACGATCGCCGACTATTTCGGCATTGGCCTGATCACGCTCGGCGAGGTCGTCCATTCGGATTTCTCGAAGTTTCCGAACGTCAAGCGCTGGATGGACAACATGAAGAAGCTCGGCAAGTGGGACGAGATCAACGAGGTGTTCTACGGACTGGTGGCATCGACCAAGGACCAGCCGCTCGAGGCGATACGGTAGCGGCTACCGGTGTTGGGGGAGGTTCGCGGCCTCTGGAGGTCGCGGACCGGAACGCGGCGGGTCGCTGGGGGGCCGCCGCGTTCCCTTTTGGAGAATTCAGTTGCCGTTGATCGCCCGCCAAACCTTCTCCGGGGTCACCGGCATCTCCATGTGGGTCACGCCGTAAGGCCGGAGCGCATCCACCACCGCATTCATGATCGCCGACAGCGAGCCGGCGCAGCCGGCCTCGCCGCAGCCCTTCACGCCGAGCGGGTTGGTCGTCGCCGGCACCGGATGGCTGGCGAACACGAAGTCCGGCGCGTTGTCGGCCCGCGGCATGGCGTAGTCGGTGAACGAACCGGTCAGAAGCTGGCCCTCCTCGTCGTAGAGGGTCGTCTCCATCAGCGCCTGGCCGATGCCCTGCATCACACCGCCGTGCAGCTGTCCCTCCACCAGCATCGGATTGAGGATGGTGCCGAAGTCGTTGACCATCGTGTAGCGCACCACTTCCACCACGCCGGTCTCCGGGTCTATCTCCACCTCCGCGACATGGCTGCCGTTGGGAAACGACGACGGGATAACGTCGGTAAGATGAGTGACGTCGAGCCCGTCGGGAGTCCCATCGGGCAGAGCGAGGCCCTGCCGCACCTTGTCGGCAAGCTCCATGATGTCGATCGACAGGTCGGTGCCGGCGACAGAGAAGCGTCCGTCCTCGAACTCGATGTCCCCGACCGCGACCTCCAGCGCCACGCCGGCGAGTTGCTTGCCCTTCTCGACCACCTTTTCGCTGGCCTCGGCAATCGCCGCGCCGCTCATCATCGCAGAGCGCGAGCCGCCGGTCCCGGCGCCGAACACGACCTCGTCGGAATCGCCCTGGCGCAGGCGGATGCGGTCGAACGGCACGCCCAGCTTCTCGGACAGGACCTGCGCGAATGGGGCGGCATGGCCCTGGCCGTAGTCGAGGGTGCCGGTGATGATCGACACCGTGCCGTCCTCCTCGAAGCGGATGCCGCCCATCTCCTTGTTGGGCGGTGCCGTCACCTCGAGATACGAACCGATGCCGCGGCCAAGCAGCTTGCCGCGCTTCTTCGCCTCGCGGCGGCGCGTCTTGAAGCCGTGCCAGTCGGAAAGCTCCACCGCGTCGTTGAGGACGCCCGGAAAATCGCCGCTGTCATAGGTGAGATCCGAGGGCGCCCTGTAGGGAATCTGGCTTGGCTTGATCTGGTTGCGCTTGCGGATCTTCACCCGGTCGAGGCCCATCTCCTCGGCTGCGGTGTCGATCAGTCGCTCCATCAGGTAGTTGGCGTCCGGCCGCCCGGCGCCCCGGTATGGGCCGGTGAAGGTGGTATTGGTGAAGGCGCACTTGATGCCCACCTCGATCAGCGGCGTGCGGTAGACGCTGACGACGTTCTTGGCGATGTTGGCAGTGAAGTAGATCGGCGCGACATGGCCGAGATGCGCGCCGATGTTGCCGAAACCTTCGAGACGCAGGGCCAGGAAGTTGCCGAGCTTGTCGAGCGCGAGCGTGCCGGTCACCTGGATGTCGCGGCCGTGGCTGTCGGAGACGAAGGCGCCGGAGCGGTCGGACGTCCATTTGACCGGTCGTCCGAGATCCTTGGCGGCGTGGCAGACCAGGACGGTCTCGGGATAGAGCATCGACTTCATGCCGAATGACCCGCCGACATTGTCGGTCAGCAGATGCACCATCTTCGGTTCCACGTCGAGGACGGCGGCCAGGAAGTTGTGCATGGCGAAGACCCCTTGGCTGGGGACATGCACCTCGTAGCGCCCGGTCTCGGGTTCGAAGCGGGCAAGCGCCGCACGCGGCTCCATGGCAGCGACGACAAGCCGGTCGCTCGACAGCGAAAGGCGCGTCACGTGGTCTGCCGCGGCGATGGCCCTGTCGACGGCTTCGCTGTCGCCGGAGTGGAAGTCGATCGCGAGGTTGCCCGGCGCCTCTTCGTGGATCTGCGGCGCGCCTGGTTTCAGCGCCTCCTCGGCGGAGGTCACCGCGGGCAGGGGGTCGATGTCGAGTTCGATCGCTTCGGCCGCGTCGCGGGCCTGGGAGGCGGATTCGGCCACAACGAATGCGACCGGGTCGCCCACGAAGGTCACCTTGCCAACGGCCAGCAAGGGGCGCGGCGGCTTGGCCATCGGAGTGCCATCGCGTCCGGTCATCTGGATGTTGGCCGGCAGGCTCCCGTAGCCCGCGGCCTCCAGGTCCGCCCCCGTGTAGATTGCCAGAACGCCGGGCATCTGCCTGGCGGCCGAGATGTCGATGGCGCCGATAGTGCCGTGCGCGAATGGCGAGCGGAGCACGTAGCCGTATGCCTGGCCGGGCAGCGATATATCGTCCGTGTAGCGCCCCTTGCCGGTGACCAGCTTGGGGTCCTCGGAGCGGCGGACGGATTGACCAATGGCGAATTCGGGGGAACGGCTCATAATGGGGGCAGCCTCGATCGGTTGTCGGCAGTTTCGGACGCAGGTTCGATCGGTCCCGTCGCGAGTGTCCGGAAAGGAAGCCGTACGGCCTGCGGATGTTGAGTTGATATCAGTCGGAAGTCACAAGATGGCGCAGATGCCGCCGATTGACCACCTCCCGGGCTCCGAAATATACCGTTTGGCAGATTAACTAATAAGCCGTGGGCTTGACAGAGCCCGCAAGGGGAGGACGGCGAGGCATGCCGCACGTGATTGTCGAGTACAGCGCCAATCTCGAGTCCGATCTCGAAATCCAGGCGCTGATCGAGGCACTGCACGATACCGCCCTGGCGAGCGGACTGTTCGACATAGACGGGATCCGAAGCCGCGCCGTGCGTCGTGACGTCTACCGGATCGCCGACGGAAATCCGGACAATGGCTTCGTGCAGATCACGGCCCGGATCGGCGAAGGCCGTCCCGCCGCGGCGCGCGAGACTCTCGGCAGGTCGCTGCTGGCGACCGCAGAGGCGGCGCTGGCCGGCCTGATTTCCTCGACGCCGGTGTCGCTGACCGTCGAGGTGCACGAGATCGACCGGTCGATGACATTCCGCCGCAACACGATCCGCGAGCGCCGCAATGCGGAATATCGGGGTGAGGGCTGAGGCCGCTCAACTCTGCCGTGGCGCAGCCGCCCTGTGCCATGTCAATGCGGCGCCTGTGCCTGTCGGGTCATGTGCGGGCTACCGGGTCAGGCCGGCCGCCGAATACGAACGCGACCCGCGGTCTCCGCGGAAGCCGAACTTGTCGCGGCGGAACCAGACGCGCAGCCTTCGTGAGTAGGCGCGTCTCATCGGGAGGATTACGTCAGATGCCCGTCACCAGGCCCGTTCTGAGCCCGCCGTTCAATGTCGTGCGCGTCAGCCATGTCGATTTTACCGTTACGGACCTGGAGGCATCCAGGGCGTTCTATGTCGATTGCCTCGGCCTGATCGTGACGGACGAGGCTGCCGACAAGGTCTATCTGCGCGCGATCGAGGAGCGCAACCACCACAGCCTCATTCTGAGGCGTGCCGAGGCGCCGGGCGTTCGTGCGGCGGGCTTCAAGGTGGCGAGCGAAGACGACCTGGACCGGGCCGCCTTCTGGTTCGACAGCCAGGGTCTGCGGGCCGAGTTCGTCGAGCGGGACCACCAGGGCCGCACGTTGCGGGCCATCGATCCCGTGGGCATGCCGATCGAGTTCTACTTCAGGATGGAGAGCGTGCCGTCGATGCTGCAGAAGTATTCTGCCTATCGCGGCGCACGGATCCAGCGCATCGACCACGTCAACTGCTTCACGCCCGACGTCCAGGCCAGCCACGATTTCTATCGCGACATCGGGTTCCGGGTGACCGAGTACACGGAAACGGAGGACCCGGATCCGAAACTCTGGGCGATCTGGATGCATCGCAAGGGCAATGTCCACGATCTTGCCTTCACCAACGGCCGGGGTCCGCGCCTGCATCATATCGGCATGTGGACCGCAACGCCGATGGACATCCTGCACATCTGCGACGTGCTGGCGACGAGCGGCTACCTGAAGAGCATGGAACGCGGCCCGGGGCGCCACGGGATCTCCAACGCGTTCTTTCTGTACCTGCGTGACCCGGACGGCCACCGGCTCGAGTTGTTCACCAGTGATTATCTGACGGCAGATCCCGACCACGAACCCATTCGCTGGACGCTCCGGGATCCTCAGCGCCAGACCCTGTGGGGCCATCCGGCGCCGAAGAGCTGGTTCGAGGAAGGCTCGTTCTTCGACGGGACCGAAGTGCTGGAGCCGGTGCTGGAGGCACAGCCAATCGTCGCCCGATGAACCGGGCCGCGCAATTGCATCGGCTGACTCAATCGTTCCGAGATGATCGCAGGAAAAGAGACCCGCATTCCGCAGCTGCGGATGGCCGCTTTGGATCTGCAAACTCGACTCTGCAAGTTTGCTTTTTCAATTTTTATTGATGCTTCCATAAATTAGCCGGTTATTTTCCCCTCGGCGAAAGAACTACCCTAAAGTTATACGCACGGCCGCGTTGCCACGGGCGACCGTATGTCTAAACTCGAAAAAAATATGCACGAGGGGTGGAAGAATGCCGTCGACCAACAGCGATGTCGCCGCCAGGGGCGAGACCGGAACGATCGATGCGTCGGAACACGCGGCGAAAATCAGGCCGTTCGACAGGGCGTTGCCCATCAAGATGTTGCGCGCCCGCGAAGTGATGATGCAGCGCTTCCGGCCGCTGATGCATGCGAAGTCGGTGACCGACCAGCAGTGGCGCATCATGCGCGCGCTCGCGGACAGGGGATCGGCGGAAATACTCGATCTCGCCGAAACCTGCGTGATCCATCCCGCCAGCCTGTCGCGGATCCTGCCGAAGATGGAGGAGGCCGGCTACATCACGCGGCGGACGAACGAGGCCGACAAGCGTCGCATCATCGTGACCCTGACCGATCACGGCAGCGCCTTCGTCGACTCCTTCGGCCCGCAGACCGAAGCGGTGTACGCGTCGATCGCAAGGGATATCGGGCCGGAACGGATGCAGGAACTTTATGACCTCCTGGACCACATGATCGAAGCACTGAAGGCACCCGGTAAAGAAGAGTTCGAGTGATCGGATGGCGCCGGAATTGCTCCAAAATAGATCAGATGGCTAGAAAAGAGGCCGAACTCCGCGCTCAGAATCTGTGGAGCGATTCCAATATGTGGATTCCGTGCCACATATGCTCGAGATTCGCCATTTCCTGGCCATCCGCTCGACCAAATCGATTGCGCAGCAAAAATACTGGCCACAAAGTCTAACGGCGTTCTGTTGGACGAGTCTCGCGGGTCACGGCACGGATTCGCGAGTATCTGGGGTAAACGGAACAGCTAACGAACCATGCGTTCGCAGCCACGTCCTTTTCGTGCCGTCCGGAGAAACAGATGAAGACTTTGAGGGCCCTCTTGCTCGGTTCGGCTGCGGTCGTGGCTGCGAGCACCGGCGCGAATGCCGCCGACATGATGATGGACGTGAAGGCTCCCCGCGAGCCTGTGTACAGGTGTGACATTACCGGCTTTATCGAACTGCCGGGCACCGACATCTGCTTCAAGGTCGGCGGCTTTGCGGCCCTGACCTTGTATGCCTACGAGGACCAGTGGGATCCGGCGGTCGGCGCTGCCTACGGCATCGTTCCCGACGGCCATACCCTGAACGACACCTTCGGCATGTACGGCTACGGTCGTATCAACTTCGATGCGCGCACGTCCACGGAGTACGGCACAGTCCGCGCGTTTGTCGAATTGCAGGCATATGACAACGACACGCGCACCGGCGGCTCCGCCGACCTGCGTCATGCCTTCGTGCAGTTCGGCAACTGGACGTTCGGCAAGACGTGGTCGACTTTCCTGCACCTCGATTCGAGCCCGGTCTACTCCGACTTCGTGACGGTCACCGGCGACAACTACATCCGTCGCAACCAGATACGTTACACGCAGTCGTTCGGAAGCGGCTTCACGCTGATGGTCGCCCTGGAAGATCAGGAATACGACTATCCGTACGCCATGAACGCCCAGGGCGTCTATTTCACGCCTCCCGGCGCGAACTTCGTGGTCAACGACCGCAGCTCGATGCCGGACGTGGTGGCGGCGATCAGGTTCGAGGGTGACTGGGGCAATGCCCAGCTCTCGGGCGCGGTGCACCAGAACGAGTTCCGCGAGGTCAACGGCGCAGGCATGGCTCCGGCACCGCTGCCGGGTAACCAGACCGACGACGAGTTCGGCTGGGCGGTGCTGTTCGGCACGTACATCGATACGCCGATGACGGGCGAGGGCGACTACTTCACCTTCAAGGCGATGTATACGGATGGCGCGACCCAGTACAATCAGGACAACTTCCTGGGCTCGGCGAACCCGGTATGGGGGCTGTGCAACTGGCTGGTGCCGGCGCTCGGCGGCTGCATCGTCGATACCGTGACCACATGGTCTGTGCTGGCGTCCTATACCCACAACTGGTCGCCGACCATCGCCTCGACCTTCGGCGCGGGCTATCAGAACGTGGACGCGCCGCTGACGCGGCTCGACCTCTTCACGTTCAGTGGAGCCTCGAACTTCGAGATGGACACGTATGAATTCTTCGGCAACGTGTCCTGGACGCCGGTCAACAACCTGACCTTCCTGTTCGACCTCCATTACGGTCACGTCGACTTCAACGGGGCAGGGACGTTCCTCGGGGTGTTCGATCCCTTCTTCGCCAACCCGTTCGCGAAAGACGACGAGGGTGCGTTCGGTTTCGGCATCGACATCACCCGGACATTCTGAACTCCTGCAGCTCCTTCCTTGCATGTGCCCCGGCGAGTCGTTCGCCGGGGCTTTTTCGTGCGCGATGCCGGAGGTGTCGCGGCGATTCTCCGGTCGCCTATCGGGCTGTCCAGATCCTCGATTCGCGCAGCGGGATTCGGCGGCCCGAGGCGAGCGGCTGGAGCCGCGGCGGCCGGCGGAGTGTTAACGAGACCTTACCTGCGAATGGCCGATCCGGGCATTCGGGAGTGGTCTGGCGCAGCAAAAAACCCAGTTCCCGCCTGGGTTTCCGCCGGATCTTGCGGCCAAACGGCCACAACGTGGTGTTTGTGCAACACCGCCTGGAAAAGGCGCTGCAGCGGGCCAAACCGGGACTTTGCTTGTTGATCGCAAATCGGCCTTCGGTAATTTGACGGTGCGACGCCGGGGATCCGGGGAGTCGCGCAGCTTGCGTTCGGGGTCGCCTCGGGTCCGCAAGTGTCTCGCGGGGAATTAGGGGAATTCCAGTGGCTCGCGCCCAGAGGAACGAAACCTGGTCCCTAGATTGGAAATTGGAGGTCAGGATGAACAAGATGAGAAGCATCTTCCTCGGCTCGGCTGCGTTTCTCGTAGCGGCCACCGGGGCCCAGGCCGCCGACATGATGATGGATGTTAAGGCTCCCCGGGAGCCGGTGTATCGGTGTGACATCACCGGTTTCATCGAGCTGCCGGGAACCGACATCTGCTTCAAGGTCGGTGGCTTCGCACGACTGGTTGTGGTCGGCGGTCAGGATAACTGGGCTTTCGTTGACGAGTTCTATCGCCCGGATTTCATCATTCCGGACGGTCACACTCTCAATGACACCCTTGAGATGTACGGCCAGGGCCGTGTGAACTTCGACGCCCGCACTTCGACTGAGTACGGCACCGTCCGTGCGTTCATCGAAATTCAGGCGACGGACAACGACACGCGTACCGGTGGTCCGGCGTCCCTTCGTCACGCCTTCGTTCAGTTCGGTAACTGGACGTTCGGTAAGACGTGGTCGACGTTCCTGCATCTCGACTCGTCGGCTTCGACGACTGATCCGTACGTTCTGGTCGGCGACAACTTCATGCGCCGCAACCAGATCCGCTACACCCAGTCGTTCGGCAACGGGTTCTCGCTCTCGGTCGCTATCGAAGACCAGGAGTACAACAACCCGGGTGCGATCCTGGCGACCGGCATCTATGCCACGCCGCCCGCGCCGAACTTCGTGGTCAACGACCGCAACTCGATGCCGGACGTTGTCGCCAACATCCGCGTCGACGGCGACTGGGGTAATGCCCAGCTGTCGGGTGCGATCCACAACAACGAGTTCCGTGAAGTTGCAGGCAACGGTCTGGCTCCGGCCCCGCTCGCCGGCAACCAGACGGACTCGGAGATCGGCTGGGCCGCCCTGTTCGGCTTGGTCATCAACACCCCGTCGATCGGCGAAGGCGACTTCTTCTCCTTCAAGGCGATCTACACGGACGGTGCTCACCAGTACTACCAGGATAGCTGGGCCGGTGGCGCCAACGTCGTTTGGGGCCTCTGCAACTGGGTTGTTCCGGCGCTCGGCGGCTGCATCACCGACACCGTGACCACCTGGTCGGTTATGGCGAACTTCACCCACAACTGGACGCCGACGTTCAACACGACCATCGGCGGTGGTTACGGGCAGGTTTCCGTGCCGACGACCCAGCTCAACTTCTTCGCTCCGCTGGCCGGTTTCGCCACGGATCAGGAAGTCGACACCTGGGACGTCTACCTGGACTTCGCGTGGACCCCGGTCCCGCGGACGACCTTCCAGGTCGACCTGGTGTACGGCAACATCGACCTCAATGGCTCGGGCACGTTCGGCGGTACCTTCACCCCGTACTTCTTCAACCCGCTCGCCAACGACAGCGACGGCGCCTTCTCGGCCGCCTTCCAGGTCACTCGGTCCTTCTGATTGGGATCATGGACGACCGGCCTCCGGGCCGGCCGTCCGGCCTACCCGGCCCCGGCAGCGAAAGCTGCCGGGGCTTTTTTTGTCCCGGCCCTATCGCCCGGCGATCTTCTATACCGGGTGGCACTCTGCGCCAGATCGCGAATCCTGTAGGTTTTGCAGAGCATCTCTTTCCCGGGACGGTCACATGAGAATCGGCTTTTCATTACTCGCGGCGCTCGCGATCTGCAGTGTGGCCGCGGCCGCGCCTGTCGGGGCGGAGGAAACCGGCGCCGCATCGCAGGGTAAGGACGTATATCGGCTGGAAATCCGCCGGACCGGAGATGCCTTGGAGATCGCCGGGTCGGTCCCCGATCAGGCAACCCGCAACGCGATTGTCGACGCTGCTTCTTCCGCCGCACCCGACCTGCCCAAGACGATCGTGCTGACCGAGGTTGAAGGCGCGCCTCCCGATTTCGCCGCCGCGGCTGTACGCGCGACGACGTTGATGGACCTGGTCGCCGCAGGTGACTTCGTGCTGGCAGGACAGCATCTGCAGTTTTCGGGCGCGGCCTACCACGAAAAGGCGAAGCAGGCGCTCGTCGCCGCCACCGCGTCCGGCTGGCCGCCAGGCTACGTGGTCGAGGCTTCCGATGTCGTGGCGGGACCCGATGGGCCCCCCATCGCAGCGCCCGACTGCGAGCGGGCGCTGGCCGCCTTGATCGAAGCCCATCCCATCGAATTCGAAGCCGGGAGGGCGGACGTGACCGGGGACAGCAAGGTTCTTGTCGACCGGGTTGCCTACACGGCGGCTCGGTGTCCGGGCGCGATGATCGCGGTGGCCGGCCATACCGACTCCGACGGCACCGACGAATCGAACTATCGCCTGAGTCTCGATCGAGCTCGCACCGTCGTCGACCTGCTGGTTGCCGACGGAATTCCCGAACGGCGGTTCACGGCGCTTGGCTACGGAGAGAGCAGGCCGCTTCGATCGAACGCCAGCCTGGCGGGCAAGGCGCGCAACCGGCGCATCGAATTCGTGCTGCGCGACTGATCTCCGGCGCCGCCGGCTCAGCCGCAAATCCGCGTCACCGGTCCTCGGCGGCCGCGATGAACGCTGCAATCCGGCCGAGTATGTCCGGTTCCGTCAGCATCGGCGCGTGGCCCGAGCCTTCGGCGATGACGACTTCGGTATTCGTCCGCCGGGCCGTCATGCCGGCGAGCGTCTTTTCCGACAGTATGTCCGAGTGCTCTCCCCGCACCACCATCAGCGGAACTTTCGCGAGGCCGTCGAATTGCGGCCAGATGGTCTGCAGGGGCTGGTTGAAGTCGACATTCTCCAGCGTTTTCATCAACTTGGGATCGAAGTCGCGGACCGGTCTGCCGTCGCGATCGGCGAATGTCTTGCGGGTATAGGACGCCCATCCGGCGTCGTCGACCGCGGGGAACTGCTGCTCGTAAGCCCGCCGCAGCGTGTCAGTCGCCTGTTCCCACGAGCCGGGATCCCTGGTCGCCGACAGCAGGTTCTTGATGCGCAGCAGGCCGCGGCCTTCGATCTCCGGTCCGATATCGTTGAGTATCGCCGCGCGCAGGGCGCTCGGTCGTGCTGCCGCCATCAGCATCGTCACGAGCCCGCCGCGGGATGTCCCCACGAAGCATGCCGCATCGACACGGCAGGCGGTCAAGACGTCGAGGACGTCCGCCAGTTCCGTCGAGGGGGTGTAGTTCTTCCAGTTCGGGTCGTATCCGGACCCGCCGCGACCGCGAAAATCGACGGCAAGTACCCTGCGGGGACGATCCTTGTGGGTCGAAAGGAAGCGGGCAAGTTCGTGAAAGTCGCGGCCGTTCCGCGTCAATCCGGGGAGGCAGACGACCGGCAGGTGGCGGGACTCGCCGGGATAGTCGCGCACATGGATGCGCAGGCCGTCCTGTGCGGTGACGAGGACGTCCCGCCATTCCGCCGGCGCGCCGGCTTCGTCCTGTCGTATGCCGGCCGGAGCGGCGTCCGTCATGAAGCCTGTTTCCGCAAAATCGGGTTGGAAGCTAAAGGCCGCTGCCGAAACCCAGGGCCGTAGACGGCGGGGCGCCGGTATTGACCGGGCCGTCGCCGAAACCGCTGAATACTCCGGGAACGCCGTTGTTGCCAGCGTCTCCGGCGGAAGTCGCCGCGGCGATCACCGACTGGCCCGTGTCGAGAGGCAGCCGCAGGTCTTCTGCGATGAGGAGCGGCTGATTCTCTTCACCCAGTCGCGCACGGTATACCTGCAGGCCTTCCATCACGCGCTGAACATAGTTCCGGGTCTCGTTGTAGGGAATCAGCTCGACCCAGTCGACCGGGTCGATTTCGCCCTTGCGCGGATCGCCGAACCTCTCGATCCATTCATAGACGCGGCCGGGACCGGCATTGTAGGCGGCGAAGACGAGCGCATAGGCGTTGTCGAAGCGCTCGGCCAGTTCGCCGAGATGCGCCGCCCCGAGCGTTGCATTGTAGGTGGGGTCGGAGGTCAGGCGATCGAGATTGTAGGTTTGGCCATATGCCTGTGCGGTCGCTTTCGCGGTCGCCGGCATCATCTGCATCAGGCCGCGTGCGCCGGCGGGGCTGAGGGCGGACGGATTGAAGACGCTTTCCTGGCGTGCGATCGCGTAGACCACGGCCGGATCGATGCCCGGGCCGATCTTCGGGAAATCTGGCATCCCGTCGGTTGAGAACGCGTAGGCCTCCGTTGGTGCGCCGGCGCGTGTGCCGCGCTTGCCCATCCATACGGTGCCCCACGTCATGCCCAGTTGCTGGGCCGTCTCGCAAATGCCGACGAGAGTGAGCGGGTCGTCGGTCTCTTCTGCCATGGTTATCATGAACCGGGCAGCCTCGTCCTCGCGACCGATCTGCACCAGCAGGCGCATGGCGCGGATGCTGTCGCGCTCGCCGATGATGCGGCGCGCCGTGTCGGCGATCAGCGGCTTGTCGGGACGCGGCACGGAAGTCTTGCCGATCCGGTTGAGCGCAAGCTGGCCGTAGTAGGTGGTCGGCTGCTCGCCGGCCTGGGTGTAGTACTTCAAGGCGGTGGGGATATCGCCGGCTTCCTCCGCAGCGCGGCCGAGCCAGTAATGTGCGCGCGACGTGCTGATCGGGGTGGTCGCGACATTGAGGATCTCGGCGAAGTGCTTTGACGCGGCTTCGGGGTCCTTGAGGAAGCGGAGGGCGATCCAGCCGGCGTGCCACTCGTTCTCGAGCCGATCGATTGCAGACTCGGCGGCATGCTTGCTGACCAGTTCGTAGGCCGTCTTGACGACGTCCGGGTTCCCGGTCTCGACGAGTTCCCGCGCGACGATGCGCCGCTCCAGCGCCCATTCGTCGGGATCGACCAATTGGTCGGGCTCGAAACTCGCCTCGAGCAGCAGCTTGGCCGCGAAATCGTCGCGGTCGGCCCGCCGGTTCCATTGTATGCGCGATAGCAGGTATCCGGGATCGGACCTGACCTCCTGCGGCAGGTTGTCCAGCGCGGATCCGGCTGAAGACGAGCGCCTGCTGACGGCGATCCGGGCCTCGGCCAGCTTCTTCTCGTTGCCGCCGAGCTTGGCGGCGACACGCAGCGCGGCTGAGGACTCGCCGTTGTAAAGCAGCATGTCCATGCGTTTCTTGTGATCTTCGCGCTCGAGCGCATCGGCGAAGCGGCTGAGCACGAGGCTCTCTTCGCCCGTCGTGAGCGACTGGGTGCGCCACAGTGCGCGGATCAACTCGCCCGAGCGCTCCTCTGCGCCCGTCGCCTTGAGTGCGCTTGCATAGACGATCACGCCGGGGCTTGTGATCGGCGGTTCGTCGGCGAACGCCTCGATAACCGTTTCGGCGCTGGCGCGCTGGGCCAGCAGGGCCACCTCGAATCGCCTGCGGATCAGGTCCTGGTTGGGCCAGTCCGGATTTTCCTTCAGGAAGGCCTGCATGCGCGAATACGGCGCCGACAGGGAATAGTCCCGGACGTAGTAGAACTCGATCAGCTTCCGGGCCGCGGGGTCGCTCAGCGTCTTCTGCAGGGCGAGCGCGTCGTCGTAGCGCTTGGCGCTGATGAAATTGATCGCCTGGTTCGTAACCGCGGCGGTATGGGCATCCACGACGGGGGCGTCGAATCCGGCGGTCTCGAACAGTTCGTGCGCGGCGGGACCGGCATCGTCGGGCCGCGGCCTGGGAAGCGGAAAATCGGAGGCTGACAGCACCTGCTCGGTATCGCCGTCGGCGACGGTGCCGACCACGACCTCGTCCGTGGCTGTCTGCGCGATACCGGAGGCAACGTCGACCGGCCGTTCCCTCGGCAGAGGCACGGACGTCGCGGCCCAGAGGGCGGTCGCCGGCAGCGCAATGGCCGGGAGCGCGAACGCAACGGTCAATGTCGTAATTCGCTTACGGTGCATAACCTGGCACTTTCGACATAAAAAGCTGAATTTTCTATTATGCGGACGACTTTTGGCGAGATCATGTCAACCTGACATAGGCGTTCAGCCCGGCGTTCCAACTCCTTGCCGGTGCGACGTCTTGACTCTATGCTCCCGGCCGAAATCGCCCCATTCCCGACCCGTTGGGAAGCCGGGCAGCATGGCCGCCACAGGCCGATACGGAGGAACGCATGTTCAAGGGATCGATCACCGCGCTGATCACGCCGTTCTCGAACGGGGCGGTGGACGAGAAAGCGTTCCAGGACTTCGTCGACTGGCAGATCACCGAAGGCTCCGACGGCCTCGTCCCGGTCGGCACCACCGGCGAGTCCCCGACGCTGTCGCACGAGGAGCACAAGCGTGTCGTCGAACTGTGCGTCGAGGCCACCAACGGCCGGGTGCCGGTGATCGCCGGGGCCGGCTCAAACAACACTGCCGAGGCCATCGAGTTCTCGACGCATGCCGAGGAGGCGGGGGCGGACGGCGTTCTGATCGTCATGCCCTACTATAACAAGCCCACGCAGGAGGGGCTCTACAGGCACTTCAAGGCGATCAACGACGCCATCGGGATTCCGATCCTCATCTACAACATTCCCGGCCGCAGCGTCGTCGACATGAGCGTCGAGACGATGGCGCGCCTCTTCGAGGACTGCGACAACATCGTCGGCGTCAAGGATGCCACCGCGAATCTGGCCCGCGTCAGCCTGCAGCGCGCTGCCTGCGGCAAGGATTTCGTCCAGCTGTCCGGCGAGGATCCGACCGCGCTCGGCTTCAATGCGCATGGCGGTGTCGGCTGCATTTCCGTGACCTCCAACGTCGCGCCGCGACTCTGCGCGGATTTCCAGCGTGCCTGCAGCGAGGGAGATTACGCGTCCGCCCTCGATTACCAGGATCGGCTGATGCCGCTGCACCGGGCACTGTTCATCGAGACCAGCCCGGCGCCGGTGAAGTATGCCGTGTCGCTGCTCGACCGTTGCAAGCCGCTCGTCCGCCTGCCGATCATCGAGGTGTCCGAGGGAACGAAGGCGGAGGTGCGCGACGCGATGGTCCACGCCGGCCTGCTGAACGCCTGACGGCCGACGGGAGCACAGGATGGCGACGGCGCAGAAGGCGCCGGCGGGCAAGGTCGTTGCCGAAAACCGCCGGGCCAGATTCGACTACGAACTCCTCGACGAGGTCGAGGCCGGCATCGTGCTGACCGGCACCGAAGTCAAGTCGCTGCGGCAGGGGAGGTCGAGCCTCGCCGAATCGCATGCCGGCGAGATGGGCGGCGACATCTGGCTGTTCAACATGCACATCCCGGATTACGCCCCTGCAAACCGCTTCAACCACGAGCCGCGACGCCCTCGCAAGCTGCTGATGCACCGCCGCGAGATCAACAGGCTGGTCGGCGCGGTGCAGAAAGAGGGGATGACCATCGTTCCGCTGCGGGTCTACTTCAACGCGCGCGGCATCGCGAAGGTGATGATCGCCCTTGCGCGCGGCAAGAAGCTTCACGACAAGCGGCAAACTGAAAAGAAGCGCGACTGGCAGCGCGAGAAATCAAGGATCCTGCGTGATCGCGGCTGAGAGCCGGGGCATCGCATAAAAAAAATGGAGCCCGGGCACAGCCCGGGCTCCAACTGTCTATGGCATCAGACCTTACTGGTTGGTCGGCTGCGCCACATCCTCGCGGTCGCTGTCGCCGGCCGGCGGAATGGCCTCGCCGCTCGCGGCCGATGCCTCGGTCATCGGCATCACCTTGACGATGGCGCGATTGGAGTCGACGACGTACAGGTTGGTTTCGTCACGGACGTAGCCGTAGCCGTCCATCCCGTCGACCTCCAGCGCGGTGATCTGGTAGGTTCCGGGCAGGGTGCTGCCCTCGGACCAGTCGGCCGTGTCGGCAGCCGGAATGACCTCGCTGCCGGCGACCGTCGCCGGGGTCAGATGCCCCTGCATGGCCATTTCCTGTTCTGCCGTGAGAGACTGCGCGAATGCGCTTCCGGCAAACAGGACACCTGCGGCGGCAACGCCGATTACATACTTCTTCATGAGAGTATTCCTCCGTTCGGGGATCTGTGGGCAAGAACGGTTGTCGGCCCCGATCCGTTCCCCGCAAAATCGTTTGGGGGCTCACAAAATCGGCAAGGCCTGTTCCGACCACGGAGGGAGGGGGAGCGTCACACGCGTGCGTCTACCTCGCGCCTGACCTCGGCGAACACCGCCTGGAACATTTCCGGCGTCAGGCGCCGCGTGTTCGTGTTGTACCGGGAGCAGTGGTAGCTGTCGAAGAGCGAAAACGACCCGAAATCGTGCCTGGCACCGTGTCCGAACGGATAGGAGGCCCGGCGTGCGTCCAGCGCGGTGAGCACCGAGTCGTGGGCGATGCGGCCAAGTGCCACGATCGCCTTGAGCCCGCCGGCCTGCTCGATGGTGGTCGCCAGGAACGGCCGGCAGTTCCGGATTTCCGTGCCGATCGGCTTGTTCTCGGGAGGCACGCAGCGCACGGCATTGGTTATCCGGCAATCGACGAGCTGGAGACCGTCGTCCGGATCGGCGGCGTATGTACCGCGCGCGAAGCCGTAGGTGCCCAGCGTCTCGTAGAGCAGATCGCCGGCGTAGTCGCCGGTGAAGGGCCGGCCGGTCTTGTTCGCACCCTTCAGGCCGGGCGCCAGGCCGACCACGAGGAGCGAGGCGTCGGCTGGACCGAAGCTTGGCACCGGGTTGTTGTAGAATTCGGGATAGGCGATCCGGTTGGCGTCGCGAAACGCCGCCAACCGGTCACAGATCCGGCAGTCGAGCGGAGGCTCGCTCACTGGTCCCTGGTCACGCTCTTCGACGTTCGGCGACTCACGGCTCGGCGTAGTCTTCGTCGTATTCCTCGTCGAACTCCTCGGAGCTCTCACGCTGCTCGCGCTCGACGGCGGCCTGTTCGCGGCGCGCCTGCCGCTCGGCCCGCTGGCCCGGATCGCGTCCGATCAGGCCGGCCAGGTCGGCCAGGTCGACGAAAACGTCGGCCTGCCTGCGCAACTCGTCGGCGATCATCGGCGGCTGCGAGGAGATGGTCGATATGACGGTGACGCGCTTGCCCTTGCGCTGCAAGGCCTCGACGAGCGAGCGGAAGTCGCCGTCGCCGGAGAACAGCACCGCATGATCCAGGCGTTCGACGAGGTCCATCGCGTCGACGGCCAACTCGATGTCCATGTTGCCCTTGACCTTTCGACGGCCGGAGGCGTCATAGAATTCCTTCATCGGTTTGGTGACGACCGTAAACCCGTTGTAGTCAAGCCAATCGATCAGCGGTCGAATCGAGGAGTACTCCTGGTCTTCCGCCATCGCCGTATAGTAATACGCCCGAACCAAATGGCCCTTCTGTTCGAAAAGCCCAAGCAGACGCTTGTAGTCTATGTCGAAGCCAAGCGCACGTGAGGTAGCGTATAGGTTGGCACCGTCTATAAATAATGCGATGCGTTCATGTGCGTAGAATTTCATTGCAAGCCCTTTCGACCTTACACGGCGTAAATTGCTGACTGTGCGCAGACGACTGGATGCCGTTCACACAATCGGACCTGCTTGTGGCGTAATTGTGCCAGGTGAGCATGAGTCCGCCGCCCCCACGGCGATCACTAACCTCTATAGCTGCGATCAATATTGCGCAAGTCGCCGCGAGGGAATTCGCCATGTCGTTTCTACATGCCGGCGTCGCGACGTCTTCGGCCCTGTTCAAGGGAAATTTGGAACGGTGCCCGCCTTGTCAAGTGCCGGGCGAGCGCGTATATGCCGGCATAAATCTCCTTTTCATGGCCCGGAGTTCCCTGTCATGGCCCGCGTGACGGTCGAAGATTGCATAGACAAGGTTGAAAACCGTTTTGAGCTGGTGCTGCTCGCCAGCCACCGCTCCCGAATGATTTCGAATGGAGCATCCATAACGGTCGACCGCGACAACGACAAGAATCCCGTCGTCGCCCTGCGCGAGATCGCCGACCAGACGGTTTCGGCCGAAGATCTCAACGAAGAGCTCATCCATTCGCTGCAGAAGTTCGTCGAGGTCGACGAACCTGAACCCGACACTGTCCCGATGGTCGCGGTCGCCGCCACCGAGACCGCCGAAGGTGGCGAGGACGATAGCATCCAGTTCGACCGCATGTCGGAAGAAGAGCTTCTGAAGGGTCTGGAGGGGCTGACGCCGCCGGACGACCGTGAGTGACCGCGGCGGCAGCATCTGATTCATTCGAACGGCATCCGGCGGGCCGTCCTTCGGCTCGCGGACGGCGTCGCTGCACTGTAGACCGGGAACTGATCCCGGAGGCGGCATGGTAGGCCGCCATGATGCGTCAATACGAGCTGGTCGAGCGCGTAACGAGCTACGACCCTGACGCCGACGAGGCGCTGCTCAATCGCGCCTATGTCTATGCCATGCGGGCGCACGGTTCGCAGAAGCGGGCCTCGGGCGATCCCTACTTCTCCCACCCTCTCGAAGTCGCGGCGATCCTGACCGACCTGAAGCTCGACGACGCGACCATCGCCGCAGCGCTTCTGCACGACACCATCGAGGACACCGACGCCACCCGCGGCGACATCGATTCGCTGTTCGGGGAGGAAATCGGCGCGCTCGTCGACGGCCTGACCAAGATCAAGAAGCTGGATCTGGTCTCCAAACGCGCCGAGCAGGCGGAGAACCTGCGCAAGTTCATGCTCGCGATCTCCCGCGACGTGCGCGTGCTGCTGGTCAAGCTCGCCGACCGGCTGCACAACATGCGGACCCTCGAGTTCGTCCCGGAAGCCAAGCGCAACCGGGTCGCCGAGGAGACCATGGACATCTATGCGCCGCTCGCCGGCCGCATGGGCATCCAGTGGATGCGTGACGAGCTCGAGGAACTCGCCTTCCGACAGCTCAACCGTCGCGCCTATGACATGATCGCCTCCCGCCTTGCGATGATGCACGAGGCGAACCGTGAGGCGATCGATGAAATCGAGACCGCGCTCACCAGGAAGCTCGCCGAAAGCGGCATCGAGGCGACGGTCATCGGCCGGCAGAAGCGGGCCTATTCGATCTGGCGCAAGATGGAGCGCAAGTCGGTCTCCTTCGAGCAGCTCTCGGACATCATCGGTTTCCGGGTCATCGTCGGCACCGTCGACGAGTGCTACCGCACCCTCGGCATCGTCCATACGACCTGGCGCACCGTGCCCGGCCGGTACAAGGACTACATTTCCACCCCGAAGCAGAACGACTACCGCTCGATCCACACCACGGTGATCGGCCCCAGGCACCGCCGCGTCGAATTGCAGATCCGCACCCGCGAGATGCACGAGATCGCCGAGTACGGCATCGCCGCCCACGCCCTCTACAAGGACGGCGTGTCGGTCAAGCCGGTCAACGGAGACGGTCGCCACGGCATCGAGAGCGGCGCGTATCAATGGCTGCGGCGCCTCGTCGAGATGGTGTCGGAGGGCAATACGCCCGAGGAATTCCTCGAGCACACCAAGCTGGAACTGTTCCAGGACCAGGTCTTCTGCTTCACGCCGAAAGGCCGCCTGATTGCACTGCCGCGCGGCGCCAACGCCATCGATTTCGCGTATGCCGTGCACACCGACATCGGCAACACTGCGATCGGCTGCAAGATCAACGGCCGACTCGAGCCGCTGATCAGCGAACTGCACAACGGCGACGAAGTGGAAATCATCGCCTCGCTGGCCCAGACGCCATCTCCCGCCTGGGAGACGATCGCCGTGACCGGCAAGGCCCGCTCGGCCATTCGCCGCGCCACCCGCTCGGCGTCGCGTCAGCAGTATGCGGGGCTTGGCCGACAGATCGTCGCCCGTGCCTTCGAGCGGGCGGGCAAGACCTATTCGGACGAGCGGCTGATGGCGGTGCTGCCGCGCCTTGCCCAGCACAACGTCGAGGATGCGCTCGCTGCCGTCGGGCGCGGCGAGCTTCCCTCCAGGGACGTCGTCAAGGCGCTCTATCCGGACTACAAGGAAGAGCGGCAGCATCGCTCGTCTCCGATCCGCAAGGAAGACGGCTGGTTCGGCATCAAGCGGGCGATGGGCCTCAAGTTCCGGGCCCCGGACGGAGCCACCGGCGACAGGGCGGGCGCCATTCCCATCCGCGGCATACGGGGCGACCTGCCGGTCAAGTTCGCCGAGCACGGCGGCGCCGTGCCGGGCGATCGGATCGTCGGCATCCTGACGCCGGGGGAGGGAATCACGATCTATCCCATCCAGTCGCCGGAACTGAAGACCTTCGACGACTACCCCGAGCGCTGGCTCGACGTGCGCTGGGACATCGACGAGGAGAATCCCGAGCGCTTCCCCGCGCAGATCCTCGTGCGCGCCATGAACGAGCCGGGCACGCTGGCCCAGATCGCGCAGGTGATCGGCGAAAACAGCGCCAACATCGACAACATCAGGATGATCAGCCGGTCGCCGGACTTCCACGAGATGACGATCGAGGTCGAGGTTTGGGACCTCAAGCACCTCAACACGATCATTTCGCTTCTGAAGAGCATCAAGGTAGTCAATACCGTGACGCGGGTGAACGGATAGGGGGACCGATGGACGAGAACGCCGTACTGGACGAATTTCGCGCCGCGGGGGCATTGCTGGAAGGTCATTTCGTGCTCTCGTCCGGGCGCCACAGCCCCGCCTATCTGCAATGCGCGCGCGTGACCATGGATGCCCGGCGCGGCGAGCGGCTGTGCGCCGCGCTGGCCGACCGGCTTCGCGAAAGGTTCCCAGAGGGGTTCGACCTCGTGGTGTCGCCAGCGATGGGCGGGGTGATCGTCGGCTACGAGGTCGGCCGCCAGCTGGGAGTTCCCGCCATTTTCATGGAGCGTGTCGAGGGCAGCTTTGCGCTGCGGCGCGGCTTCGGGATCGAGCCGGGCGCGCGCTGCCTGATGATGGAGGACGTCGTGACGACGGGGCTCTCCTCTCGCGAATGCATCGCCGCGATCGGCGCTGCCGGCGGCAACTGTACGGCTGCGGCGTGCCTCGTCGACCGCTCCGGCGGCACCGCCGATGTCGGCGTGCCGCTGGTGTCTCTGGCAACGATCGAGGTGCCGTCCTATCTCGATGCTGACGTCCCTGCGGAACTTGCCGCGATTCCGATAACGAAGCCGGGCAGCCGGTTTCTCAGATGATTTGCCGGACGGGTAGGGACTTGTGCCAGTCTGGTCGTTTATGAAGGGCTGACAAGCCTTCGGAAGAACCGGTTCGATGCTTTTCGATCGAAGAGTCAAACCACCGCTGAGCGAACGGATCCGCGTCGCCCTCTGGCCGCGACGATCCTGGGGCCGGTCGCTGCGCTATGTGGGCAAGCGCGTCCTGCGACTTTCGGCAACGCCGCATGCCATCGCGGCGGGCTTCGCCGCCGGCGCCATGGTCTCGTTCACGCCATTCGTCGGTTTCCATTTCATCATGGCCGGCGTCTTCGCGTTCCTGCTCGGCGGCAACGTTCTGGCCTCGGCGTTCGGTACCGCCTTCGGCAATCCGCTGACCTTTCCCTTCATCTGGACGTTGTCCTACCGGGTCGGCCGGTGGATCCTCAACGATACCGGACAACATCCGGCGGCCTCGCACCTGGGGGTCGACCTGAGAAGCCAGTCGCTGGAAGTCGTCTGGCCGGTGCTGAAGCCGATGCTGGTTGGAGCCGTACCCCTTGGCGTGATTACCTGGATCGTATTCTATTTCCTGATCCGGTCGCTGGTCCGGTCGTTTCAGGAGGCGCGCCGGCGCCGGCTCGCGGAACACGCCGCCAGGAAAGCAGCAGTCGTCGTGCCGCCGGTTGAGCATGTCGGCGGGGAGTAGGACGATGAACGAGTTTCGTGGGAATGAAGGTTATCTGCGGCTTGGCGTGAACATCGACCACGTCGCCACCATCCGCAACGCCCGCGGCGGTCGCCATCCCGATCCGGTTCGCGCCGCGCACATGGCTGTGGAGGCGGGCGCCGACGGCATCACCGCCCATCTGCGCGAGGATCGCCGGCACATTTCCGACGATGACATTGCCCGCCTCAGCGTCGAGATTGACCGGCCGCTGAACCTGGAGATGGCGGCGACGGAGGAAATGCTGGAGATCGCTCTCAGGCACCGTCCGCACGCCGCCTGCATCGTTCCCGAGAAGCGCGAGGAGCGCACCACCGAGGGCGGCCTGGATGCCGCACGCAGCCACAACCAGCTCAAGCCGATCGTCGCCAGGCTCGCCGACGCCGGCATCCGGGTATCGCTGTTCATCGAACCCGATGCGCGGCAGATGGACGCGGCGGTGTCGCTCGGCGCCCCCGTCGTGGAGATCCACACGGGCCGCTATTGCGAACTGGCTCTTGCCGGCGATGGTCCTGGCCGCGAGGCCGAACTCGGGCGGATTCGTGACGCGGCGGCTTATGCGAACTCGCTCGGTCTGGAGGCGCATGCCGGCCACGGCCTCACCTTCGAGACGGTCGGCGGCGTCGCCGCGATTCCCGGAATCCATGAGCTCAACATCGGCCATTTCCTGATCGGCGAGGCGATCTTCGGCGGCCTCGACTCCGCGATTCGACGTATGCGCGCGGCAATGGATGCCGCTCGTCGCTCCCGGCTGGCGAGCGAGGGCTGAGCGGTCGGGCATGATACTGGGTATCGGCAACGACATCATCGACATACGCCGTATCGAAAAGTCGCTCGATCGCTGGGGCGAACGGTTCATCGACCGCATCTTCACGCCGGTCGAGCGGCAGAAATCGGACCGTCGCCGGTTGCGCGCGGCGTCCTACGCCAAGCGCTTCGCCGCCAAGGAAGCCTGCTCGAAGGCGCTCGGCACGGGCTTTCGCCGCGGCGTCTACTGGCGCGACCTCGGCGTCGTCAATCTGGCCAGCGGCCGTCCCACCATGGAGCTGACCGGCGGCGCGCTGAAGATCCTCGAGGAAATGACGCCGGAAGGATACCGGGCGCGGATTGACGTGACGATCACCGACGACTTCCCGCAGGCGCAGGCGGTGGTGATCATTTCGGCCGTGCCGCTTTGACCTGCCGTCGGCCGGCGTAGGACGACGAGACCCGGCGGCGTGCTGCCGCCTTTTCGCCATCAGGCCCGCGTTGATTGCGGCGAACGGGCGAACCCGCTATACGGTGCTGGACTCCGGCGCCGCCCCTTCCGGAGATTTCATCGATGAGTGTCATGAGCGAAAAGAAGCCCAAGGAGCAGGGCGGGTTCGGCGAAACCGTCCGCGTCGTCATCCACGCCCTCATTTTGGCGTTGATCGTCCGGACTTTCCTGTTCCAGCCGTTCAACATTCCTTCCGGCTCGATGATGCCGACGCTCCTGATCGGCGACTATCTGTTCGTGTCCAAGTTCAGCTACGGATATTCCCGGTATTCCTTTCCGTTCGGGCCGAACCTGTTCTCCGGCCGCATCTGGGCGAGCGAGCCGGATCGCGGCGATGTCGTCGTCTTCAAACTGCCGCGCGACCAGAAGACGGACTACATCAAGCGCGTCATCGGCTTGCCGGGCGACGAGATCCAGGTGCGCGACGGCCTGTTGTACATCAACGGGCAGGAAGTTGAGCGCGAGCGCATCGACGACTTCGTCGAGACCGAGCCGAACGGCTCGACTACCCGTGTCCATCAGTTCCGAGAGACGCTGCCGAACGGGGTCTCCTACAATATCCTCGAGCTCGGCGACAACGGCTTCGGCGACAACACGCCCGTCTACAAGGTGCCCGAGGGCCACTTCTTCATGATGGGCGACAACCGCGACAACTCCACCGACAGCCGCTTCCTCAGCGCCGTCGGCTACGTGCCGTTCGAGAATCTCGTCGGCCGCGCCGATCTGATCTACTTCTCGATCGACGACGACACGCCGCTCTGGGAAGTCTGGAAGTGGCCAACCGAGCTCAGGTTCGGCCGCTTCTTCGACATCGTGCGATGACACAGGGGCCGGCGCCCGCCGGGCTGGCGGCCGGCCTGGCGGAGATCCTCGGTTACAGCTTCGGTGACGAAAGCCTGCTCGTGCAGGCGCTGACCCACGCCAGCGCCGTTCCCGGCGGCGAACGTCTCACCTACCAGAGGCTGGAATTCCTCGGTGACAGCGTGCTCGGTCTCGTCGTCGCGGGCATCGTCTACGAGGCGTTCCCGCAGGCAGACGAGGGGGAGCTGTCGCGTCGGCTCGCCGCGCTGGTGCGCATGGAGACCTGCGCCGACGTCGCCCGCGAGATCGGGCTCGGCGACCATCTCATCCTCGGCGTCGGCGAAGCGCAGACCGGCGGGCGCCGCAAGGACGCGATCCTAGGCGACGTCTGCGAGGCGATAATCGGGGCGATCTACCTGGACGGCGGTCTCGACCCCGCGCGGGGGTTCATTGTCCGGCACTGGGCGGACCGGGTCGACGAGACGTCTCCGCGCCTGAAGGATGCCAAGACGACGCTGCAGGAATGGGCCCACGAGAAGGGCGGGGGCCAGCCGGTCTACCGGCAGCTCGACCGCAGCGGTCCGGATCACGAGCCGGTCTTCACCATCTCCGTCACCGTCGGCGATCTCGAGCCGGCCACCGCGACCGGTTCCAGCAAGCGGACGACGGAGCAGGCCGCCGCCGAGGCGCTGCTGATACGCGAGGGCGTCTGGGAGGCGCGAAGCCATGGTTGAGCCATCCGACTCCGACGCGGTGCCCGCCGGTGCGAGCCGCTGCGGCTTCGTCGCGCTGATCGGTGCACCTAACGCCGGCAAGTCGACGCTGCTCAACCGGCTGATCGGCGCCAAGGTGTCGATAGTCACCCACAAGGTGCAGACGACGCGGGCGCTTGTGCGCGGCATAGCGTTGCGCGGCAACGCCCAGATCGTGTTCGTCGACACGCCCGGCATCTTTTCGCCGCGCCGCCGGCTCGACACCGCGATGGTGCGGTCGGCGTGGTCGGGTGCCGCAGACGCCGATCTCGTCGTGCTGATCGCCGACGCCCGCAAGGGGCTCGACGAGGATGCACGCGACATCGTCGCCCGGCTGGGCGATATCGCGCGCCCGAAGTATCTTGCGCTGAACAAGATCGACGAGATGCGCCGCGACAAGCTGCTCGAGATCTCGGCGCAGTTCAACGAGGCGCACGCCTTCGCGGCGACCTTCATGATCTCGGCGCTGACCGGCGACGGGGTCGACGATCTCTTCGACGCGATCGCCGCGGCGATGCCGGAAGGGCCGTGGCTCTATCCGGAAGACCAGATTTCCGATTTTCCGATGCGCCAGCTCGCCGCCGAGATCACCCGCGAGAAGCTCTACCTGCGCCTGCACCAGGAACTGCCGTACGAATCGCACGTGGAGACGGAGAGCTGGACGGAGCAGAAGAACGGCTCGGTCAGGGTCGAGCAGGTGATCTACGTCGCCCGCGACAGCCAGAAGGGCATCGTGCTGGGCAAGGGTGGCCGGACGATCCGGGAGATCGGGGCCGCGGCCCGCGAGGAACTCGCCGACATCCTCGGCCAGCCGGTCCACCTGTTCCTGTTCGTCAAAGTCCGCGAGCGCTGGGCCGACGATCCCGAGCGCTACCGGGAGCTCGGTCTGGACTTCCCCGGCGACTGACTGACCTGGCGGGCACGATGCCGGTCAGGGACGTGTATGAAGACGCTTTCGGAACCAGTCGGCCAGGTCGGCTTCCCGAATTGTTCCCGCGGCTGCCGCCTCCATTATGTGGACGGCATCGGCGGGCACGAACCTGAGCCTGTATCCGTTGTCGGCCAGGAACAGCCGTGCAACCACCCAGGCCGTCCGCTTGTTGCCGTCGGCGAAGCCATGATTGCGTACAAGACCGAACGCGTAGGCGGCGGCCAGGTCGGCTGCGTCTGCCTGGCGATATGCGGCGAGATTCCTGGCACGGTCCAGGGCCGACTCGATCATCCCGAGGTCGCGGATCCCGTCGGGGCCGCCGTGTTCAGCCAGCAGCCGGTCGTGAACGGCGAAGACCACCGACTGCGATACCCAGTTCCAGGCGGTCACTTCGCCAGGGCGCGAAGGATGTCACGGTCCTCGCCCATGATCTCTTCGGCCCGTTCCATCTGGCGCTCGAAGTCGGGATCGTAGGGTGTTATCCGATATCCGCCGTCGGGGGCTTCAGTAAGATAGACGATATCGCCCTTCTTGACCCGGAGGCGGGCCATCGCCTCCTTGGTCAGGATGAAACCCGAAGACGCGCCGACGGTGGTGACCTTGAATCGAAGCATGCGAGTGCGCTCCTGGCTATATAATGGACATTATATAGTTGGGCGTGGGCGAGTAACAGCCTGCATCTCCTCACTGGACCCGTCGAACGGGACGCTTGTCGATGGAATGGTCTGACGAGGGCATCATCCTTGGTGTGCGCCGGCACGGCGAGACGAGCGCGATCGTCGAGCTGTTCACGCCTGGCCACGGCCGCCACCTTGGGCTGGTGCGCGGCGGACGGTCGCGGCGCATGCAAATCGTTCTCCAACCCGGCAATTCGGTGCGGGCGACCTGGCGCGCGCGCCTCGACGAGCATCTGGGTGCGTTTGCGATCGAGCCGGCCGTATCGCGCGCCGCAACGCTCATGGAGAGCCAGCTTGCGCTCTATGGATACGCGACGCTGGCCGCCCATTTGCGCCTGCTGCCGGAACGCGATCCCCATCCAGAACTCTACATGCGGTTCCTCGACGCGGTGCCGCTGCTGGCCGATCCGCAGGAGGGGCCGCAGACGATCGTCCGCTTCGAACTGGCGCTTCTCGCCGATCTCGGTTTCGGCCTCGACCTTACCGAATGCGCCTCGACGGGAGAGCGGCAGGACCTCGTCTTCGTGTCGCCAAGATCCGGCCGCGCCGTCAGTCGTCAGGCCGGGACCCCCTATGCCGACCGTCTGCTGGCGTTGCCGGACTTCCTCAGGCTCGAGGGCGCGCCGGCCGGACCGGAGGAGGTGGCGGCTGGCTTCGCGCTCACCGGCCACTTCCTGCAGCGCCACGTCTTCGGGGCCCGCCGGATCGATCTGCCGCCCGAGCGCGACCGCCTGATCAGGCGGCTGAGATCCTGATTCGCTGGGCGGCGGGCGCGCTGTCGAGCGGAGGGAACCGGCCGGCGCGGCCGGCGTTGCCCATGCACCGAGCCGATCGGTGCGGAGGTCGACGGGCCGTATTGCGCGAGATTGTTGCCGAAAAGGCACCTCGCGCAAATTTCATTTCGCGACCACGACCCGGTCACGTTTAAAGGTCAATCGATCGCCCGATATTGCCAGGAAACGACCCGGAAAGAATTCGCGGTCAGTATGGTGAACGATTCGTTGTGGAGTATGACCGCAGATGACTGAACTAACGCGTCGCTTTTTTGTTGCCGGCGGCACCGCCGCCGCCGCTGCCGCACTCGCCGGCTGCCAGACCAACACCGCTCCGACACCCGTCGCGGAGGCCGCTCCGAACGTGGCCGGCCCGGACTTCGCGATGATGTACGGGCCGATCAACACGGAGCCGTTCCCGGTGCCGGCGATCGACCCCTATCACCTCGACCCGGCCTTCCGGCGCGAGCTGGTTGCCTATCCGACCTCGCAGCTTCCCGGGACCATCGTCATCGATCCGTATGCGCATTACCTCTATTCGGTCCGCGAGAACGGCATGGCGATGCGCTATGGCGTCGGCGTCGGGCGCGACGGCTTCAGCTGGTCGGGCGATGCCACCATCGAGGCGAAGCGAGAGTGGCCGGACTGGTATCCGCCGAAGGAGATGATCGCGCGCCAGCCGGAGCTCGAGGCGCAGCTCACCGACCTGCAGGGCGGCCGTGGCGTCGCAGGCGGCCCGACGAACCCGCTGGGTGCCCGCGCGATGTACCTCTATCAGAACGGCAAGGACACGCTCTACCGCATCCACGGCACCTACGAGCCCTGGACGATCGGCAAGAGTGTCTCGTCGGGGTGCATTCGCATGGTCAACCAGGACGTCATGGACCTGTATCGCCGAACCCCCATCGGCACCAAGGTCGTGGTTCTGGAGTCCGGCGCCGGCATGGCATAGCGCCGGTCGGCCTTTGCAGTGCGATTGGCCCGCTACTTTCCCAGAAGCGACATGGTGTGCCGCAGGCCGCGGTTCAGCCGCCTGACCGCGAGCAGGACGTTCATCAGCGAGACGACGTCCTGCCACGTGTCGGGGTCCCGTAGCTTGGGCAGAAGCTCGGCTTCGATCGACCGGTAGTAGGGTTCGAGCAACGGCAGGTCCTGCGGCTTGCCGGTCAGCAGCGCATCGCGGACCGCGTCCAGGTTCGCGGCAATCAGCGCGTCGATCTTCCTGAGCTCTCCGGCGGTATCGCGTCCGATGCCGCTTTGCGCCGCGGCTTCGGCGGCGTCCACGATGTTCTCCACGTGGCCGCGCAGCACGGGGAGGATGGCGAGAGCGGTGCGCGCGTCGTCGCCGCCGCCGACAAGTGCGCTTTCCACATGCAATGCCGCGGCCAGGCGGTCGAAGTCCTCGTCAGATCGCCGCAACGTGGCGGCCTTTTCGTCGATCGCCGGGCTCCAGCGACACTCGATGATGCCCTGGAGCGCATCATGCACCATGTCGGCCAGAGCCTTCGTGTAGGTATCGATCGTCTCCATCACCGGACGGCGTGTCGGGATCCGCAGGATCAGGAAGCTCGTCGCGACCGCCAGCGCCGCCCCGATGGCGGTGTCGAGCAACCGGGCGAGGATCAGCGTCTGCGGGGCGTCGGAGAGTTCCAGAAGAAGGACGACGGATGCGGTGATCGCCATCACCATCAGCCGGTAGTTGGCGAACTTGAAGAAGACCACGCTCGGCACCGTGAGAATCAGCAGCGCCACAGTGGGGAACGCGACGAGCACGGCGAGCCAGTAGATGGCCAGTCCCGCGACAAGGCCGATCAGCGTGCCGACCGTCCTGTCGACCGACTTGGCGAGCGTCTCTCCGGTCGACCCCACCATCACGACGACCGCCGTCAGGATCACCCAGTACGGGCGGTCGAGAGCCACGATGTTCACGATGGCGATGGCAAGCAGGGCCGAAACCGCGGCCTGGATTGCAAGGCGCGTGCTCGGCCGGATGCGGAAGGCGCTTCCTGCAGCCGAACTCATCGGCCGGCTCCTTCCCCGCGGGCCAGCGCCGCATCGAGATGTCCTGCCGTCTCCAGAAGGTGCGTCAGCGCTAGCTGCGCGTTGATCAACTGGAAAGGCAGGCGCGTCGACAGGTCGTCCGGGGCCTCGGCGGGATCGAGATCGCGGACGACGCAATCGGCGGCGTCGCCGATGCGCGCGAGGGCGTCCCGCGCCGAGGCGCGGTTATTGGCGTCCGGGCGGGCGAGGGCGGCGGCGACGGCGGCTTTGGCCCCGCTGCACGCCCGGACGGCGGGCGCTCGCGCCGTCGACTCGGTCGCGGCGACGGCGGAGAGGCTGTCGGCGGCGTTTTCCCAAACCCGCGCCAACGTCGCGGCGCAATGGATGATCCTCATGTGGCGGTCGATCCCGGCCGGATTGTACAGGTCGGCCTGCGCCCTGGCCGCGTTGGCGACGTAGAGGAGGTCGTCGATCCGCCGGACCGATGCGGTCACCGCGCCGGGGCTCTCCGTCAGGTCCGCGAGTTCGCCGGCCAGCGCTGCCCGTATCCTGCCTGCTGCCTTTTCGAATGCGCGCGTGAACGCCGTTCTCGGCAGGAACCAGAAGCCGATGGAGACGCAGGCGAACAAGGGCAGCATGCTGGCATGGATGACGCCCGGCGCCGCCACCGATGCGAGGATCTGGCTGATGATGAACGACAGCATCATCACCAGGCCCGCCATCGGCATCGGTTCCGGCCAGCGCCGCGCGTAGAAGCCTGCAAACGCTGCCACGACCATGAAGGTCTCCGAAAGCACCGGCTCATTGCCGATAGCCCCGCCGATCCCCGCCCCGATCGCGATCGCCCCGCCAGCCGCGGCAATTTCCTTGAACGGATGTCGCTCCGCCGTCGGCTTCACGAAGAGCATCGACAGGCAGGTCAGGATGCCGGTGTAGATCGCTCCGAGATAGTTCGACGACGCCGTTGTCAGGACGGCGGACGCCGCGTAGCCGCCAAGTGCGGCGAGCGCAACGATCGCGCTGACGTAGACCGCATACCGCCAGTACGCGCCGTTGGCCGCCAGCCGCTCGAATTCACGCCGCGCCAGGTCGAGCCGGTGCAGCATTGCCGTGAGGCGGCTGGATACGTGATCTCGGTCGTCGCCGGTCGCCATTCCCATCACCCGAATCGGGATCGGCCGGACTATAGCCGCCGCCGGGGGAACGCCAACGCACTTGCCGCAGACAGGTGCGCCGTGGTGGGTCCGCAAGGATTTGGACGCATCTGGCGTTGGCTAAGAAGACCGCCGGTAAGGGGTAGTCCAGTTGCCGGCCGGTCGAGTCGGCGAACGGATGTTGGCCTGGAGGTGCTTGGTAACGGATCCCGTTTCACTGGAATGGTACCGGTCTTGAAACCTCTTACGGGTTTGTGACATTTGCCTTAGTTCGCTGGCAATACATATTCATCTGCCTGTCACAAGTTTGAAAGGAGTCAATTCAATTGACTGGTACTTGCATTTGGTTGATTGTACTTGGAATTCCTGAATAACCATCCGGGGCCTGCGATGACGAATTCCTGTTCAGTTGCCCATGGAAGACTTCGCCGGCTGGCGATCGCCGGGATGGCTGGTCTCGCCGTCTTCGGCGTGCAGTTCGGCCCCGTCGGAAAGGCTTCCGCACAAGACGGTGCGCCGCCCTCCGGTGCCTCGGAGATATTCGCGACGACCTATGACTACGTCGCAAACTTCTATCCGCTCTGGTTCACCTACTATCAGTGGCTTTATTCCTCGGACAACCGTTTCGCAGGTCCCGAGAAGGTCACGCCGCTCTACCAGATCGTCGTCGCGATCAACGTCGATACCATCTACGCGAGCTCCGTCATGGATCTCGCGAACCAGCCTGTCCTTGTGACCCTGCCGCCGACGAAGACGAGGTATTCGATCCTCTCGCTGGACCCGTTCGGGACCATCCTCGACATCGATATCGAACCCGAGGCTGGCACCTATGTCTTCGTCGGGCCGGGCTACGACGGGCCGGTGCCGATCGGGCTGAAGACCGTCGAGATGCCTCTCGACACCTCTTTCCTGATCATCCGGGCGGACAAGTATTCCGAAACCGGCCAGGACCTGACACGGCAGGCCGAGCGCTTTCGCAAGCGGCTGACCACCCAGACGCTCAGCGACTTCATGGCCGGCGAGACGCCGGAGCCCGCGCTGGTCCTGCCGGAGGCCGCATTCGCGATCCCCTTCAAGACGGTCGCCGACTTCATGGTCGCGTACATGCCGGTCGAGTTTCTCAAGCTCATGCAGAACGCCGTTCACGCGACCGACTACGACTACTCGGCCCACGAGCAGGCTCTGTCGGACAAGTTCGATTCCCTGTTTGGAACGGGATCGCCGAACCTCGCCGAGCGTCTCGAATTCGAGGCCGGCACGCGGGCGGCCCACAAGTCGATCGTCAATCGCTACCTGAAAACCCGCGGCGCGACCAACTGGACCCACTTCACCAACATCGGCGACTGGGGTCCCCGGGTGATCGACCGGGCGGCCATTACGGAGTTCTGCCAGTACTGCAACGGCATCGGGACCGCCGCCTACTACCATGCCTTCTACGACAACCGCGGCCGAGCGCTCGACGGGTCGAAGAAGAAGGGCTACGTCCTGCGGATCCCGAAGAAGAAGCTTCCGGACGTGTCGCGGTTCTGGTCGCTGACCGCCTATACGCCCGACTCCGTCGAACTGGTCGACAACCCGGCCGACAAGTACGTGGTGGCCAGCTATACGCCGGGCCTGCAGTACAACGCCAACGGCTCGCTGACGCTCTATCTCGCGCAGACGAAGCCGTCCGGCGTGCCGAAGGCAAACTGGCTGCCCGTTTCGGAGGGCGAGTTCAACGTCATGCTGCGGCTCTATGGCCCGCAGGGCGACGTTTCCAATTACCTGCCGCCGGCCATCAGGAGATAGCGGCCTGAATTGAAATGCCGTTTGCGTGGTCCCGGACTCGCCGGAAGATCGCGGTTCGCCACTGTTTCATGTCGTGCTACCTTCAGCGAACCAACGGCTTGGTGAGGGGCATAGCCGGGCTGTGCGGACGGACGCGAAGGGAAGCGGCCTCGGCTCCGGTTCGACGGCTGCGCCAAGTGTTTGCGCCAATCGAATGTGAAACCGGGGAGGAGGTGACCATGCGGTCCCGAACTGCCAGCAGTGGCTTGAGTTGCCTTGTTCCCGGCCGCAAGACGCTGGCGGTTGTCTGTCTTGCCGCGGCTTTCGCCGGCGCTTCCGCAGCGCCAGCACTCGCCAGGACGCTGCGCGGCACCGTCATGAGCGGAACGGACGGGGCGAGCCCGCTCGCTGGCTACGCGGTATCGGTGTTCGGCGCCTATCCGCACGATACGCGCCCCGAGTGGCTCTTCCTGGGTGGCGGCGAGAGCAACAAGTCCGGCAAGTATCGCGTGACCTACGAATTGCCGACCGGAACGCGCTACAGGAATGCGCCGGTTCTCTTCGTCCTCGCCCGGAAGAAGTCGGCCATGCTCGCGGCCGTTCTGCCGGCAGGCAAGGGCGGCGGCCGGGCAACGCTCAACGAACTGACGACGGTCGCCGCGGGAACAGCCGAGGCTCAGTTCATTGTCGAAGGCGTGACGAGTTTCGGGCTCCCCGAAGGACCGAAAGTGCTCGGCAACAAGTACGGCGTCATCAACGCCGCGATGATGGCCGGCAATCTGGCCAACCCGAGAACCGGCGCGATCGGCGCCATGCTTGCAGAAATCCCGAACGGGCCGGACAAGGACAGCTACAAGGCGTTCCTCTCGATGGCGAACGCAGTTGGGGCCTGCGTCCAGTCGAACAGGCGGTGCAAAAAGCTGTTCGATGCCACGACGCCCCCTGGAGGTTCGGCACCGGTGTCGGTGCTACAGGCGATCGCCAATATCGCCAGGTACCCGTCCTATCCGGGCTACGAGACCAATTCCCCGGCGGACCCGCTCTACGTCCTCTCGAAGAAGGGCAGCGTCTATGCCGGGGCACTGACGACGCGCCCGACCAACTGGCTGCTCTACCTGAAGGTCACGGGCGGCAACTACGAGAAGCAGAACGCCAGCAACGCGATGAGCGGTCCGGGCAACATTGCCATCAGCCCGAAGGGGGTCGTTTGGGTAAACGACAACTTCATCCCGGAAAAGCCTCTTGTACCGGCCTGCGCGGGTGAGCGTCTGCTCAAGTTCAGCCCGTCCGCGACGCTTGAGGACATCTACTTCGGCGGCGGCCTCAGCGGCGCGGGATACGGCATCCTCATGGCGCCGGACAACAAGATCTGGGTCAGCAATTTCGGCTTCGAGGCGGTCGCCTGTGCCGAAGACAAGAGCACGGCCGCAGACCACAAGAGCTTTTCCGTGTTCAAGCCCTCCGGCAAGGCGGTCTCGCCGGACAAGGGCTACCGGAACGGCTATGTCTACTGGCCGCAGGGGATGGCGACGGATGCCGACGGCAATGTGTGGATGGCAAATTGCCGGAACGATTCGGCGACGCTGATCGTCGGCGGCGATCACACCAACGCTATCAACACGCGGCTGAAGGGTGGTGTCGACGTGTTCCCCTATCCCGGTGATGCGGTTCCGCCCGGCACGGAAGACCCCGCACTGGTCAAGCCTTTCGGTCTCGCCCTCGACAACCGCAACAGGGCCTGGGTGGTCGGCAACATCGCCGAAACATTGTCGGTGATCGATACCGACGGCACCCTGATCAGGACGATCGAGAACCCAACCATTGGTGACAAGCTGCTCAAGCGCCCGATGGGCAATGCCGCAGACAGCATGGGCAACATCTGGGTCGCCAACTCCGACAAGATCAATGTCCCCTGTCCGCCGCCGATCGAGAACATAGCCGACGGCGACGATCCGTCGGTGGCGATGTTCGACCCGGACACGTTCGAAGGAACGGTCTATCGCGGCGGCGGGCTTACGTTGCCGTGGGGCATCATCGTCGACGGATCGGATACCGTCTGGGTCTTCAATTTCGGCGCCGAGTTCGATCCGCCCTATATCGGCAACGAGGTTCTTCCCGACACGCCGATCTCCCGCTTCTGCGGTGCCAGTGCGCAGAAGTGCCCGCAAAGCAGAACCAAAGGCGTCCTTTCGACCGGCGACCCCATTTCGCCGGAGACGGGCTACACCAGCGACGTGTTCGAGAGAATCACGGCGGGAAAGGTTGATCGCTCGGGCAACATCTTCGTGACGACCAACTTCAAGAAGATCGTGGATCCGGCCGTCAGTCCGGGCGGCAATTCGATCATCGTGGTGGTCGGCGCGGCGACCCCGGTAAAGACGCCGCTGATCGGCACGCCGCGGCACTTCGACTGACCACATCCGATCATTCGGGTGGCGGCAAGTCCTCTCCATCGTCTGCGCGGGCGGAACAGGGCGATCATGAACGGGGAAATCCCGACTGATTGATCGGGGTCGACGCTGACTCAGCGCCGGGCCCGAACGTGATCGGCCGCTCCGGGTTTGAGAAAGCCTGCGGGATTCAGCCCCAAACCCCTCGTGCCGCGGCGTTTGGGCTTCCCGGAATCGTGCGATTCTGGTACCCCTCGGCCATGTCAGCACAAACGCCCCCGCCGCCGCCCGAAGGCGGCATCGAGCCGATCGACCTGCGCCAGGCGCTCGAGGAGCGCTACCTGTCCTATGCGCTGTCGACGATCACCCATCGCGCGCTGCCGGACGTGCGCGACGGGCTGAAGCCGGTGCATCGGCGGCTGCTCTACGCGATGCGGCTCCTCAAGCTCGATCCCGATGCCGGGTTCAAGAAATGCGCCCGCGTCGTCGGCGACGTGATGGGCAAGTTCCACCCGCACGGCGACCAGGCGATCTACGACGCCATGGTACGCCTCGCCCAGGACTTCTCGGTGCGCTATCCGCTCGTCGAGGGGCAGGGTAACTTCGGCAACATCGACGGCGATAACGCCGCGGCGATGCGCTACACCGAGGCCCGTCTGACCCGCGTCGCGCAGCTGCTGCTCGACGGCATCGACGAGGATGCCGTCGACTTCCGCGAGACCTATGACGGCGAGGAGAAGGAGCCGGTGGTCCTGCCGGGCGCCTTCCCGAACCTGCTCGCCAACGGCTCGTCGGGGATCGCCGTCGGCATGGCGACGAGCATCCCGCCACACAACGCCGCCGAACTGTGCGATGCCGCCTTGCATCTCATCAAATATCCCAATGCGTCGGTCGAAACCCTCGCGAAGATGGTCAGGGGGCCGGACTTCCCGACCGGTGGGGTGCTGGTCGAACCGCACGACTCGATCGTCGAGAGCTACCGGACCGGGCGCGGCTCGTTCCGGCTGCGGGCCCGCTGGGAAACCGAGGACCAGGGCCGGGGGACGTGGGTGGCCGTCGTCACCGAGATTCCCTACCAGGTGCAGAAGGGCAAGCTGATCGAGAAGATCGCCGAACTGCTGACCGCGCGCCGCCTGCCGCTGCTCGCCGACATCCGCGACGAGTCGGCCGACGACGTCCGCATCGTGCTCGAGCCGAAGAGCCGCAGCGTCGATCCGGCGCTGCTGATGGAATCGCTCTTCAAGCTGACCGACCTGGAAAGCCGGGTGTCGCTCAACATGAACGTGCTGAGCCGGGGCCGGGTGCCGATCGTGCTCGGCCTGTCGGATGTCCTGCGCGAGTGGCTCGACCATCGCCGCGAGGTGCTGGTGCGGCGCTCCAACCACCGGCTGGCGAAGATCGCCCACCGCCTCGAGGTGCTCGGCGGTTATCTGGTCGCCTACCTGAACCTCGACGAGGTGATCCGCATCATCCGCGAGGAGGACGAGCCGAAGGCCGAACTGATGCGCACGTTCTCGCTGACCGACGTGCAGGCCGAGGCGATTCTCAACATGCGCCTGCGCTCGCTGCGCAAGCTCGAGGAAATGGAGATCCGCACCGAGCACGAGACGCTGTCTGCGGAGCAGGCCGAGTTGCAGGCGCTCGTCGCCGACGAGACCGCCCAGTGGGGAAAGGTCGGGGCCGAGATCAGGGCGATCCGCAAGGAGTTCGGCCCGGACACGCCGCTCGGCCGCCGTCATACCGACATCGCCGACGCCTCCGACCTGCCCAGCGCCGATGCGCTGGACGAGCTCAAGGAAGCCCTGATCGAGAAGGAGCCGGTGACCGTCATCCTGTCCGAAAAGGGTTGGATCCGCGCGCTGAAGGGACACCAGGCGGACACCTCGGCGCTCACCTTCAAGAGCGGCGACCGGCTGAAGTTCGCCATCCATGCCCAGACCACCGACAGGATCCTGCTGTTTGCGACCGACGGCCGGTTCTTCACGCTGGGCGCCGACAAGCTGCCGGGCGGGCGCGGTCATGGCGAGCCGGTTCGGCTGATGGTCGATATGGCCGAGACGCACGACATCGTCGCAGCCTTCGTCCACGATGCCTCCCGCAAGCTGCTGGTGGCGACCACCGAGGGGCGTGGCTTCGTGGTGCCGGAATCCGACATCGTCGCTAACACCCGCAAGGGCAGGCAGGTCCTGAACGTCAGTCCGCCGCAGGAGGCAAGCCTGTGCGTGCCTGCCGCCGGCGACACCGTCGCGGTGATCGGCGAGAACCGGAAGCTGCTTGTCTTCCCGTTGACGGAAATACCGGAAATGACTCGCGGAAAGGGCGTCCGCCTGCAGCGCTATAAGGACGGCGGCCTCGCCGACGCGAAGGTGTTCACGCTTGCCGAAGGTCTGAGCTGGATCGATTCCTCCGGCCGCACCTGGACGGTCAGGGAGCTCGACGAATGGCGCGGCGCCCGCGCCCAGGCCGGCCGCCTGCCGCCGAAGGGCTTCCCGAAGACCAACCGGTTCGGAAAGGACGGGCTGGACTAGGGTTCGCCGAGCCTCGGCGCCACCACTACCGTCCGGAACAATTCGGCCGCTTGCGGGTTCAACCTCGGGCAACCGAGGGTACCACCATGCAGAATCAGGCTCTGGCCTGGGCCGTTCCGGTCATGCGCGCCGGCTACGCCGGTCGCGGGCTCGTCTACTGCGTCGTCGCCGGCTTCTCGCTTTTCGCGATCTGGCAGGGCGGCCAGGCGAAAGGAACGTCGTCGGCGCTCCAGCAGCTCGAATCGAGCCTCTGGGGTTCGATCGTCCTGTTCCTCATCTTCGCTGGACTCGTCTCCTATGCCATCTGGCGGTTCTGCGATTCGATCTTCGACCTCGACGACCATGGAACCGACGCGAAGGGCGTCGTTGCCCGCGTCAACATGTTCATCATAGGCCTGCTGAACCTCGGCCTTGGGCTCACGGCCTTCCTGCTCCTGTTCACTGCCAGGGGCGACGGCGGCGGCTCCAGCACGACCGGCGCGATCAATGCCGTCTTGGGGCTGCCCGGCGGCCGGCTCATCGTCGGCGCCGCCGGCCTCGTCATCATTGCGGCAGGGATCCATTACGCGTATCGCGGCTGGACGGAGAAGTATCGCGGCTGCCTCCAGGCCAATCATTTCACGACCCACTGGAACTGGGCGCTGAAGGCCGGCCTGACCGCGAAGGGCGCGGTCGTGGGCATCATTGGCCTGCTGGTGGTCTACGCGGCGCTGCGGTCCAGCCCCGACGAGGCCGGCGGCGTCGGCGAGGCGTTCTCCTGGCTGACCGGGCAGCCCTACGGCCGCATTCTGGTCGCGGCGATCTGCCTCGGCCTGCTCGGCTTCGCCCTCTACTGCTTCGTCAACGCCGCCTACCGGATCGTCCCAAAGGTCGCGTCGCCGGATATCGAGACGCTGGCCTCGCGCCTGGAAACCACGGTTCGCCAGGCGATCTGAGCGGGACAATCCGGCCCGTCTGCCGCGCGCTCAGGCCGCGTTCGGCTGTATGATGTACCTGACGCCGGACCCGCTGCTCCAGGCTTCAGAGATGCGGGCGAGCGGCACGCCTTCGAAAGGCGGCGTGAACCCGGCCGCCGGAGCGGATGCGAGCAACTCCCCGGCTCCCGCCAGTAGGTCGCTGATTGCGACGCTGCCGATGCCGCTGCCCATCAGTTCCAGTCCCGAACTGCGCAACAGGTCGCCGCGAACCGGAATTTCGCCACCTGCCGCGGTTCCCAGTTGCACGTAGCGCAGGCGCGGCTCTCCTGCTCCCGAGCCCCGGTTGCCCGCCGCCGCCTGCAGGACGCGGATTGCAGGCTCTCCCCAGACGAAGTCGAGCACGACGTCGACTCCCTCATCGAAGGCCGCCCGAAGGGCACCCGCGGCATCGTCGTGCAGGGGGATCTTCACGTCCGCATCGAGTTCCTCCAGCTTCGCGTCGTTCCTGGCCACCGCGATGGTCCTGCTGGCACCCAGGTGCCGGGCGACTTGCAGCGCCATCCGCCCGGCCGCCCCGTTGGCGCCCGTCACGAGGACGGTTTCCCCCCTTGCCAGTCTGGCGCGCCGTGTGAGCGCGACCCAGGAGGCCAGTCCCGCGGTGGCGATCGCGGCGGCGCGGTCGTCGGCGAGTTCTTCCGGCACGGGGACCAGCATGCCGCTGGAGACCAGCGATTTCTGCGCCATCGAGCCGAACGGGGACTTCGGGAAGAGGAAATAGACCCGTCGCCCGTCGGGATCCGTGCCGATGCCATCGACGCCCGGCACGAAGCCCGCCGTGGTGCCGCTGGCATAATGCGTACCTGCCGCCAGCGCCCTGACGATGGGGCTCAGGGGAGCCGCTGCGACGGTCACGACCGTCTCGCCGTCTGCGGCGACAGGCTCCGGAAACGTGCCGAACTCCGGCGCGGCGCCGAATGAGGTTACGACTGCGGCCTTCATGCGTGTACTCCGTCGATCCGCTCGGCCTCACCATCGAGGCCAATTCGCCAAAGGGAGATAGACCGCGAGCGGCGGATGATCTATGCGTGAAGATCCGTCATTTGTTCGCAATCGTCCGGAATCGCCATGGATCCTTTGTCCGAGGTGCTCGCGCTGCTCAAGCCGCGCAGCTACATCACCGCAGGCTTCGATGCAGGCGGCGGGTGGGCCCTGACGCTCGATGACCTTGCCGGCCGCATCAAGTGCTACGCCGTCCTCAAGGGCAGCTGCTGGCTGTCGCTCGAGGACCTGGAAGCGCCGGTTCGCGTTCACGAGGGCGACTGCTTCGTGCTTCCCAGCGGACGCTCGGTGGTGATCGCCAGCGATCTCACCGTCGAGCCGAAGCGGGCGAGCGAAGTGCTCGATCCCAACCGCAGCGGCGAGGTCGTCACCTACAACGGCGGCGGCGATGTCTTCCTGGTCGGCAGCCGGTTCGAGGTGGATGGCCGCCACGCCGAAAGCCTGCTGCGAACCCTGCCTCCGCTCATCAAGGTCGAGACCTCCGGCGACCAGGCGAGGCTGAGATGGTCGATCGAACTGATGATGGAGGAACTGCGCGAAGCGCGGCCCGGCGCGGCCCTGGTCGCCCAGCACCTGTCCCACATGATGCTCGTGCAGGCCCTGCGCCTCCACCTGTCCGGTCCGCCGCAGGCGACGGCCGGGTGGTTCGTGGCATTGGCCGAACCCCGGATCGGCGAGGCGATCGCCGCGATGCACCGGGATCCGGCCTACCCCTGGACGCTTCCGGACCTGGCCCGCGAGGCCGGCATGTCGCGCTCCGCCTTCTCCCAGCGGTTTCGCGACCGTGTCGGCGAGACGCCGATGGGGTATCTCACGCGCTGGCGGATGATGCTGGCCGGCGAGCGGCTGATACACAGCCGCGACACGATCTCCGATATCGCGGCGGCGATCGGCTACACGTCAGAACATGCCTTCAGCACGGCCTTCAGGCGCACTGTAGGCTGCTCGCCAAGACAGTACGCCCGGGAATCCGCGCATCCCACGTAGCCGGATGGCGCCGGTTTGCCTGCCGTGATGGCTGCGGCGATCCGCGCGACATGGGCCCGGAACAAGTGCCGACCAGGTCAGGTTTCGCTCTCGTCCACCCTGGTCCAACCGGTGCCGGTGAGGTGCTCCTGCGGCTGGAAGCGGATCTTGTATCCCATCTTCGAGGAGCCGGAGACCCAGTAGCCGAGATACACGTAGGGCAGCCCCAGGCGCCGCGCCCGTTCGATATGGTCGAGGATCATGAAGGTGCCGAGGCTGCGGTCGGCGGCCTCCGGATCGAAGAAGCTGTAGACCATGGAGAGGCCGTCGCAGAGGATGTCGGTCAGCGCCACCGCGACGAGCGGCCCCCTGCCGCGGCCGGTCAGCGCCGAATCGATCGAGCGCCGGCGATATTCGATGACGCGGGTCTCGACATGGGTATCCTCCACCATCATCGCGTAGTCGAGCACCGTCATCTCCGCCATGCCGCCCTCGGCGTGGCGCGAGTCGAGGTAGTCGCGGAACAGCGCGTACTGGTCGGCCGAGGGCTGCGGCAGCACTTCCTCGCCGATCAGGTCGGAATTGCGCCGGTAGATCCGCCGGAAGGAACGCGACGGCCGGAACTCGTCCACCCTGACGCGCACGGAAATGCAGGCCTTGCAGGCTTCGCAGGCCGGCCGGTAGGCGATGTTCTGGCTGCGCCGGAAGCCGCCTTGGGTCAGGATGTCGTTGAGCGCCGCCGCCTTCTCGCCGACCAGGTGTGTGAACACCTTCCGCTCGTACTTGCCCGGCAGATACGGGCACGCGGTCGGTGCCGTCAGATAGAATTGCGGATTGTCGCGTCCGATCTCGCTCAAGGTTCGAATACCGTGAAGGCGCCCGCCTGAATCCTGCTCTGGGTCCTTATCTAGAAACCATAATACCACGGTCCAATGATCGAGTAAGCGAGCCAGATCAAAAGAACCAGCGGCGTGCCCACCTTGACGAAGTCCGCGAAGCGGTAGTGGCCCGGCGTCATCACCAGCAGGTTGGTCTGGTACCCGATCGGCGTCGCGAATGAGCAGTTGGCCGCAAGGATGACCGTAACGATGAACGGGAACGGGTCGACGCCGATCTGCATGGCGGTGGATATGGCGATCGGCGTGAACAGCACCGCCGTCGCGTTGTTCGACAGGAAGTTTGTCATGATCGCGATCAGCAGGAACAGCGCCGACATGATGACCGCGGGCGACTGCCCGTTCAGCAGCGCGACGACCTCCTCGGCGATGAACCGCGCGCCTCCGGTCACCTCCAGTGGCGCCGCCATCGCGAGCGAAGACCCGATCAGCACGTAGATCCGCCGGTCGAAGGCGCGGGCGGCCTGGCGGATGTTGAGGCACCCCGCAGGCACCAGCGCCAGCGCCCCCGTGATCGCCGCGGTGGCGATCGGCAGAAGCCCGCTCGCGGACACGGCGACGACGGCAAGGAAGATCGCCAGCGCCCGTCCGGCCCGCTCCGTCAGCGGCACTTCGGCAGCCGACCATTCGAGCAGGATCACGTCGCGCGACAGGCGCAGGCCCTCGACCTGCGAGCGCGATCCGGAGACCAGCAGCACGTCGCCGGCCTCCAGGCGGATGTCGCTCATCCGCATCCGGATCATCCGGCTCTGGCGCTGGATGCCCAGCACGATGCAGCCCGTCATCGACCGCAGCGCCGACATCTCGATCGTCCGGCCGATCAGTCGCGATCCGGGCGCCACGACTGCCTCCGCGAGCATGATCGGCCCGTCTGCCGGCGGCGCCGCGTCGTCCTCGCCCTCGTCGATGCTGCCGACCGGGTCGGCGCTGAACAGGGCCTTGGTTCCCTTCAGGGCATCGGTCAGCACCGAGCGGGTCGCGGCCACGACGATGATGTCGCCGGCCTGCAACTCGACGTCCTCGAAGGGAGGCAGGTAGGGATGGTCGCCGCGCTGGACCATCACCACGGTCATGCCCTTCAGCGCCGGAAACATCCCCGCCACCGCCTTGCTGCCGACGAGGGGATTGTCGTAGCCGATCGGGATCTGGGCGATGAACTGCTTGCCCTGGCCGCCGCCGACCTCCTGCAGCATGGTCGCGCGGGCGGGCAGCAGGCGCGGCAGCACGAACACCGCATAGATCCCCCCGATGACCGCCAGGATGACGCCGATCCCGGTAAAGTCGAAGAAGGTTATGGCCGGCTGCCCCATGTCGCTCGCCTGTCCGGCAACCAGAAGGTTGGTCGACGAGCCGATCAGGGTGGTCATGCCGCCGAGGATCGAGACGAAGCTGAGCGGGATCATCACCTTGCTCGGCGACTGGCGCGCCCGCATCGCGACGGCGCCGAGCACGGGCAGCATCAGCACCACCACCGGCGTGTTGTTCATGAAGGCGCTGAGGATGCCGGTGACGATCAGCACCGCCGCCAGCGTCGCGTTGTTGCGACCGCCGCCCCAGTGGCCGATTCGCTGGGCCAGCCCGTCGAGCGCGCCGGTCTGGAACAGACCCTGTCCGATCACCAGCAGGGCGAGGATGGTGAACAGCGCCGGGTTGGCGAAACCCGCCAGCAGTTCCTCGGCGCCGAACAGGCCGCTGCCGTCCGGATTCGGATACGGGAAGAGCTGGAACAACAGCAGGAAGGCGACCACGACGCCGACCCCGGTAATCTCGATCGGTGTCTTTTCGGTCACGTAGGCGACGATCGCGACCGCAATGATCGCAAACGTCGCCCACATATGGAAATCTTCCATACGCGCTCTGCTCCCCGCAGTCCCCGGAGCCGCGCATACTGACGATGGCGGCGCCGCAATCCAAGCCCAGGCGATTCCATAAACCAAGCCGGAAATGGAAGGAAATTGCCCGCCATCCCCCCAACGCCGAACGTCCGTCCCGACATCCGTCCAGGGCAATGGCCCTGTTGCCTATCGCGCTTCGTCCCGCCGTTGCAACGGGTCGAGACGGGTCACCATCATGCCCTCGGCTTCCAGCGCCCTCTGTATGCGGTCCGCATGGGGCGCGTCGCGCGTCTCGATTGTGACGTCTGTCGTCGCCCGCATCGCAGGCACGTCCAGCAGCAGGCGCTGGTGCGAGACTTCGAGGATATTGGCGCCTTCGTGCCCGATCAGCGTGGCAACCCGGCCCAGTTCGCCCGGCCGGTCCCGGACCGTGACGCGGAAGGTGACGACCCGGTCCTCCCGCTCCAGCGCCCGCACCGTCAGGGCTGCCAGCAGTCGCGGATCGATGTTGCCGCCGGTCAGCACCAGCCCGACCTTGCGGCCGGCAAAGCGCTCCGGATCGGTCATCAGCGCCGCCAGCCCGGCCGCGCCCGCGCCCTCGGCGAGCGTCTTCAGACGGACCAGATAGGCATAGATCGCCCGCTCGATCGCCGCCTCGTCGACGACCATCACGTCGATGCCGAGCGCAGTCAGGACGCCGACCGCCGACTCCGACACGTTCTTGACCGCGATGCCTTCGGCCAGCGTGTCGCCGCCGCATTCGGCCGGTTCGCCGCGCAGGGCCGCCGCCATCGAGGCATACTGCGACGTCTGCACCCCGACGACCTCGATGTCCGGCCGCAGCGCGCGTGCCGCGACCGCGATGCCGGAGATCAGCCCGCCGCCCCCGACCGGCACGATCAGGCAGTCCAGTCCCGGGACGTCCCGAAGCATTTCCAGCGCGATCGTCCCCTGGCCGGCCATCACGAGAGGGTGGTCGTAGGGGTGGACGAGGGTGAGGCCCTGCGCCTGCGCCAGGTCGTCGACGACGGATCGGCATTCGGCGACCGTCTCGCCCTCCAGCACCACCGTCGCGCCGAACGCCTCGGTGCTCGCGACCTTGGTGAACGGCGTCGTGCGCGGCATCACGATGGTCGCCGGTATCCCCAGCCTGCGCGCGTGGCAGGCAACCGCCTGGGCATGGTTTCCCGCCGACAGGGCGATCACGCCCCGCGCCCGCTGGTCGTCGTCGAGCGCCGCCAGCCGGTTCAGCGCGCCACGCTCCTTGAAGGCGTTGGTGACCTGCAGGTTCTCGAACTTGACGTGGACCTCGCAGCCGGCGACTGCCGACAGCCGCGGCGCCGCCACCAGCGGCGTACGCAGGACATGGCCGCGGATCGTCTCGGCGGCCGCCTCGACGTCGGCGAGCGTGATCGGCAGGTCGGAATGCATGCAGCCGTCGTAGAGCCAGTTCCCGGCGGCGTCCAGCGGCAAAACCGGCGGAACGTCAGGCAGGCGGCGAAATATCGAGCAGCACGGGGGCCATCGACGCCACCAGCAGCACCGCCATCGCGATGTTGAACAGCCGTAGGCGGCCTGGATCCTGCAACAGCCGGCCGACCGCGACGCCGAAGGCGGCCCACAGGCTGATCGACGGCAGGTTGACCAGCGCGAACACCGCGATCATCGCCGCCAGGCTCGCAAGGTAGTCGTCCGGCACCGTGTAGGAGACCGTGACGATCAGCGCCACGGTCCATGCCTTGGGGTTCACCAGTTGCAGCATCGCCGCCTGCGTGAACGAGATCGGCGGCTCCGGCGACCCCGCCGCCGACCGCGCTGCCGCCGGCCGGCTGCGCGCGATCCTGATCGCCAGCCGCACCACGTAGACGGCGCAGGCGACCTTGAGCGCGATGCCGGCAAGCGGCCACGCCTGCAGTACCGGCCCGATGCCGAGGCCGACCGCCAGCACCATCGACAGGAATCCGAAGCTGACGCCGAACACGATCGGCAGCGAGCGCGCGAAGCCGTGCGTTGCACCTGTCGCCAGCAGGATGAAGTTCGATGGCCCCGGCGAGATCGACATCACGAAGGCGAAGCCCGCCAGGGCCACCAGCAGGTCGTAGGTCATGTCCGCCTCCTGTTGGAAAGGCGCACATTGACCGGACTCACGTTCGAAGTATTTGATGTCTCGTATTCATTATTTATCAGATCGTCCAGCAGGAGCGGTCGAATGGCGAACCAGGATCAGCTGAGCGATGTATTCGCGACCCTGCGTCTGCGCAGCGACGTGTACTTTCGCGCCGACCTGTCCGGCGGGTTCTCCATCCTGGTGCCCGCCGAGCGACGGCTGATCCGTTTCCACTTCGTCCTGAACGGCGTTGGTGGCGTTCGGCTCGGCGGCGACTGGGTGGAGATGGAGGAGGGCGATCTCGTCATCGTGCCGAACGGCGCGGGCCATGTGATCGCCGACTGCCCGGATCGCGCGCCGGTGCCGCTGCCGGATGTACTGGGTGGCGGCGCGATGGGCGAAGACGGCGTGCTGACCTACGGCAGCGGCGAAGGACGGCTGCAATTGCTCTGCGGGTACTGCGGCGTCGACGAGGCGGTCGACCACCCGGTCGTGGCCGGCCTGCCGCCGTCGATCGTGCTGAGGACCCGCGATCTCGGCCACGAGCCATGGATCCTGGCGAGCCTGCGGCTGCTGGCGCTCGAATCCGGCCTCGCCGCCCAGGGCATGAACGGCACCCTGAGCCGGTTGCTTGAGATCCTGCTCATCCAGACGCTGCGCCGCGTGCCGCCGCCGGGCGAGGGCGCCGGCTACATGGCCGCCCTGGCCGACCCGAAACTGTCGCGCGCGCTCTCCGCGATGCACGCCGATCCGGCCCGTCCGTGGACCATCCTGGACCTCGCCCGCGTCGCCGGCATGTCGCGGGCCGGCTTCTCCGATCGCTTCACGCGCACCGTCGGACTGCCGCCGCTCGGCTACCTGACCACCTGGCGGCTCCTCAAGGCGCGCCGCCTGCTGCGCGAGACGGATCTCGCCATCGACGAGATCGCCCTGCGCTGCGGCTACGCCTCGCTTCCCTCCTTCACCCGCCGCTACAAGGCCGCCTACGGCATCGGCCCCGGCGCCTACCGGCGGGCGGAGAGGCCGCGGTAGCGGAGCGCCGACTTCCGCTCCGTCGGGCCATTGCGCTGGGCCCCGGGTCAAGCCCGGGGCATAGGCTGAGGCATTGGCAGATGCCGCGCCTCAAACGCAACTTACGTCCCGGCCCCCGAGCCGGGACCCAGCAGCGTCGGCAGACGCACCTGAGGCTGAAGCGTCGCGCCGGACGCCGGCGCGCCCGAGACGGCGGCTGCGCCGGGCCACTGCGCTGGATCCCGGGGCGAGCCCGGGATATACGCAGAGGAACTGGCACCGCCTGTCCCCAACTCCGCAGCCTACGCCCCGGACCCCGATCCGGGGCCCAGCGCGGCGGCTGCGGCACCGGAGGCAGAAGCTTCGTGGTGGACGCCGGCGCGCCCGGTCACCGGCTGCGCGCCGGGCGCCGCCCGCCTCAGGCGTCGTTCAGCGCCCGCGCCACCTCGACGGCGAAATACGTGAGCACCCCGTCGGCCCCGGCGCGCTTGAACGCGGTGAGGGCCTCCGGCACGCACCGCTCCCGGTCGAGCCAGCCGCGCTCGAAGGCTGCGCACAGCATCGCGTACTCGCCCGACACCTGGTAGGCGTAGGTCGGCATCCCGAACGTCTGCTTCAGGCGGTGCAGGATGTCGAGATAGGGCATGCCCGGCTTGACCATGATCATGTCGGCGCCCTCGGCGATGTCGGCCTCGGCCTCGCGGATCGCCTCGTCGGAATTGCCGTAGTCCATCTGGTAGGTGCGCTTGTCGCCCGACAGCGTCGCCGACGAGCCGACCGCGTCGCGGAACGGTCCGTAGAAGCCGGAGGCGTATTTCGCCGTGTAGGCCATGATCTGCGTGTCGATCAGGCCCTCGGCCTCGAGCGCCTCGCGGATCGCGCCGACGCGGCCGTCCATCATGTCGGAGGGTGCGATGACGTCGCAGCCGGCGTTCGCCTGCACCAGCGCCTGGCGGACCAGCACCTCCACCGTCTCGTCGTTGAGGATGCGGCCGTTCTCCATCAGCCCGTCATGGCCGTGGCTGGTATAGGGATCGAGCGCCACGTCGGTGACGATGCCGATCTCCGGCACCCGGTCCTTCACCGCCCGGCAGGCCCTGCACACCAGGTTGTCGGCGTTGAGCGCCTCCGAGCCGGTCTCGTCGCGCAGCGAGGGGTCCGTGTAGGGAAACAGCGCCACCGCCGGGATGCCCAGCGACGCTGCCTCCTGGACCGCCTTCACCGCCTCGTCGACCGAGTGGCGCACCACGCCCGGCATCGATGCGACCGGCTCGCGGACTCCGGTGCCGCTGACGACGAAAAGCGGCCAGATCAGGTCGTCGACGCCAAGCAGGTTCTCGCGCACCAGCCGCCGGGCCCAGTCGGCGCGCCGGTTGCGCCGCGGGCGCACCGCGCGGTGCACGGCGGCGGGGCGGCTGCCCTGCGGCGGACCGGCTCCGATGCTGCTCGCCTGCTCTTCGCGCTTGGCCATGTCAAACCACTCCATTGCGGCATGTCCGGGGACTGTTCTGGCCCCTCAGGCTAGCACGCGCGCGGCGGTCGCTCAAAATGCCCTGCCGCATGGCACACCCGCGCACATGCCCGTGCAGTTGACGGCTCCGGGGTGCCTGTTTATTCGATCCGGGCGGCGTCCGTGTCGACGTTCCGCGACGCATCACCGGGGGCATCGGGGAACCGCGATGGACTTCTCCTTGAGCGAAGAGCAGGGCGCTATCCGGCAGATGGCCCGGGATTTCGCCGCTGCGGAACTGGCGCCCCACGCCGTCGAGTGGGACCGGGAGAAGCACTTCCCCGTCGACACGCTGCGCGCCGCCGCCGCGCTGGGCATGGGCGGCGTCTATGTGCGCGAGGACGTCGGCGGCTCCGGTCTGACGCGTCTCGATGCCGCACTGATCTTCGAGGCGCTGGCGACCGGCTGCCCGTCGATCTCCGCCTACATCTCGATCCACAACATGTCGGCCTGGATGATCGACGCGTTCGGCAACGACGAGCAGCGCGGCAGGTATCTGCCCGGGCTCTGCGCGATGGACCAGCTTGCCAGCTACTGCCTGACCGAGCCGGGCTCCGGCTCGGATGCCGCCGCGCTCCGGACGAAGGCTGTGCGCGACGGCGACGACTATGTCCTCGACGGCCAGAAGCAGTTCATCTCCGGCGCCGGCTCGGGCGACGTCTACGTGGTCATGGTGCGCACCGGCGGCGACGGGCCGAAGGGCATTTCCACCCTGGTCGTGCCCGGCGACACGCCCGGCCTCAGGCTCGGCGCCAACGAGGTGAAGATGGGCTGGAACGCCCAGCCGACCCGCGCGGTGATTTTCGAGGGCGCGCGCGTGCCGGTGGCCAACCGCCTCGGCGAGGAGGGCGACGGCTTCAGGATCGCCATGGCCGGCCTCGACGGCGGCCGGCTCAACATCTGCGCCTGCTCGCTCGGCGGCGCCCAGTTCGCGCTCGACCAGACGGTTGCCTACATGCAGGACCGGCAGGCGTTCGGCGCGCCGCTCAGCCGCTTTCAGGCGCTGCAGTTCCGCGTCGCCGACATGGCGACCGAGCTCGAGGCCGCCCGCACCTTCCTGTGGCGCGCCGCCGCGGCGCTGGATGCAAAGGATCCCGACGCCACAAGGCTCTGCGCCATGGCCAAGCGGTTCGGTACCGATATCGGCTTCGAGGTCGCCAACCAGGCCCTGCAGCTGCACGGCGGCTACGGCTACCTGGCGGAATACGGGATCGAGAAGATCGTCCGCGACCTGCGCGTCCACCAGATCCTGGAGGGCACAAACGAGATCATGCGCCTGATCGTGGCCCGGGAGATCTTCGGGCGGTGAGGGCGACGAGGACAGACCAGTCCATCCAACGTCATCCCGGCCAGGCGCAGCGCAAGCCGGGATCGCCACGGACCGCAGCGCCTGCGTTTCCGGCGATCCCGCATCGTCGCTGCGCGCCGTCCGGGATGACGTATGAGAAGACGGTCTCTCGCTTGGCGTCGGCAGCATGACCGACGCACCCGAAATCCTGTTCGACAAGCGCGGCCGGGCCGGCTTCGTCACGCTGAACCGGCCGAAGGCGCTGAACGCCCTGACGCTCGGCATGGTGCGGGCGCTGCACCCGAAACTGATCGAATGGGCAGACGACCCGGACGTCGGCCACGTGGTCATCGCCGGGGCAGGCGAGAAGGCCTTCTGCGCCGGCGGCGACATCCGCCAGCTCTACGACTGGGGCAAGGCGGGCGATCCCATGGCCCTGACCTTCTATCGCGAGGAATACCGCCTCAACACCTTCATCAAGCGCTATCCCAAGCCGTACGTGGCGCTGATCGACGGCATCGTCATGGGCGGCGGGGTCGGCGTCTCGGTGCACGGCAGTCGCCGGGTCGCCGGCGGCCGGACCATGTTCGCCATGCCGGAGACCGGCATCGGCCTGTTCCCCGACGTCGGCGGCACGTATTTGCTGCCGCGCCTGCCGGGCAGGACCGGCACCTGGCTGGCGCTGACCGGCGCGCGGCTCGGCCAGGCGGATGCGGTCGATACCGGTGTCGCGACCCACGCGGTTGCGTCGGATCGCTTCGCCGCCCTCGCCGAAGCCCTGTGCGAAACCAGTGACTTGGACTCAACCCTTGAATCATTTTCGCAGCCGGCGGCCGGGGCGACCGTCCCGGGCCTGCGCGAGGTGATCGACCGCTGTTTCGCCGCAAACACGGTGGAAGAGGTGCTGGCGGCGCTGGACGCAGAGACCGGCGCGCACGCCGAATGGGCGGCCAGGCAGGCTTCGGTCATCCGTGGCAAGTCGCCGACGAGCCTGAAGATCGCGCTGCGGCAGATGCGCGAGGGCGCCGCGGCCGATTTCGAGGAGTGCATGAGGATCGAGTTCCGGATCGTCGACCGGGTGCTGCGGGGGCACGACTTTTTCGAGGGCGTCCGTGCGGTGATCGTCGACAAGGACAACGCGCCGGCCTGGCGCCCCGGCAGGCTCGACGAGGTCTCCGATGCCGACGTCGATGCGTTCTTCGCCCCGCTCGGCCCCGGCGAACTCGATCTCGACGATACGGGCCGCGTCTAGATGCCCCTCCAGTTCGCCAAGAGCGCCCCGCTCGCCCCGACGATCCTGCTCTGGTACCTGCGCTCGCTGGCGGTGTTCTACTTCGCCGCCGGCCTGCTGCACTGGTCGCGGATCATCGGCGTCCTCGGCCCGGGCTTCGAAACGATGCCCGTGCACATGCAGATCGCGACCGTCTACTTCGCGCTGCTGCAGGTCGTCGCCTCGGTCGGGCTGTGGTGCGGGGCGGCCTGGGGGGTCGCCGCGTGGCTGTTCTGCGCGGTGGCGGAACTGGTCATGCACCTCGGCTTTTCCGACCTGTTCGGCTCCGCCTGGCTGACGGTGCTGTTCCACTTCGTGACGATCTTCGTCTATGTCGGACTGGCCTGGTGGACGGGAACGCCGGAGAATACCGGCGAGATACTGCGGCTGCCGGAGGAGTAGCGTCCGCAGCAATTTCTGGGCGGGCGCGTCATTCGAGGGAGGATGTGATGGCACGGATCGGTTTCGTCGGACTGGGCAATATGGGCGGGCCGATGGCCGCCAATCTCGTCAAGGCGGGTCACGAGGTGCGCGGCTTCGACCTGTCGGATGCCGCTAAGGCCAGGCTGACGGAAGCGGGCGGCACGGTGTGCGCGTCCGCCGCCGAGACCGTCGCCGGGGCCGACGTCGTCGTCACCATGCTGCCGGCCGGGCGACATGTCGAGGCGGTCTACACGGGGGAGGGCGGCCTGATCGCCGCCGCCGCGACCGGAACCCTGTTCATCGATTCCTCCACCATCGACGTCGCCACGGCCCGCAGGGTCGCCGCTGCGGCCGACGAGGCCGGCATGGCCATGGTCGACGCCCCTGTCTCCGGCGGCGTCGGCGGCGCCCAGGCCGGCACGCTCACCTTCATGGTCGGCGGCAGCGAGGCCGCCTTCGAGGAGGCGAAGCCGTATCTGGACGTCATGGGCAAGACGATCGTCCACGCCGGCGGACCCGGCAACGGCCAGGCCGCCAAGATCTGCAACAACATGATCCTGGGCATCTCGATGATCGGGGTGTCGGAAGCTTTCGTGCTCGCCGAAAAGCTCGGGCTCGACCACCAGAAGCTGTTCGACATCTCGTCTACGGCGTCGGGCCAATGCTGGTCGCTGACCACCTATTGCCCGGTGCCCGGCCCGGTGCCGACCTCGCCGGCAAACCGCGACTATCAGGCCGGCTTCACCGCCGCGATGATGCTGAAGGACCTCAAGCTCGCGCAGGACGCTGCCAACGCATCCGGGGCCGCAACGCCGCTCGGCGCGGAAGCTGCCCAGATCTATTCCCTGTTCGACGGCGCCGGGAATGGCGAGGTCGACTTCTCCGGGATCATCCGTTTCTTGAGGGGGACAGGGTAAACCAATCGGAAACTTCGCTTTTCTGGAAAATTAAGACTGACTCTTAAGTTGCTCTTAGGTCGCTCCGACTAGCCTGTGCGCCAAGTGGGGAACACCACAGACGAATACGAGGCAGTCAGGATGAACGCAGCAGTCGCCACACAGGACATCGCCCGGAGCACCGACCGCAACTACGTCGGCGAGGAAGCCCTCAAGCCGAAATACCTTGAGGCTCTGACGCTGGTCGAGCGTCTGCACCGGCGCCTTCTCGACGTGGTCAAGGACGAGTTCGACCGGGAGGGCCGCACCGACGTGAACAGCATCCAGGCGATGCTTCTCTACAACATCGGCGGCTCGGAACTGACGGCGGGCGAGTTGCGCAGCCGCGGCTATTACCTCGGCTCCAACGTCTCCTACAACCTCAAGAAGCTGGTCGAGGGCGGCTATGTCCATCACCAGCGCTCGACCGTCGACCGCCGCTCGGTCCGCATCAGCCTGACCGACAAGGGCCGCGCCGTGCACCGGATCATCTCGGATCTGTACGAACGACACCTCCGGTCGATCGAGAAGGTCGGCGGGCTGGGCGAAACCGATTTCGACAGCCTGAACCGCTCGCTGCAGAAGCTGGAGCGCTTCTGGACCGACCAGATCCTCTACAGGCTCTGAACGCACCACCCGGAGGCGCGGGCGGATGGAGTAGCTGCCGGCGAAACGGTCCAGCCGCGCCCCGGCCGCATCAGGCGGTCGGAACGGTGCCGCCGTCTATCACATGTTCGGTGCCGGTGATGGCGGACGCCCGCTGGGATGCCAGGAAGGCGACCAGGTCGGCGACCTCGCCGGGTCGTGCCGGCCGGCCAAGCGGAATCCCGCCCAGCGAATTCATGATGATGTTCCTGCCGCCCTCGTAGTCGGTGCCCGCCTCCTTCGCGAGCCGCTCCGCGAGCGCCACCGCGGCGTCCGTCTCGATCCAGCCCGGCGACACCCGGACCACCCTGATCCCCTTGGGCGTCACTTCCTTCGACAGGCTCTTGCTGTAGGTCGAGAGCGCCGCCTTTGCCGCTGCGTATGCGGTGGTCGAGTCGGGCAGCGGCAGTTCGTGCTGGATCGACGTCACGTGGATGATGACGCCCGATCCCTGCGCGATCATGGAGGGCAGGAGCGCCCGGTCGAGCCGGACGGCCGGCATGAGGTTTTGGTCGAATTCCTTCCGCCATTCGTCATCGGTCAATGCTGCGAAGCCGCCCGCCGGCGCGCTTGATCCGCCGAGGACGTTGACGAGGATGTCGATGCCACCGAACCTCTCCAGCACTTCGCCTGCGACCTTTGCGCAACCGTCCGGCGTCATCAGGTCGGCGGCGATGTAATAGACCCGCCCGTTCGCATCCCCGTTCACCGTTCTGGCGGTTGCCGCCACGCGTGCGCCGGAGGCAGCCAGGGCCTCGACGACCGCCGCTCCCAGGCCCTTCGTGCCGCCGGTGACCAGGGCCCGCCGGTCCTGGAGGCCGAGGTCGAAGCTCACTGGACGATCTCCAGCCGGGCGATTTCGGTGCCGGCAAGGGTGAAGGCATAGCGCAGGTCGACCGGACTCCCCGGAAAGTTTCCGGTTACGCGCGCCGTGACGAGGACCGTCTCGCCCCGCTCGTCGACGGCGACGGGCTCGCTCTTGTAGTCGTACTTTGCCGACGCCTGGGTCTTCCAGCGGGCGATCGCCGCGCGTCCCCGGTACGTTTCCTTTTCGTCGATCACCACGCCATCGGAGGCGAAGCATTCGGCGACCGTCGCGCCGTCCGTCCCGTCAGCCGCGAAGTAGCTGGCAATGGGTGTGGGCAGTGAAAGGGACATCCGTGTTCTCCCTGCTTTGAGCTTGTCGGCCAGCAGAAAATGGCCTAACCAGCCAAAACCGCAAGAACGCACGAAAAAGTAAGGTACTTACGAAAAAGTATGTCTCAGGATTATACGCGGCAGACCGCAGCAGAAGGTGTCGAGAACGCCCTCAAGCTGCTGGAGGGACGGTGGAAGCTGGTGATCCTGTTCCACCTGTTTGGCGGGCAGGTCCTGCGTTTCTCGGAGCTCGAGCGGGCAATCCCGGCGATCTCCCAGAAGATGCTGATCCAGCAGCTTCGCCAGATGGAGCAGGACGGGATCGTCCGGCGCATCATTCATCATCAGGTGCCACCGAAGGTCGAATACTGCCTGACCGACTGGGGGCAGGCCCTGTGTCCGGCGCTGGACGCGCTGCTCGCCTGGGCGTCCCAGCGCGATGAGCATGACGATGACGAGCGGATCGCGCCGGAGCTGGCCGAACCGTCTTGAACACGCCTCGCGCCCTGACGACCGGACGGCCGGGTGTATTATTCGAGTGCCGACCGGCAGTCGACGCCGTTTTACGTCAACAAACCTGCGTGACCGCCATGTTGCCGCCATGAAGGGTTGTTGTTCGTTAACTGTCGAGATGGTACAGACCACAACGTAATGTCTTGTCTGGCGCGGCAGCGCGCCTTCAGTGCGGCAAGCGATGGACCCGGCGGATTTCGCGAGCGCGGGTACGGATGGCGATGATATCGAAGAACAGATTGATGCTCCTGGCATTCGCCGGAGCGGTGGCAGCAGGCTCGGTTTCCGCCCATGCGGAAAACGGAGCAAGTGGGACGTGGTGGTCGTCGCTGACGTCCTCGGGTGCCGGTCAGCCGGGCGTGCAGCGTGTCGCCGGACGGTCCGACGATGCGGCATTGCTGAATTTTTCGGGGACCAGGGCGGCCTGGAGCGACCGGTTCGACCCGTCGTCCGATACCCTGTCGTTCACCTTCGACTCCCGGCAGCCGACGCTGAGCGCGCAGACGGCCGACAACATCCAGCGCGCCATCGACGTCTACATGGGCATCGCCGCGCGCGGCGGCTGGGTACAGGTTCCCGGCGGCCAGGTGCTTCGCGTCGGGTTGTCCCACGCCAACGTCGCGCCGCTGCGCGAGCGGCTGATCGCGACCGGCGACCTGAACGCCAGCGCCGGCGTGTCGAACACCTTCGATACCTATGTCGAAGCGGCGGTGCGGCGATTCCAGGCCCGTCACGGCCTGGTGCCGGACGGCATGGTACAGAACGAGACGCTCGCCGAACTGAACGTTCCGGTCCAGGTCCGCGTCGAGCAGCTCCGCACCAATCTGGTGCGGGTGCGTTCCATGTCGGGTGATCTCGGCGACCGCTACGTGATGGTCAACATTCCCGCCGCCGAGGTCGAGGCGGTCGAGAGCGGCGCGGTGGCGTCCCGGCACACCGCGGTGGTCGGCCGCGAGGATCGCCAGTCGCCGCTGCTCAGCAAGAAGATCCAGTACGTCAGCTTCAATCCCTACTGGACGGTGCCCAAGAGCATCATCCAGAAGGACATCATTCCGAAGATGCGTGAGGATCCGACCTATCTGGAGCGCTACAACATCCGGATCTTCACCTGGAAGGGCGAGGAAATCGACCCGGCCACCGTCGACTGGAATTCCGACGAGGCGGTCGAGTACATGCTCAAGCAGGATCCGGGCGACCTGAACTCGCTTGGCTCGATCCGCATCAACTTCCCCAACGAGCACGCCGTCTACCTGCACGACACGCCGCAGCAGACCCTGTTCGGCCAGAACGCGCGGTTCCACTCGTCTGGCTGCGTGCGCGTCCAGAACGTCCGCCAGCTCGTCGACTGGCTGCTCGAGCCCAACAGCGATTGGTCGCGCGCCAAGATCGACGCGGTGGTTCGTTCCGGCGAGCGCCTCGACGTCAACCTGAAGAAATCGACGCCGATCTACTTCACCTACATCACGGCCTGGGCGACCTCGGACGGCATCGTCCACTTCCGTCCGGACATCTACAATCGTGACGGCCTGGCGACACCGCTGGCCTCCACCAACAGCTGATTTCAGTCCCCACCGCGGCGGCAGGCCGTCGCCGCGGTGCACGGGCATCCCCGTACCTCGCAGGCTTGCCTGCGGATACCGGTGGCTCAGCCTGTGTGCTGCCGGGGGGCTCCGTCTAGCAGGCCCACCAGTTCTCCCCAGCCCAGGTTCATTTTTCCCGATAGCTCCGTCAGGATCGGCAGCAGGTAGGGTCTGCGCGACAGCCTGGCCGAGAGCAACTGCAACTCCTCGTCCGTGCCGGCCCCGGCAAGTGCCTCCCGTCCTGCATCGGCGTCTGCGATCGCCAGCCCGTCTGCCAGTTTCAGTGCATCCGCGATCTCGGTATCGGCCCGGACGCCCGTACGATGGTCGTGGGCCCTTATCGCGTCGAGCGCCTCTCGGGGGAGGTCGTTCTCCAGCCACTCCGCGGTCTTGATGCCGTGGAGCTCGCGATTGCGCCTGGTCACGACATCATCGAAGTCGTGGCACACTCCGACGATCTCCCACAAGTCGGCGTCCTGCCGCCGGACTGTCGCGAGACCGCGCATGACATGCGCAACGACCCGGCAATGCGTCGCCTTGCCGCTGTCGGCGAGATGCCTGTCCAGTTCGTCCCGCGCGCGTTCCAGTGAGATCATGCGCAGACGCTACTGCAACGACCGAGTGGGATAAACCACCGTCGGCACCGTTCTCGGACATCGGGCTGCTGTTCCGGTCGCGGACCCGGTTCCCTGGATGCGAGCTTTCTTGAGGTCGCGCCGCGGCAACGCTCATGTCGCTGGTCCGGTTGGACATGGCCGGCTGCTATGCTATGCGCTGTCGCGAACGGGGCCGCCGGAAAATGGCACGGAACAAGATCGTGGCACGGTCGGCACCGCACGGGCCCATCCTCTAGAACCGGGAAAAGCATGCCATGTCGGTGACAATGCCGTCGCAGTATCACACCGCGGACCGGGGCTTCTTCGGCGCCGGCGTCGCCGAGACGGATCCCGAGCTCAACGAGGCGATTCGCGGCGAACTCGGTCGGCAGCGTGACGAGATCGAGCTGATCGCGTCGGAGAACATCGTTTCGCGCGCCGTTCTGGAGGCGCAGGGCTCGGTTCTGACCAACAAGTACGCCGAAGGCTATCCCGGCCGGCGCTACTACGGTGGCTGCCAGTACGTCGACGTCGCCGAGGATCTCGCCCGCGATCGGGCCAAGCGCCTGTTCGGCTGCGACTTCGCCAACGTCCAGCCCCATTCCGGCTCGCAGGCCAACCAGGCGGTCTTCATGGCGCTCGCCAGGCCGGGCGACACCATCCTCGGACTGAGCCTGTCGGCGGGCGGCCACCTGACCCACGGCTCGCCGGTCAACATGTCCGGCAAGTGGTTCGACGCACAGCATTATTCGGTCGACAGGCAGACCCACCAGATCGACATGGCCGAGGTGGCGAGGCTCGCCGAGGAGCACAGGCCGAAGATCATCATCGCCGGCGGCTCCGCCTATCCGCGCATCCTCGATTTCGCGAAGTTCCGCGAGATCGCCGACTCCGTCGGCGCGCACCTGATGGTCGACATGGCCCATTTCGCCGGCCTGGTCGCGGCCGGCGTCCATCCCAGCCCGTTTCCGCACGCCCATGTCGTCACCACGACGACCCACAAGACGCTGCGCGGCCCGCGCGGCGGCATGGTGCTGACCAATGACCCGGAGATTGCCAAGAAGGTGAATTCCGCCGTGTTTCCGGGACTCCAGGGCGGCCCGCTGATGCATGTGATCGCCGCCAAGGCGGTCGCCTTCGGCGAGGCGCTGCGGCCGGAGTTCAAGCTCTATGCCCGGCAGATCGTAGACAACGCCAAGGCGCTCGCCGAACACCTCGACGGTGCCGGCCTCGACATCGTATCCGGCGGCACCGACACGCATCTGATGCTGGTCGACCTCAGGCCGATGAACCTGACCGGCAAGGCCGCCGAAGAGTCGCTCGGCCGCGCCCACATCACCTGCAACAAGAACGGCATCCCGTTCGATCCGGAGAAGCCGATGATCACCTCCGGCGTCCGTCTCGGCAGTCCCGCCGGCACCACGCGCGGATTCGGTGTTTCCGAATTCCGGGAAATCGGTGCAATGATCGTCGAGGTTCTGGAAGGGCTGCGCGCCGCCAACAGCGAAGACGGCAACGCTGCGGTGGAAGCCGCCGTGCGGGCCCGGGCGCAGGAGCTGTGCCGGCGCTTCCCGATCTACGATAACTAGCCGATACGAGGCGGAGGCCGGAGAGAAGGTATGCGCTGTCCCTATTGCGGCAGCCTGGCGACCCAGGTGAAGGACTCGCGGCCGACCGAGGACAGCGCCGCCATCCGGCGGCGGCGCGTCTGTCCCGATTGCGGCGGCCGCTTCACCACCTTCGAAAGGATCCAGCTGCGCGAACTCACGGTCATCAAGAAGTCCGGCAGGCGGGTTCCCTTCGACCGCGACAAGCTTGCCCGCTCGATCCAGGTCGCATTGCGCAAGCGCCCCGTCGAGGCCGACCGGATAGAGCGCCTGATCAGCGGCATCGTGCGCCGGCTGGAGAGCATGGGCGAGAGCGAGGTGCCCTCCGATACCGTCGGCCGGCTGGTCATGGAGGGCCTGCGGACGCTCGACGACGTGGCCTATGTCCGCTTCGCCTCGGTCTATCGAAACTTCAGGGAAGCCAAGGACTTCGAGGAGTTTCTTGATTCTCTGTCCGGACATGCCCATGACGAGATCATCGAGGACGATTCGGCGGCCTGAGCCGCGCCGGCGAGGCTGATGTCCGGCCCGGTTTCCGCCGAAACCGATGCCCGGTTCATGGCCGCGGCGATCCGGCTCGGCACCAGGGAGCTTGGCCGCACGTGGCCGAACCCGGCGGTCGGTGCCCTGATCGTGCGCGACGACGGAGCCGGTCCGCTGGTCGTCGGACGCGGCTGGACCGATGTCGGCGGCCGCCCGCACGCGGAGACGATGGCGCTGGCCGAAGCCGCAGCGCGGGCGCGCGGCGCCACCTGCTACGTGTCGCTCGAGCCCTGCTCGCATCACGGCAGGACGCCGCCCTGCGCCGACGCCCTGGTGGCGGCCGGCGTCGCCCGCGTCGTGTCCGCGCTCGAGGATCCCAATCCGCTGGTCGGCGGGCGCGGCCATGCGCGGCTGCGCTCGGCCGGCATCGAGGTCGATGTCGGCTGCTGCGCCGATCTCGCCTTCGCCGTCAATGCGGGCCACATGACCCGTGTCCGCGACAACCGGCCCTGGGTGACGCTGAAGCTGGCCGTCAGCCGTGACGGCATGATCGCCGGACCAGGCGGCGCCCCCGTCGCCATCACCGGCCCCCGCGCCCGCGCCGCCGCTCACATGCTGCGCGCCGTGAACGATGCGATCCTGGTCGGGATCGGCACGGTGCTGGCGGACGATCCTCAACTGACCTGCCGGCTGCCCGGAATGGCGGACCGGTCGCCGGTCCGGGTGGTGCTCGACGGGCGACTGCGGATGCCGCCGCAGGCCCGCATGCTCGCGGGCACCGACCGGACGCCGGTCTGGCTGATTTGCGGGGCGACCGCGCAAGGCCGCCAGCCACTCCTCGACAAGGGCGCCGCGATCCTGGCGGTCCCGGCGGGCGCTGACGGCCGCATCGGCATGCGCTCCGCGCTCGAGACGCTGGTGGGGCAGGGCATCACCCGCGTGCTCGTCGAGGGCGGGGCGGAGGTCGCGGCAAGCCTTGTCGCGGACGACCTCGTCGACGAGGCGGTGATCTTCAACGGCGCCGTGGAGATCGGGCCGCATGGCATCCCTGCGGGATCGGGACTTGCCGCAGTCGTCTCGGGCGGGGCATACAGGCGCGTCGACGGTGCCGTGTTTGGCGCCGAACCTGGAAGCGACACCATGTCCACCTACTTGCGGACGCGATAGGCCTGCATCGGGTTTCTGATGTTTACCGGCATAGTCACCGATATTGGCGAGGTGGTCTCGCGCGAGGACGGCGACGGCGTCAGCCGCTTCGCCATCGCCTGTGCCTATCCCGCCGACTCGATCGCGCTCGGTGCCTCGATCGCCTGCTGCGGCCCCTGTCTGACCGCGACCTCCATCCGTACCGACGGCAACCGGACGGTTTTCACCGTCGATGTGTCCGGCGAAACGCTGGATCGCACCACCGCGGGCGCCTGGAAGCCGGGCACGCGCATCAATCTGGAGCGGTCGCTGAGGCAGGGCGACGAACTCGGCGGCCACGTCGTCACCGGCCACATCGACGGCGTCGCAACGATCGTGGCGCGCGACGAGGAGGGGGAGGCCGTCCGCTTCACCTTCGACGTGCCGGCGCCGCTTCATCGGTTCATCGCCGAGAAGGGCTCCGTCTGCCTCGACGGAACGTCGCTGACCGTCAACGGCGTTGCGGAAAACCGCTTCTGGGTGACGCTCATTCCCCATACCCTGCAGGTCACCACCTGGGGCGACCGGCAGGCCGGTGATCCGGTCAATATCGAAGTCGACCTGATGGCGCGCTATGTCGCCCGGTTGAAGGAAACGGAACACACATGACCCACGACGGCCCGCGCATCCTGATCATCGAGGCGGTTTTCTATCCCGACATTGCCGAGGCGCTGCGCAGCGGCGCGATGGCCGCGCTGGAGGAGGCGGACGCCCATGTCGAGCGCATCTGGGTGCCTGGCGTGCTGGAGATCCCGGCCGCCCTGGCGATGGCGGTGGGCGCCGGCAATCGCTACGCGCCGGCCGCGTTCGACGGCTACGTGCTGCTCGGCTGCGTCATCCGCGGCGAAACCAGCCACTACGATATCGTCGCCGGTGAATCCGCGCGCGCCGTGATGGATCTCGCCGTGGAGCACGAACTGGCGCTGGGCAACGGCATCCTGACCGTCGAGAACGCCCAGCAGGCCAACGTGCGCGCCTCCCGGGACGGCCGCGACAAGGGTGGCTTCGCCGCGCGTGCGGCCCTCGCCATGATCGGCGTCAGGCGCAGTCTGCGCGGCGAGAAACGATGACCGACGATCGCGCCCGGAAGCCGGCGAAGGCCAACAAGCGCGGCGCGGCGCGTCTGGCCGCGGTGCAGGCCCTGTACCAGATGGACGTGGCCGGCAGCGACCTCGACACCACGCTCGGCGAGTTCGAGAGCCATCGCCTCGGCAAGGATCTGGAAGGCGACACGCTGATTGGCGCCGACGTCCGCTTCTTCCGCGAACTCGTGACCGGCGTCGTGACCATCCAGGCGCGCGTCGACCGCGAGATCGACGAGACGCTGGAGCGCACCTGGCCGCTGAAGCGGATCGATCTCACCTTGCGGGCGCTGCTGCGGGCAGGCGTCTACGAGATGATCGAGCGCCGCGACGTCCCGCCGAGAGTGGTGATCACCGAGTATGTCGACATCGCCCGGGCCTTCTTCGAGGACGGCGAGGAGCCCGGGATCGCCAACGCCATCCTCGACAACCTCGCGCGCAGGATGCGGCAGACGGAACTGTCCGGAAGCCGAGAGGGATGAGTGCGGACGGTGCCTCGATCCGCGACGAGCACGGCCTGATAGAGACCTATTTCAGGCCGCTCGCTGTGGCGCCGGGCGCCTTTCGGCTCACCGACGACGCTGCAGCCTACACGCCGCCGGCGGGAAGCGACCTGGTTCTGACCAAGGACGGGATCGCCGAGGCAATTCATTTCCTGCCCGGCGAAGCTGCGGAAACCATCGCGCGCAAGGCGTTGCGGGTCAATCTGTCCGACCTTGCCGCCAAGGGCGCCCGTCCGGTCGGATATCTGGTGCTCCTCGGGCTTGGCGAGGACTGGACGGAAGAATGGATCGCCGGCTTCGCCGCCGGGCTGGCGGCCGACCAGGCCGAATACGGCGCCACGCTCTACGGCGGCGACACGATCCGCTCAAACGGTCTTCTCGTCTCGATAACCGCGTTCGGCATCGTCGCCACCGGCACGATGGTGCGCCGCAGCCGTGCCCGGCCCGGCGACCGCGTCTTCGTCACCGGAACCATCGGCGACGGCGCGCTTGGTTTGCTTGCGGCGAGGGATGACGAGCGGGTGAGGGGGCTGTCGGACGAGGCGCGCGCGCATCTCCTCGACAGGTACAGACTTCCGCGCCCCCGCGTTGAGCTGGCGCCCGTGCTGTCGCAGTACGCGACGGCCGCGCTCGACGTGTCCGACGGGCTGGCGGGCGATCTCGACAAGCTGTGTGCGGCCTCCGGCGTGTCTGCCCGCATCGCCGTCGAAGACGTGCCGCTGTCCCCGGCGGCCCGCCAGGCCGTCGACGCCGATCCGGGCCTGGCGATGTTGTGCCTGTGCGGCGGTGACGACTATGAGATCGTCTGCACGGTTCCGCCGGACAGGGCTCGCGACTTCCGGGTTTCCGCAGGTTCGGCCGGGACGCCCGTTGCCGAGATCGGCGTGATCGAGGACGGCGGCTCCGAGGCAACCTTCCTGGATGCCCGGGGTCGTCCCGTCCATTTCGGCGAACGGTCGTTCAGCCATGTCCGGAGCACATATTCGCCAGACTGAATAGCCCGTTGACGATCCGCCTTTGGCATGCGGTTGTGCACGCCCGATCCGTGGACCCGAGTCGTGTGAACCGATGACCGGCGCGACCATTGCCGAAGGTTATGACGATCGCGCAGCGCGCCGGAACGCGCTCGTGCTCGCGGCCGCCCAGGCCGTCGGGGCGTCGTCGGCGCCGATCGTCATCTCGATGGGCGGCCTTGCCGGGTTCTATCTGCTCGGCGACAACAAGCTGCTGGCCACCCTGCCGATCACCACCTTCGTTCTGGGAGTTGCGGCAGGGTCGTTTCCCGCGGCGTTGCTCATGCAGCGGATCGGCCGGCGCGCCGGCTTCCAGCTCGGCGCACTGGCTCCGATGATAGGCGGCGCGCTCGCGGCCTATGCGATCGTTATCGGAAGCTTCTGGCTGCTCTGCCTCGGCACGGCCTTCACCGGGCTCGGCAATTCCTTCGTCCAGCAATACCGGTTCGCCGCGGCCGACACGGCCAGTGCCGACTTCCGGCCCAAGGCGATTTCGTGGGTGCTGATCGGCGGCGTGATCACGGGTGTCATCGGCCCGCAGATCGTCATCTTCACCAAGGATTCGCTGGATCCGATTCCCTTCGCGGGGGCATTCCTCGCGCAGATCGTGCTGGCGGCCGCGCTGATCTTCGTCCTGTCCTTCCTTCGGATTCCGAGGCCCGCGGTGGTCCGCGCGGGGCACGGGGGGCGCCCGCTGAAGGAAATCGCGACGCAGACCCGCTTCGTCGTGGCGGTGATCTGCGCCATCGCCAGCTATGGCCTGATGAGCCTGGTGATGACCGCCACGCCGCTCGCCATGGTCGCCTGCGACCACAGTCAGACCGACGCCACGCTCGGCATCCAGTGGCACGTCATCGCGATGTTCGCCCCGAGTTTCTTCACCGGCTCGCTCATCGCCCGGTTTGGCTGCGAGCGGATCATCGCGCTCGGCCTCATGCTGTTGGCCGGTTGCGGTGTCGTCGCGATAGCCGGCCTGTCGCTGGCGCATTTCTGGGGCGCCCTGATTCTGCTCGGCATCGGCTGGAACTTCGGATTCATCGGCGCCACGACGATGCTGACGGAGACCTATCGGCCCGAGGAGCGTTCGCGCGTGCAGGGCCTCAACGACTTCCTGGTGTTCGGTTTTCAGGCACTGGCCACGCTGATGTCGGGGGCGATGCTGAACGCGTTCGGCTGGGAAGCCGTGAACATCGTCATATTTCCGGTCGTGGTGATGTGCTTTGCCCTGTTGATCTGGCTCTGGCTGTTCGGCGGGCGCGAAACGGCCTCCTGACCCGGCCGCCCCGGCGGACTCGCCATCGCCCTTCGGCTTGGTTGCTTATTGCCCGCTTTTCTGGCAAAGGTCCGCCCGACCTTCGGTCAGCTGCGGCGGGGGCGCCAGCCGGAATGGGTAAGCTGTTGGGCCGGTCATCCCCGTCCGTCCGAAATCGTAGAAAATCAGACAAACAGGATTGAACCCCATGTCTATGGCTATTTGGGTGATTATCGCCTGCGGGGCCCTGTCCATTGTCTATGGCGTCTGGGCTATCCAGTCGGTCATGGCGGCGGATGCGGGCAACCAGCGCATGCAGGAAATCGCCGGAGCGATCCAGGAGGGCGCTCAAGCCTACCTCACGCGCCAGTACACGACGATCGGCATCGTCGGCATCGTGATCTTCGTCGTCGTCGCCTGGCTTCTGTCGATCCCCGTGGCGATCGGCTTCGCGATCGGTGCGATTCTCTCCGGCCTGGCGGGCTTCATCGGCATGCTCGTCTCCGTGCGCGCCAATGTGCGCACGACGCAGGCCTCCAGCCAGAGCCTCGCCGCCGGCCTCGCCATCGCCTTCCGCTCCGGTGCCGTCACCGGGCTGCTGGTGGCCGGCCTGGCGCTGCTCGGCGTCGCTGTCTACTACCTGGTGCTGACCAGCTTCATGGGCCTTGCGCCGGAGGACCGCGTGGTCATCAACGCGCTCGTCGCGCTCGGCTTCGGGGCGTCCCTGATCTCGATCTTCGCCCGTCTCGGCGGCGGCATCTTCACCAAGGGTGCGGACGTCGGAGGCGATCTCGTCGGCAAGGTCGAGGCCGGCATCCCCGAAGACGATCCGCGCAACCCGGCAACCATCGCCGACAACGTCGGCGACAATGTCGGCGACTGCGCGGGCATGGCCGCAGACCTGTTCGAGACCTACGCGGTGACGGTCGTCGCCACCATGGTGCTCGCCTCGATCTTCTTCGCCACCCAGGACTACCTCGGCGCCGCCATGCTCTATCCGCTGGCGATCGGCGCGGCCTGCGTGGTGACGTCGATCATCGGCACGTTCTTCGTGCGGCTCGGCTCCAACCAGTCGATCATGGGCGCCCTCTACAAGGGCTTCATCGGCACCGGCATCCTGTCGGCCATCGTGCTCTACCCGATCACCATGTACTTCTTCGGCATGGACACGGTGCTGACCACCAGCCGCGGCCTGTCGTTCACCGGAATGGACCTGTTCCTGTGCGGCATCGCCGGCCTGGTCGTCACCGCGCTGATCATCTTCATCACCGAGTACTACACGGGCATCAACTACCGCCCGGTGAAGTCGATCGCCAACGCCTCGGTCACCGGCCACGGCACCAACGTCATCCAGGGCCTGGCCGTGTCGATGGAAGCCACCGCCCTGCCGGCGCTGGTGATCATCGCCGGCATCATCGTGACCTACTCGCTCGCCGGACTGTTCGGCATTGCGATCGCGGTCACCACCATGCTGGCGCTGGCCGGCGTGGTCGTCGCCCTCGATGCCTTCGGCCCGGTCACGGACAACGCCGGCGGCATCGCCGAGATGGCGGACCTGCCCGCCGACGTCCGCAAGACCACCGACGCGCTCGACGCGGTCGGCAACACCACCAAGGCGGTGACCAAGGGCTATGCCATCGGTTCGGCCGGCCTCGGCGCACTGGTGCTGTTTGCGGCCTACACCGAGGACCTGAACTACTTCATCGCCAACCCGACCGAGTTCCCGTACTTCGACGGGGTCTCGCTCGACTTCTCGCTGTCCAACCCGTACGTGGTCGTCGGCCTGTTCTTCGGCGGCCTGCTGCCGTACCTGTTCGGCTCGATGGGCATGATGGCGGTCGGTCGCGCCGGTGGCGCCATCGTCGAGGAAGTGCGCCGGCAGTTCCGCGAGAAGCCGGGCATCATGGAAGGCAAGGACCGGCCGGACTACAAGGCGGCGGTCGACCTTCTGACCAAGGCGGCGATCAAGGAAATGATCGTTCCCTCGCTGCTGCCGGTGCTGTCGCCGATCGTGGTCTACTTCGTCGTCGACTGGATCGGCGGCAGGTCGGCGGCCTTCTCGGCGCTCGGTGCGATGCTGCTCGGCGTGATCGTCACCGGCCTGTTCGTCGCCATCTCGATGACGGCGGGCGGCGGTGCCTGGGACAACGCCAAGAAGTACATCGAGGACGGCCACCACGGCGGCAAGGGCTCCGAGGCCCACAAGGCCGCGGTGACCGGCGACACGGTCGGCGATCCCTACAAGGACACCGCCGGTCCGGCCGTCAATCCGATGATCAAGATCACCAACATCGTCGCGCTGCTGCTGCTCGCCGTCCTGGCGCACTGACGCACCGCGTCGTCACGCACGAGGCCCCGCGGAGGCGACTCCGCGGGGCCTTTTTCATTCCCGGCGTCGGATATCGATCGGGCCGCGCGGGACCGCGCCGCCTCAGGCGGCACGGGCCGGCAACCCGGAAGCCCCGCGGGCTATCAGACGTTCTCGCCGACCGCGGAGGAGAAGATCTGGCGCAGCAGCGTCACTTCGGCACCGGTGGTTGGCGTCGTGCGGCTGATGTAGTCGAAGACCCTGCCGTCCTGCAGCCCGTAGTCGGCCAGTCGAGACACGCGCCTGTCGTCGTCGAAATAGATGGCGAGGATGCGCTGGTCGGTCACCTTCGGCGCCAGGAAGGCCGTCGTTTCGGTCGTCTGCGAGATGTAGTAGTAGACCTCGTTGCCGAAGGTCGCCGTGGTCGACGGCGTCCCGAGCACATAGTCGACCTGTTCCTTGCTCGAGCCGACGGGAACCTGGTCGAGCTGGTCCTGCGACACGATGTAACCGTGGCGCTGGACCTGCGTGATGCTGCTGCAGCCGGCGGCGGCAAGGGCGACACCGAGCCCCAGCGCAATGGCGACGCTGCGGGCCCCGCGGGAACCGGCGGGGAAGCGCTTGGTGGTCTTGGGTCGGATGGGGAGGGTGTGTCGCATCGTCTTCTTGTTCCGAGGGCCGCGTCCGTACAAATTCCAACGGCGGGGGTTTGACCTAGCTGGCTGCTTCGTGGAATGCAACATAGCGGCAGAACATTGGTACCTGGGCGGCGACGCCGGAAACAGCCTGAAATGCTACGCAGATTTTTCAAACGCTTCCAGTCGGACGACCGCGCGAATGTCCTCTACGGGCAAATCGTGGCGCAGGCTAGGCAGCCGGCCTTCTATGCCGAACTGGGCGTTCCGGATACTCCCGAAGGTCGTTTCGACATGATCGTGCTGCATGTCGTTCTGGTGATGCGCCGCCTGCGCGGCGAGGATGCCCGCGGCCGGGCGCTGGCACAGGCCCTGTTCGACGCGTTCATGGCCGACATGGACCGCAACCTGCGTGAAATGGGCACCGGCGATCTGTCCGTGCCCCGGCGGGTCAGGGGGATGGCCGAGGCGTTCTACGGACGCGCCGGCGTGTACGATTCCGCCATCGACGCAAACAGCGCCGAGGGCCTTCAGGCCGCATTGGAACGCAACCTGTTCGCCGGCCGTTCGGGTGAGCGGGTTGCCGATCAGGCTGACATCGACGCGATGGCATCCTACGTACTGCTGTGCGGCGAAGCGCTGGCGGCAACTGCGGGGAGCGACGTGATGGCCGCGATCCTGACCTGGCCGGCCGTGCCGTCGCGTATGGAAACCGCGACTGGAGAAGGGTGATGACCGCGCATCCGCTGAGCCGGATCGTCAGGCGGGACAACGTGCCTGCTGACGGCCTCGAGTTGGTGATCGAAGCCGATCCGCAGGAGCGAGAGACCCTCGCCCGCCTGTTCGATATCCCGGCCGTGCAAAGTCTGGAAGGGACGTTCCACGTCGCCCCGTGGCGGAGCCGTGGCCTGAAGGTGCAGGGGCACGTCGAGGCGAGGGTCGAGCAGACCTGCGTGGTGACGCTCGATCCGGTCGAGAACACGGTCAGCGAGGACGTCGAGGTCTATTTCGCGGCCGAAGGTGCCGCTGCCCGCGCCCCTCAGGCCGATGCCGCCGTCGAAGCCGAACGCGACATCGAGGAACTGGTCGGCGACCAGATCGATATCGGCGCGCTTGCCGCCGAGCATGTGGCCCTCGGACTCGATCCCTATCCCCGCAAGCCGGGGGTTGAGTTCGCCCCGGGCGAATTTGATGATGGCGAAGAAGAAGAGAAGGGGCCGTTCGCGGCCCTGTCGGCCCTGAAGGGGGCCCGTGAGGGAGAGTGATGCCGGTGCTGCCGATTGTTCACAAAGCCAGGACGCTGACAACAAAGCGGTTGTTTCGTACCGCAGGATCGCTATTGTCCCGGGGCCTTCTGCGCCGAGGGCTGCCGCTCCGGCAGTGGCCGGCAGTCTGGTCTTCGCCGCGCACAGCCTGATGGTCTCTCCAATACGCATATCGATAGACGCCATGGGCGGCGACTTCGGCCCCTCGGTCGTGGTCCCGGGATGCGCCATTGCGCGCGAGCGATATCCCGACAGCAGCTATCTGTTCTTCGGCGACGAGGCGCTGATCCGGCCGCTGCTCGAACAGCACCCCGAACTCGCCGCCGTTTCCGAGGTCCAGCACACCGACGTCGCCGTGCGCATGGACGACAAGCCGAGCCAGGCGCTGCGCCACGGCCGGCGCCGGTCCAGCATGTGGATGGCGCTCGACGCGGTGAAGTCCGGCCGTGCCGACCTGACCGTTTCGGCGGGCAATACCGGCGCCCTGATGGCGATGTCGAAGCTCTGCCTCAGGATGATGCCGGGCGTCGAGCGGCCGGCGCTGGCGGCAATCTGGCCGACGCTGCGCGGCGAGGGCATCGTGCTGGACGTCGGCGCCACGATCGGCTCCGACGCCGAACAGCTGATCGGCTTTGCGGTCATGGGCGAGGCCATGGCGCGGGCGCTGCTGGGAATAGAGCGGCCGACCGTCGGGCTCCTCAATATCGGCGTCGAGGAGGTCAAGGGGCTTGAATACATCCGCGCCGCCGGCCAGATCCTGCGCGACGGCTCCATTCCCATCGACTACTACGGCTTCATCGAGGGCGACGACATCGGCAAGGGGACGGTGGACGTGGTCGTCTGCGAAGGCTTCACGGGCAACATCGCCCTGAAGACGGCGGAAGGCACCGCAAAGCAGATCGCCCAGTACCTGCGGGAGGGAATGCGGCGCAGCCTGCTCAGTCGGCTCGGCTTCCTGTTCGCCAAGGCGGCCTTCGACACGCTGCGCGAGAAGATGGACCCGAGGAAGTCCAACGGCGGCGTCTTCCTCGGTCTGGGCGGAATGGTCATCAAGAGCCACGGCGGAACCGATGCCGAGGGCTATGCGGCCGCCGTCTCGCTGGGCTATCACCTGTCCCGCAACAATCTCATGGAAAAGATCGCGGAAGGCCTCGGTCACTACAACAGGGACGGGGCGGACGCCGGCCAGGAAACAACCGAGGTGGTCAACTCGTGAAAGTTGTGCGTAGCGTCGTGCGCGGCACGGGCTCCTATTTGCCTGCGCGCGTGCTGACGAATGATGAACTGTCGGAAATGGTCGATACCTCCGACGAATGGATCGTCCAGCGCAGCGGCATCCGCGAACGGCATATCGCCGCCGACGGCGAGTACACGTCCGATCTGGCGACCAGTGCGGCGCGCGCCGCGCTCGAGAATGCCGGCGTCGAGGCGGGCGAGATCGATCTGATCGTGCTGGCGACCGCAACGCCGGACCACACCTTCCCGGCCACCGCCGTCACCGTGCAGGAACAGCTCGGCATCGAGGGCGGGGCGGCGTTCGACGTCCAGGCGGTCTGCTCCGGCTTCGTCTACGGCCTGTCGACCGCCGACGCGATGCTGCGGGCCGGCCATGCGCGCAAGGCGCTGGTGATCGGTGCGGAGACCTTCTCGCGGATCCTCGACTGGACCGACCGGGCGACCTGCGTCCTGTTCGGCGACGGCGCCGGCGCGGTCGTGCTTGAGGCCGTCGGGCAGTCCGGCGACAAGGCCGACCGCGGCATCCTGTCGGCCCGGTTGCGCTCCGACGGCAGGCATCTCGACAAGCTCTACGTGGATGGCGGCCCCTCGACGACGGGAACGGCCGGGCATCTGCGCATGCAGGGCAGGGAAGTGTTCCGCCACGCCGTGGGCCTGGTCTCCGACGTCATCGACGGCGCCCTGGAGGATGCCGGCGTCGAGGCCGCGGACATCGACTGGTTCGTCCCGCACCAGGCCAACAAGCGCATCATCGATGCGACCGCCCGCAAGTTCGGCTGGCCCGAAGAGAAGGTCGTGGTCACCGTCGATAAGCACGGCAATACGTCGGCGGCGTCGATCCCGCTTGCGCTCGACGTCGCCTGGCGGGACGGACGGATCCGGCCCGGCCAGCTGGTGATGCTCGAGGCCATGGGCGGTGGACTGACCTGGGGCGCCGCGCTCGTGCGCTGGTAGCCGATCTTTGGGCTGCGGCCCATCGTGTCGGTTGACCGCGGGCCCACTACCGAATAGCGTTTTCGCCTCAGGGGCGTAGCCGGCGCGGCGGCGGTTATGGAGCGAGGACGGATGGGGGAAAATACGGTCACCCGGGCGGATCTCTGCGAGGCGGTCTACCAGAAGGTGGGGCTTTCGCGGACGGAGTCCGCCGATCTGGTCGAGCTGGTGCTCTCCCAGATCGCCGACTGCCTCGAGTCGGGCGAGACGGTTAAACTGTCCTCCTTCGGATCGTTCGTGGTCCGCGAGAAGGGGGAACGCATCGGCCGCAACCCGAAGACCGGCGAGGAGGTGCCGATCGCCCCGCGCAGGGTCCTGGTGTTCAAGCCGAGCGCGGTGCTGAAACAGCGCATCAACAATGGCGTGGATGACGAAACCGACTGATCCGCCCGCTGGACCGGCAACGCCTGATCGACGTCGGATTCCGCTATGACTGAAAAATCACCCGAAGCGTTCCGGACGATCAGCGAGGTCGCCGACGAACTCGACCTCCCGCAGCACGTGTTGCGGTTCTGGGAAACCCGGTTCGCGCAGATCAAGCCGCTCAAGCGCGGCGGCGGCCGACGCTACTACCGTCCCGAGGATGTCAGTCTTCTCAAGGGAATACGCCATCTTCTTTATGGCGAAGGCTACACGATCAAGGGTGTTCAGAAGATCCTGAAGGAGCAGGGCGTCCGATTCGTAGCCGCGTCGGCGGAGCCCGCGCCGGAGCAGCAGCGTCCGGCTCCTGCCGAACCGTCGCGACACGCCGATCCGCCTCCGCATGCCTCCCCCGCCGGGCCCACCGAGAGCTTCGATGAGCCGGCGGAGCCGGTCGTCCGAAGCGCTCCCGAGGCGCCGCGCCGTCCGGCGGCTCAAACGCCGCCGCACGCTTCCCATCCCCCGTCGCAAGGTCAGGGTCCGGTTGCCGGCCAGTCCCCCGCTGCCCGTCAGGCCCCCGTTGCCAGCCAGACGATGTCGTCCGAAGACGTCCGGCAGCTCAAGGCGGCCCTGTTCGAACTCATCGAGTGCAAGCGCATTCTCGACGCGGTGTGACCGTCAGGTCAGGCGACCAGGGCCAGGTCGCCGGCATCCCGCTCGCCGGCATCCCGCTCGCCGGCCGCGCCTGCCGGTGCGATCCACTGGCGCTGGTCGCCCCCGCTCACCGAAAGCGTCACCGTCACCTCGCCAGTCATGCCGGCCCACAGCGATCCCGGCAGCAGCGCCCGGCCGGTGGTCCAGCGGACTGCGTCGCGGCCGGCGCCTTCCGGGGCATGGAATCCGAAGCTCAGGCGCGGATCGTCCGCCCGGATCCGCCGGGCCTCGCCGGTCACGTCGGTCAGCGTCAGGTGCCGGACTGCCACGCCCAGGTTGCGCCGGTCGGGGCTTGCCTGATGATGGTGCGGCACCCAGGACGAGGACACGAGCCATGCCTCCCAGGCGCCTGCCGGAAGCGTCACGCGCAGCTTTCCGCCTTGCTCTTCCGGCCGCAGCACCGCGCCGCCGGCCTCGACCGATAGATCGGCTTCGACGTCTGCGTGTGCCCAGCCCAGCCGACGGGCCCGTGCCTCGAGTCGTGCTCGCACAGCCTCGACGATCCTGCCGTGGGTAACGAAAGGCAGGCAGAAGGGCAGGTCGGCCGGCTCCGCGTCCCGGCGCTCGGATTCCGGCGCGACGTCGGCCCCATCGAAGAAGGCCCGGTTGCCGCAGTCGAGGTAGGTTTCCGCGGGCAATCCGTTGGCGACGACGACGTCGTGGCCGCCCTCGAGTTCGATGTGGTGGTAGTCGATCGTGTCGACCGGCACCTGCTGGATCGTCGCGCCGTTGACGAGCGATCCGATCGGGACCAGCACGGCATCCGTTTCCGTCACCATGACCGCGTGCGCCGGCGACAGCCACAGCTCTCGCTCCGGCAGGCCGGGACCGAAGGCGTCGGATGCGACCCGTACCGGCCAGGCCTGGCGCGGATTGGTGGTGGCGCGGCAGTCGACGCTGCGCGCGCCGGTCCACTGAATGGCTCGTTCCTCGCCCGAGGCCGTCACCACGGTGTCGCCCTCGGCCAGCGTCTCGACCGGCACGTCCCCGTTCGGCGTCCGGATCATCGTGCCGGCGGCGAAGCAGACGGTCATGGGTTCTGCGGTGTAGGTGATCTCCGACCCATTCGAATAAAACGAATCGCTTAGAAAGTATTTGTTGCCATTGTTGATATGCTGAATGACGATATTTTCCCCCGTATGGCCCAGGTAGTTATACTCCTGACTTGCGATGCCCACGTGATCATCGCTGATGTCGCCAAATATGGTCAGGTCATCCTCCGCTCCGTCATATATATCGAAAGCGATAAAACCGTTAGGCGGATTGGTGTAGACGCTTACTACGGTATTATCGCCATTGATGACGTGAATATAAGTGAAATTCTTCTCGGCCATGCTGTTCCCCCAATCAACGAGACCGAACTGCGTCCGGCGTGCCTGTCGATCCGATTTCCCGCAAAAAGCGTAACATACGGACCGGGTTTGACCAGCAAAAACTCACCGTGCGTCATGTGCGCGCCGCGGCCGTGCCGCGCCGGCTGCTACGTTCCGTAGAGGTGCGATCGGCAGGCGCGATGATCGTCGCAGCGCACGTGCTCGGCCGCGCCATCGTGGCGCCGGCCCGCACCTCCACGGTGGAGGAATCGCACGACGGGACGCGGCGGTTCGGTAGCGTCGAGGTGCAGGAACCCCTGGCGCCGACGGTCCCGGGTCTGACCAGGGCCGTGCTGCGCGAACCATCGGACGCAGGAGTCTGCGCGCCGCGACCCTGCCGTCAGGCGACCAGGGACAAATTGCGGGCGTGCCGCTCGTCGGCCGCGCCCTGCGGTGGGATCCACCTGCGCGTTTCGCCTGCATCGACGTCGAGCGTCAGCGTCACCTCGCCGGTCATGTCGGCCCACAGCGATCCCGGCAGCAGCGCCCGGCCGGTGGTCCAGCGGATTGAGTCTCGGCGGGCGCCCTCCGGGGCATGGAATCCGAAGCTCAGGCGCGGATCGTCCGCCCGGATGCGCCGGGCCTCGCCGGTCACGTCGGTCAGCGTCAGGTGCCGGAAGGCGACGCCGATGTTGCGCCTGTCGGCGCTGGCGCGGTGGTGCTGCGGCACCCAGGAGGACGACACCAGCCACGCCTCGCGGGCGTCGACGGGCAGCGTCACCCGCAGCTTTTCGTCATGTTCTTCCGGCCGCAGCACTGCGCCGCCGGTCTCGACCGATAGATCGGCATCGGCGTCCTCGGCCGTCCAGCCCAGCCGGCGGGCCTGGGCCTCGAGCCGTGCCCGCACAGCCTCGACGATCCTGCCATGGGTAATGAAAGGCAGGCAGAAGGGCAGGTCGGCAGGGTCGATTTCCTCGCGCTCGGCTTCCGGCGCGACGTCGGCCCCTTCAAAGAAGGCCCGGTTGCCGCAGTCAAGATAGGTTTCGGCGGGCAATCCGTTGGCGACGACGACGTCGTGGCTGTCGAGTTCGATGTGGTGATAGGCCATCGTGTCTACGGGCACCTGCTGGATCGTCGCCCCGTTGACGAGCGATCCGATCGGGACGAGCACGTGATCGCCGACCGTCACCATCACCGCGTGCGCTGGCGACAGCCACAGCTCGCGCTCCGGCAGGCCTGGGCCGAAGGCGTCGGCCGCGACCCTTATCGGCCAGGCCTGGCGCGGATTGGTGGTGGCGCCGCAGTCGACGCTGCGCGCCCCGGTCCAGCGTATGGCGCGTTTCTCGCCGGTCGCGGTGACCACGACGTCACCCTCGGCCAGCGCCTCGACCTGAACGTCCCCGCCCGGCGTCCGGATCAGCGTGCCGGCGGCGAAGCAGACCAACGGCTCGGCCGTGTAGGTGACTTCGCTTCCGTCGCTGTAAGAGGAGTTCGTGAAAAGGTACTTGCCGCCGGTCGTGAGAGCGACCACTCCATCTGGTGTATAGCCAAGATAGAATGCATCGTATAAACCAGTACCATCAATATACTCCAATTTATCGCCAACAATATCGCCGAAGATGGTCAAATTGTCGTCTGGTCCATCAGAACTATCGTGTATATATGTGGCCTCACTGCTCGAACCGGAAACAATGTTGTCGGATTCGAGTTTAACTTTATATTGATATATTGGCATGCTTTCCTCCAGGCATCCCGCTGGCCCTCGACTTCCGCATGAAGAAGCCGGCTGACAACCTTCCGATACGCAGTGCAGCGGAGAAGTTGACTTGTTAAGTTTACCTTGCGGCACTTTCGAACGTCAAGGCGAGTGTCGTGTGCCGGGATCCGGAAGGTCTGCGAAGGACGTGCGGTATCGGCTTCGCTCGCAGGAGGCCTGTCCCTCGGCTTCGTGGAAGCCGAGGCCCGGCTGCGGGCTATCTGACCCGATCTGGCGGCAAATGTCGGCCGTGTCAGTAGGCGTCTGCGGTATCAGGCCCCCGATCTCCGGGCGCTTCGGTGTCAGATGCGGCCGAATCCCGAGGCGTTGGTGTAGGCCACCCAGGTATCCATGGCGCGCCGCTTGCGTTCGGACAGTTGGTCGACCAGGTCGGCGATCGCCGGATCCGCGTTCGGCTGGTCGGCCTTCTTGACGGCCGCCCGCAGCTTGTCGGCGGCGTCGTTCAGGTCCGCCATCGCCGCGTCCCAGGCGCTGTAGGTCTCGTGATGATGCTCTGCCATGCGCTTCTCCCGGTTTCGCGTGTCGCCTCACAGTGCCAGAAGCCGGCGCTGCCGTCATGCGGTCGAAACGTCATCCGGGCTTGAGGGGATCGGCCGGACCGGATAGAAGGACGTCAGCCTAACGGCGTCGGAGCGTAGCGCAGCCCGGTTAGCGCACTAGTCTGGGGGACTAGGGGTCGGGAGTTCAAATCTCCCCGCTCCGACCAATCACCTTCGCCGAGGGCAGGCCGATCATCAGCTTTTCGATTCCGCCAGAATGGTGCAGCGATGGTCGGTATGCGCCGGGATCGGCATGTCGTGGTCGTGCGCTGAATGTTTGAAGGCAGCCGGTGAAATGCCCCAGGTCGAGCAGGTGAGCCCGCAGCAGGCCAGTCTTCCGGCAGGATCGGAAGAGCCGACGCTCGAGGCGTTCTTCGCCGGCCTCGCCCCCGATCTTCGCTCGCAATGGGCGTGGGACAACTACAAGCCGACGATCGAGGCGCTGTCGCGGACGTTCGGCCTGCGGCGCCTGATCGAGATCGGCGGCGGCCGCGACCCGCTGTTCACCCCGGACGAAGCCGCCGGTCTCGGCATCGAACTGACGATCAACGATATCTCCGAGGAAGAACTGCGCCACGCCCCGGCCGCCTTTTCCAGGGCCCGCTTCGACGTTGCCGGCGACCTGGGCGCTGCCGGGCTCTACGCGGGGCAGTACGATCTGGCGTTTTCGCGGATGGTGTTCGAGCATGTCGCCGACGGCAGGCGGGCCTGGGGGAACCTCTGCGAGGTTCTGGCGCCGGGCGGCGTCGCCATCGCCTTCGTGCCGACGCTCTACGCGCTGCCCTATGTCGCCAACATCGTCATCCCGGAAGCGGTGTCGCAGCGCATCGTCAAGATGCTCTACAAACACCGCACCGACGACGAGGACCCGAAGTTCCCCGCGCACTATTCCTGGACCTACGGAAGCGAGCGCAAGCTGGTGCCGATGCTCAGGTCGGTCGGGTTCAGCGAGGCGGTCGTGGTGCCGTTCTACTACCACGACTATTTCGAGCGCATCCCGGTGCTGCGGCAGATCGACAACCTGGCCAACCGCGTGGCGGCCGCGCGGGACTGGCGCTTCCTTACCAGCTACGCCTACATAGCTGCGCGCAAGTAGGCCCGGTCCTGCCGCGCCGGCGGTTGCGGCCGGTATGCCGCCGCTGCGGCGCTCATCCCCCACAGCAGTCCGGCCATCAGGTAGAAGTGCCGCCAGTGGTCGATGTCGACGATGAAGCCTTCCAGCGACAGCGGCAGGAACGTCGCCAGGGCGGCGAAATGGAAGTTCTGCCACGGCGTTCGCACCAGCGCGTACCTGATGCCGACGATCCAGGTCAGCACCACGAAGGTGATGAAGCTGAACCCGCCGATCCAGCCGTAGGACGCGAACGAATTGATGAAGACGTTGTGCGGGTCCTGGCCGTAGACCTTCGAGTACTGCAGCGGGCCCATGCCCAGCGGCTGGTCGATGAGGTCCCAGATCGACCGCTTCTGGATGGCGAAGCGGCCGGTGGTGCCGACGTCGTAGCTCTGGCTGAGGTCGGCGCGTTCCTGGAACACGACCGACACCTCAGGCACCGCCAGCAGGCCGACGATCAGCCCGCCGAGCGCCATCGCGCCGGCGATCGCGCCGATCCCCATGCGCAGCCGCAGCCTCGGACTGGCGGTGAAGGCGAACATCATCGCCCCCATCAGCAGCGTCGACACCATGAAGATCGCCCATGCCGCCCGCGAGAAGCTCAGGAGGACGCCGACGGCGATGATGCCGAGCGGTATCGCCAGCGTGAGGATCCGGCCGCCCTGCCGCGTCAGCAGGTCCTGGATCAGCAGCAGCGCCGGGAACACCAGGAACGGTCCGTAGACGTTGGGATCCTTGAAGGTGCCGCTGGCGCGGTTGTACAGCGTGAACATCTCTTTTGCGCCCGGGACGAGGCCGAAATACCCGACGATCGCCGCCAGCGCCGCGATCACGGCGGCGACGATGTAGGCGCTGCGGATGATCCGCAGCCGTCCGACCGGGTCCTCGGCCACCAGCGCGGCGAACACCACGGTGGTGATGGTCAGGTACATCGAGATCGCCACGTAGCGGACGGAATCGAACTCGTAGACGACCTGCAGCACCGCGGTGATCCCGCCGATCGTGAACATCACCGGCAGCAGGAACACCACCGGTGCGATGAAGCGCGGGATGGTGATGCCGCGCACCAGCACCGCCCAGCACAGCACCAGGAACATGAACTCGTAGGGCGACGGCTCGACGATCACCAGGAAGCTGAGCGCGATCGTCAGCCACAGGACCGGCCGCACCAGGCGGCGGTCGAGCCGGGTCCAGTGCTCGCGCCGCCGGTCGTCCGCCGGCGAGATCCTCGCCGGGGCGTCGGTCAATACGCGTGTTCCTTCTTCCTCAGGAGCGCGATCGGCGTCATGGCGAGGATGTAGAGGTCGAACAGCACCGACCAGTTCTCGATGTAGTAGAGATCGCACTCGACGCGCCGCTGGATCTTCTCGGGCGTGTCGGTCTCGCCGCGCCAGCCGTTGATCTGGGCCCAGCCGGTGATCCCCGGCTTGACGCGGTGGCGGGCGAAGTAGCTCACCACAACCGAATCGTAGAGCTGGTCGGCCGCCTTGGCCTGCAGCGCGTGCGGCCGCGGCCCGACCAGCGACAGCTCCCCGCGCATGACGTTGAACAGCTGCGGCAGCTCGTCGAGGCTCGTCTTGCGGATGAACCGGCCGACCCGCGTCACCCTGGGATCGCCCCGGGTCACCAGCTTGGCCGCCGTGGCGTCGCACTGGTCGACATACATGGAGCGGAACTTGAAGACCTCGATCAGCTCGTTGTTGAAGCCGTAGCGCTTCTGGCGAAACAGCACCGGCCCGCGGCTGTCGAGCTTGATGGCGATCGCCACCAGCGCCATCACCGGCAACGCGGCGATCAGCAGCAGCAGGCCGAGGAAGCGGTCGAAGACCCACTTCACCACGTAGTCCCAGTCGGTGATCGGCCGGTCGAAGACGTCGATGAAGGGCACGTCGCCGATGTAGGAGTAGGAGCGGGGCCGGAACCTGAGCTTGTTGGTGTGGGCGCTCATCCGGATGTCGACCGGAAGCACCCAGAGCTTTTCCATCAGGCTCAGCACGCGCTGTTCGGCGCTGATCGGCAGCGACACGATCAGGAGGTCGATCCGCGTGCGTCGGGCGAACTCGACCAGCTGGTCGATGTTGCCGAGCTTCGGGTACCCGGCGATCACCGCCGGCGAACGGTCGTCGCTGCGGTCGTCGAAGACGCCGCAGATGCGGATATCGGTGTCGTTGGAGGCCTCGAGCGCGCGGATCAGCTGTGCGGCCGGCTCGCCGCCGCCGACGACGACGGCGCGGCGCTCCAGCCGGCCGGTCCGCGTCCAGTGCCGCACCAGCATCGCGAGGCCGACCCGGAAGGCGAGCAGGATCGCCAGCCCGATCGAGAACCACAGCGCCAGCCAGACCCGCGAGAACGAATCGCCCATCTTCAGGAAGAAGGCGATCAGCGCCATCAGGGCGAACACGCCGACCCAGGCGACGAGCAGCTTGCTGTTCTGCCGCACGATCGTGCGCAGGGCGTGCGGACTGTAGATGTCGATCGACTGGAAGCCCATCACCGACAGGGTCGCGCCGCACAGGATCGCGATCGGATAGATCGCCGGGAATCCCTCGTTCGGATAGACGTAGACGAGCTGGATCGCCAGGCCGCTGAGCGCGATCAGCAGGAACTCGATCACCCTTGCGAACCCGGAGATGACGACCGTCGAGATGGCGGTGTCGACGTCGACGCTCTCTTCGGCAAACTTCAGCGCCGCCTCGCTGAGGACGGTCGGGGACTTTTCCGCCGGACGGCGCGCACTGCCGGAGGGACCTGCCTGGAGTGCCGAATAGATGTCGCCGCGACCGGGCAGGAGATCTTTCGAAGGTGATGCCATGCGAGGATTACTCTTGGGTACGAAACGGCCCCCGGCGCGGCGGCCGGCCACCGCGCCGGTGACATTTCGGCTCCCGGGCCGTTCCGATCAAGGAAATTCTCCCGGAAGACTTAATTCGCCCCTGCGCAGGCAAAATAGGCATCGAGGATGCGTTCCGCCATACTGTCCAGCGAAAACCGGGTGGCAATGTCGGCTGCGAGGTCGCTTGCCTCGGCGGAGGCGGCATCGCCGTCGCACAGGATGCGGCGCATCGCCGCTGCCAGCGCCGGGGCGTCGCCCGGAGGCACCAGCCGCTCCGACTGGGCTCCGAAAATCTCCGGAATGCCGCCGACATTGGTCGCAACGATCGGCAACCGCGCCGCGGCCGCTTCCAGCACGATGTAGGGCAGGGACTCCGCGCGGGAGGGGACGACGATGCAGCGGCCGAGAGCGAAGGCCTGCCGCGCCGGCAGCTGGCCGGGGAAGGTGACCCTTCTCTCCAGGCCGAGGTTCCGGGCGCGGTCGCGAAACAGCTCTTCGTCAGGCCCGGCCCCGACGACGACTGCGGTCGGTCCGTGCTCACCCGCCTCCATGAGGTTCAGCGCCTCGAGCAGCGTGTCGACGCCTTTCAACGTTCTGAGTTCGCCGACGAAGACGAAGTCGGCCGCGCCTGGCGCAGGCGATATCGGTTCGAACTCCGCCGGCGCGACGCCGTTATGGACGACCCGGACCACCGCGTCGGGCCGTCCGACCTTGGCTTCGAATGCCTGTCGGCCGAACTCGCTCTCGAACAGGAACAGGTCGGTCCTTGCCGACAGGAATCGCTCGGCCCTGAGGTACAGGAAGCCGGCCGGAGAGGATGGGCTGTAGTGGAGGCTGCCTCCGTGCGGCGTATATGCCCGCACCGGCTTGCGGCCGCGTCTCAGGCGCGTCCCCGCGATCCTGGCGTAGACGCCGCCCTTGGCGCCGTGGCCATGCAGTACGTCGGGCTGCCATCGCTCAGCCACCGTTCGCACCCGCGCGGCAGCCGACAGGTCGCCGGGACCGGGCAGGCGGCTCATCGCGAACCGCTCGATGCCGAGTTCGCAGACCGCCCGCAGCTCCGCGAATCGCTGCTCAGCCCGGGAGCCGCCGGTGGTCGCATCGGCAATGATACCGACGAGGTGGCCGCGGCCGGCCTGGGCACGGGCGAGATCGCAGACGTGGCGGAACAGTCCGCCGACGGGCGCGCGCAGGCAGTGAACGATTCTGAGCGGGCCGCCGGTCATCTGGTCCCGGTTATGCGGCGCCGGCGCAATGGCAGGCAATCAGAACCACCGTTCCAGCACATAGATCGTGTCGCCGGGGCGGATGGGATGGTCGATTGGAATCCGCGCCTCGACGATCGTGCCGTTGTACTGGCGCGAGATCCGCACCATGTCCCTTGTGGCGCGTGCGGTGAACCCGCCTCCGACCGCCACCGCGGTCTGGGCCGTCAGGCCCGCGACATACGGATACTGTCCGGGCTGGTTGACTTCGCCAAGGATGAAGAAGGGCCGATAGGTGTCGACCTGAACGGAAACCGAGGGATTGCGCAGAAAGCCGTTTCGCAGTTGCGCGGTGATCGCCTGCTCGAGCTCGGGCGTGGTCAGGTAGCGGGCCCGCACGTCGCCGATCAGCGGCATCGAGAGGTTTCCGGCGGCGTCGACTATATAGGTATTGGTGAGATCCGGCTGTTCGAAGACCACGACCCGCAGGCGATCGCCCGCGTCCAGCCGGTAGGGCGCGTTCAACGCTTCCACAAAACGCTCGTCGACTTTCGGTTGGCTGGCGCAGCCCGAAAGCACCAACAAAGCGATGATCGCGATCAGTCGGAACGCACGCAACATTTGCCCCGCAGGTTCGGGTGTTTGTTATGGTTTCCGATTGGTAAGCAATCGGGGTTAAGAAAGCCTAACTTGACGCGGCCGGCCGTCGGCGGGGTAAACAGGCGGTTAACACAATAGTTACCCTATGAGGATGAAGTTCGAAGGCACTTCGCCGGGGTTCGATTCTTATGTCCGAGCACAGTACTTACGCTGGAACGCAGCCTGCCGGTGAGGCAGGCGCCGCTCCCGGCGTGCCTGTGGGCGGCATGATGGCGGCGCTCTGGCGTGCGCGGGCATGGATCGTCGTGCCCGTGATCCTTGCGAGTGCGGCAGCGGTCCTGTGGCTGTCCAGCGTGACGCCGCTCTATCGCTCTACTTCGAAGATCTTGGTGGAGAACCAGGAAACCGCCTACACGCGGCCGTCGGCAACCACCGAGGAAAGGGTTCTGCTCGACCAGGAGTCGATCAAGAGCCAGGTGCAGCTCATTCTATCGGGCGACCTGAGCCGCCTGGTGATCCGCGAGCTCGATCTCGCCAGCCTGCCCGAATTCAATCCCGATGGCGGGCCGTCGCTGACCTCCCGGATCCTGTCGGTGTTCGGAGTGACGCGCGATCCCTCCAGCATGACGAACGACGAACGTGTCCTCGACCGGTACTACGAGCGCCTCGTGGTCTATCAGGTCGACACCTCCCGGGTAATCGCGATCGAGTTTTCCTCCGAGGATCCGGAGCTTGCCGCACGCGTCGCCAACGCGATCGCCGACGGCTACATCGAGATGCAGAAGACGGCCAAGCGGGACGCTACGACGGAAGCGAGCGACTGGCTGCGCCGGCAGGTCGATTCGCTGCGGGACAAGGTGAACGAGGCCGAGCGCAAGGTCGACGAGTTCAGGACGGAGAACGGCCTGTTTTCGACGCTGCGCGGCACCGCCGAACCGCAATCGCTGTCGACGCAGCAGTTGACCGAGCTGACGACGCAGCTTGCCCTCGCGCGGGCGCAGAAGGCGGAGGCACAGGCCAAGGCCCGGCTGATCCGCGAGATGCTCGACTCGGGCCGGCCGGTGGAATCCTCCGAGGTTCTGAATTCCCCCCTGATCCAGAACCTCGTGGCCCAGCAGGTGACGCTGCGCGCGCAGATCGCCGAGTTGTCGATGACGCTGGGGCCGCGCCATCCGCGCATGCAGGAGCTCAACGCCCAGCTTGGCGATCTTCGCCAGCAGATCCGGGAAGAGGCGACCAAGTACTCGCGCGCAGCCGAGAACGATGCGGCCGTCGCCGCCGAACGCGAGCAGGATCTGCTCGCCAGCGTGGATTCGCTGGAAACCGGCGTTGCCGAATCGAATCGGGCGGAGGTGGAACTGCGCGCCCTGGAACGTGACGCCAAATCGCAACGCGACCTGCTGGAACTCCTGCTCGCCCGGTATCGGGACGCGACCGCGCGCGAAGACCTCGAAGCGCTTCCCGCCGATGCGCGCATCATTTCGCGGGCGGCGCCCGCGTCGAGCCCGTACTTCCCGAAGACGTTGGCGACGCTGCTGGCGGCGTTCCTCGGCAGTCTCATTTTGAGCTGCGGCATCGTGATTACGCTGGAACTGGTGCGCTCCGCCAATGCCTATCCCGGCGTAGGTCCCCTGCCGACCCCGATCAGGACGGACGACGCTGACGTGCCTGCGGCCGTGCCCGGCGAGTACCGGGTCATCGAGAGCAGGTCACGGCCGGCCCTGGCACCGGATCCGGAGGCGCTGGGGTCGGGTCTGGAGGACATACGCGACGAGATTGTCGTCCGCTCCGCCGGTGAGGTCGGGCATACGGTGCTGTTCACGGCGGTACGCAGGATCGGCGGCCTGCAGGCCACGGCGATGCGTCTGGCGCGGTCGATCGCGGCCCAGGGGCGGCGGGTCGTCGTGGTCGACACGGAATTTGCCGAGCAGCGGGCGGACGATGAATCGGATGACGTGCCGGGCCTTGGCGACCTGCTGAGTGGTGCGACAGACTTCGAAGAGGCGATCCAGCGGGACAAGTCCTCGCGCGTCCACGTCATTTCGGCGGGGCAGGTCGATGGCGACCCGCTGATCCTGCTCGCCTCGGGCAGGATGGATACGGTGCTCGAGGCACTGAAGCATACGTACGACGTGGTGATCCTGCTGGCGCCGGCTGTAATCCGGCACGGCGAGGCCCGGCTGCTCGCGCCGCGGGCCGATCAGGCGGTGCTGCTGCTGACAGGGTCCTCGGGAGATTCGACGGCACGCCGTGCGCAGGACCGGCTGCTGGATGCCGGGCTGGTCAACGTGGCGCTGCTGCATGTCGATGGCGATCAGGACGGGCCTCGCCTGACGGCGGCCTGATCGAAAGCCGTCGGTCTGGCGTTCCCGGTCAGTCGACCAGGGAAATCCGGTTGAGGCGGAGCCGGTTTGCGATGTCTCCGAGAAACTTCGATTGCTTGGCGGCGCGCTTGAGTCGGTAGGTGGACATCGCCGCGGCCGAGTGCAGGCGGCCGGCGGCCGACAGCGGCAGGAAGCTGTCGAACAGTCGGTCCGTGCGCGGGCACCAGGAGTCCTTGTAGGACGCTTCGCCGACGCCGAGGTCGAAGTCGGTCAGTCCGCGAGCACAGCAGCTTTCGAGGAGGTCGCGCAAAAGCACTTCCCCGGGCTGATGCTGGGCCAGATCGCCCATATCGAATGAATTGAAGATCCCGCACAGGCGGCCGCCTGCGGCCGTGCCGGCCCAGGTGGCCGCGACTTGGCCGCCAGCGTCCAGCCAGTACAGATCGAGCAGCGGTTCGCGAGTGCCAAGTCCGCGAACCGCAAGTTCGCGAAACAGGTCCATGACACCGGGGACTGCGAAGACGTTGGGCAGCGAGCGCTCCCGCATACGTTCGGCCTTCTGTTCGATGAAGGCATCGATGATCCGGTCGACCTCCTCGCGGGTTTCGACATGCCGGAGGGTGCAGCTTCCGTACTCGCTCTCGATCCGGTTTTCGCTGCGCCGAAGCTTCTTGCGCGTCGAGCCACTGCGCAATTCCGCGTAGAGCGCCTTGAAGTCCGGGCGAAGCGCCAGTGAGTAGCCGAAGCTGGGGGAGGGCTGGTTGGGCAGGTTGAGCAGCGGATTGCGGATGCCCTGCCACACCTCCGGCTGGTTGCGCAGCGACAGCGCGTCGACGCGTCCGGCGTCGCGGAGCCGGTCGAGGATGGCGTTGAGTGCCGGTTCGTCCAGGGCCGGCGCCATCTTGCGATCGTAAAGACCCAGGTTGTAGTTGGCGAACTTGCCGCCCGGCCAGCTGGCGACCCGTATCGGGCCGAAGCTCCGCACGACCAGCGGCCACAACGCCACCGTGCCGTCGCCTCCGGCGGCTGCGGCGACGACGAGTGGCTCGAGCCCCCGGTTTGCGCCGACGTGGCGGTACCACGCCTCCACCCAGTCATAGCGCTGGTAGGGGGTCGCCAGGGCTCCCTGCTCGAAGGCGCGCCACCGCTCTTCTGCCGCCTGGTATGACGTGTAGACCTGGATATCGGATACCGGCAGGGCCTGGTCGGCTTGCATCGCGCCGTAACCGATTTCGCCGCTTGTGCGCGTTAAGCCAGCCATCGTTTTGCGACTAGGTTCCCGGTTCGCGTATAGGAAGACGGATGCCTATCAGGCAATGTTTAGCGATTGGTTGGCATCGTTTGTCATTATAAGACAATCGGATTGGGCGCGTAAGAAGATGAACCGCCGAAGAACGTCGATTTTCAGGGCCGGCCTGGACACGCTGTACTATACCGGCGCGTATCGGGCGCTGGCGCCGTTCACCAGTGGCGCCGGCGTCATCTTCACGCTGCACAGCGTCGTGCCCGGCGAGCCGCCGGCCTTCGCGCCGAACCGCATACTGACCGTGACGCCGGAATTCCTGGAGGCGACGGTGAAGCGCATTCGCTCCGCCGGGTTGGACATCGTCAGCCTCGACGAGGCGCGCGAACGATTGCGGTCCGGAGGGCAGGGGCGCCGCTTCGCCTGCCTGACCTTCGACGACGGCTATCGCGACAATCTCGACCATGCCTTCCCGGTGCTGAAACGACAGGAGGCGCCGTTCGCGATCTACGTTGCCACCTGCATGCCCGACGGCACCGCGGAGCCGTGGTGGCTCGCCCTGGAGCAGGCGATCGCCGCGTCCGGATCGATCAAGGTGCCGGCCGGCGACGGTTCCGAAACGCTTGCCTGCGGCTCGGTTGAGGAAAAGTACCGGGCCTACGAGAAGGTCTACTGGCGGCTGCGCGGCCTCGGCGAGACGGAGAAGCGCGCCATGGCGCGCACCATCGCAGCGGATGCCGGCATCGACATGCCCGCGATCGTCCGCGACCTGTCGCTGACCTGGGAGGAGATCGAGTGGCTGGCCGGCGATGAACTGGTGACGATCGGCGCCCATACCATCAGCCACCCGGCGCTCGCCAGGCTGTCGGATGCCGAAGCCGAGTACGAGATCGCGGGGAGCCGCCGCCGCATCGGCGAGAAAACGGGCGTCCGCCCGCGCCATCTCGCCTATCCCTACGGCGATCCGGAGTCGGCGGGAGCGCGAGAGTTCGCGATTGCCGCGCGGCTCGGATTCGCGACAGCAGTCACCACCCGGCCCGGGGTCCTCTATCCGCAGCACGCGGGATACCTGACGGCGCTGCCGCGCGTATCGCTGAACGGCGACTACCAGTCGCTCCGCTACCTCGATCTGTTTCTCACCGGCGCGCCGTTCGCGCTGTGGAACGGGTTCAGGAAGGTCGACGCGGCCTGACCGGCGTCACGCCGCCGTGTCGCTTTGCGGCCCTCGCCGCATCCATTTGATGATCCACATCGCCGGTATCGTCCAGGCGAAGCCCGCCACCGCGAAGTAGACGAGCTGGACGATGCCGGGCAACTGCAGGATGTGGTTGGCGCCGACGACCATGGCGATTGCGACATAGATCAACACGAAGACGGTCAGTCCGCCCAGTCCCACGAATCGCCTCATGCTCTGGCACGCTCCTGACACTGCCCTGATCCACTGACGGCACCGGGAAGGCACACTCCTGGCGGCATCGTGTCACGCCGCCGGCACCCGTCTCCCCGGTTGTCCCGGAATCTCCTGCAGACTAACTAGGACCTCTGAACGCTCAAACCAAGACCGGAAGAAGAGGCACTACGGCGCATGGGTTCGGTTCGAACGGATGACCACACAACGTCGCCGGCGACGCCGCGCCAGATCGCGGCCCGCCCGATAGTCAGGTTCTGGCTCTGGAGCGTCGCTCTCTGCGTCTTCGCGATGGTCATCGTCGGCGGCGCAACGCGTTTGACCGAATCCGGCCTGGCCATCACCGAGTGGGCGCCGGTGACCGGCGCGATCCCGCCGCTGAGCCAGTCCGACTGGGTCGAAGCCTTTGAAAAATATCGGCAAATTCCGCAGTACCAGCAGCTCAACAAGGGCATGAGCCTGGACGAGTTCAAGTCGATCTACTGGTGGGAATGGGCGCATCGCTTCCTCGGCCGCTTCATCGGCGTCCTGTTCTTCGTGCCGTTCGTGTGGTTCCTGGCGACCCGGCGGGTGGAAAGGCGTCTGGTGCCGTGGCTTTGGGGCGCCTTCGTGCTCGGCGGCCTGCAGGGCGCGCTCGGCTGGTACATGGTGGCCAGCGGCCTCGTCGACCGGGTCTCGGTCAGCCAGTACCGGCTCGCCGCCCACCTCGTGCTCGCCTCGGCGATCTTCGCCTATCTCCTTTGGATCACAGAAGGAATTCGCGATCGCTCGCCCGAGGCGGCGAGCCCCCGCCGGCTCCGGACGACCGCAGTCGCAATCGTCGCACTCATATTCCTGCAGATCGTGCTCGGCGGACTGGTCGCGGGCCTCGATGCCGGCCTCACCTACCAGACGTGGCCGCTGATGGATGGCAGGTTCGTCCCGGAAGGGCTGCTGATGCAGACGCCCTGGTGGCTGAACGCGTTCGAGAACATCACGACCGTGCAGTTCGATCACAGGATGGTGGCCTACGTTCTGGTGCTGGCCACCATCTGGCATGCCGTCGATGCCAGTCGAAACGGTGGGCAAGGCCCGGCGGCGGCACGTGCTGTGTATCTTGCCGGTCTTACGCTGGGCCAGGCGGGGCTCGGCATCGCGACGCTCGTGCTCGGCATGCCCCTGTGGCTGGCGCTCGCCCATCAGGCCGGCGCCATGGTGGTGCTGGCGACGGCGGTGCTCCACGCCTATGCGCTGCATCATCCGACGGGAGCGCCCGAACCTCGTCCGGGCGCCCTCGCCGAAGCAAGGCCGCTGGAGAATATCCCCGGGTAGGTGCCCCGCGGTGGCCGAACGATCAGGCCGACGCCAGCGCCTGGTCGAGATCGGCGATGATGTCTTCCTTGTCCTCTATGCCGATCGACAGCCTGACGACGTCAGGCCCGGCTCCCGCCGATGTCTTCTGGGCGTCGGAGAGCTGCCGATGCGTCGTCGAGGCAGGGTGAATGATCAGGCTGCGGGTGTCGCCGATATTGGCGAGATGCGAGAACATCTTGACGTTGGACACGACCTTGATCCCCGCATCGTAGCCGCCCTTGACGCCGAACGTGAACACCGCTCCGGCGCCTTTCGGGCAGTATTTCTGCTGCAGCTTGTGATACCGGTCGCCGGGGAGCCCCGCATACGACACCCAGGACACCTTGGGATGGCTGGACAGGAATTCGGCCACCGCCAGTGCGTTCTCGCAATGACGCTGCATGCGAAGCGGCAGTGTCTCGATGCCGGTGGCAAGCAGGAACGCGTTGAAGGGCGAGAGCGCGGGGCCGAGGTCGCGCAGCCCGAGCACCCGGCAGGCGATCGCGAAGGCGAAGTTGCCGAACGTCTCGCCGAGTATCATGCCCTGGTAGGACTCGTTCGGCTCGGAGAGGGTGGGATAGCGTCCCTCGCGCATCCAGTTGAAGCTGCCGCCGTCGACGATGACGCCGCCGATCGAATTGCCGTGTCCGCCGAGGAACTTGGTCGCGGAGTGGATGACGATATCCGCCCCGTGCTCGAAGGGACGGCACAGGTACGGCGTGGCCAGCGTGTTGTCGACGATCAGCGGAACGCCGGCGCGGCGGGCGACCTGGGCGATGCCTTCGATGTCGACGACCACGCCGCCGGGGTTGGCGACGGACTCTATGAAGATCGCCTTGGTTTTCGGCGTCACTGCCTTCTCGAAACTGGACACGTCGGTGGAGTCGGCCCACACGACGTGCCAGTCGAACTTCTTGAAGGAATGGTTGAACTGGTTGATCGAGCCGCCGTAAAGCTGCCGGCCGGCGATGAACTCGTCGCCGGGCTCCAGCAGGGTGTGCATGGCGATCACCTGCGCGGCATGCCCCGAAGCGACCGCGAGCGCGGCGGTGCCGCCCTCCAGCGCTGCCACGCGTTCCTCGAGCACTGCGCAAGTCGGATTGCCGATTCGGGTATAGATATTGCCGAAAGCCTGCAGGCCGAACAGCGACGCGGCATGATCGACGTCCTCGAAGACGAAAGAGGTCGTCTGGTAGATGGGAGTGGCCCGTGCCCCGGTCGTGGGATCCGGCTGTGCGCCGGCATGAATGGACATCGTATTGAAGCCGGGTGCGCGCTCGTCGCTCATTGGTGTTTCTCCCGATTGGATGCGTGACTTTAACGGCGGGTGATACTGTACGCCGCCTTGTAGGGCGTCAATTTATTCCGAAGACGGAACGGTTCTGGTTTTCGACAGCGAAAGACGCTGCGTTCGGCCCGACGAAAGCGTCGCTCGACGGCTGGATATCGAGCCGCGATTCACCCCCATCCAGCCGATCTCGCCGGACAGGCGCCCGTACTCGATCTTCGGACAGCGGTTCATTACGACCCGTAGGCCTGCGGCCTCGGCCCTTGCCGCCGCGGTGTCGTTTCGCACCCCGAGCTGCATCCAGATGACCTTGGGCACGGGATCGAGCGCCAGAGCCTCGTCGACCACCGCGTCCGCCGCCTCCGACGCACGGAAGATATCGACCATGTCGATCGGCTCGGGAATGTCGGACAGGCGCGCGTAGCAGAGCTGGCCGAGTATCTCCGGGCCGGCCTGGCCGGGATTCACGGGAATCACTCGATAGCCCTTTTCCAGGAGGTACTTCATGGCGAAATAGCTCGGCCGGATATTGTTTGCGCTCGCCCCGACCATGGCGATCACCTTCACCTCGTCGAGAATGTCGCGGATGTAGTCGTCGGGGTATCGGTCGTGATTCATCGCGCCGGCGTCACTCGCCCGTCCACTGCGGAGTGCGCTTGTCCAGGAAGGCGCCGATGCCTTCCTCGGCGTCTCGGGCGAGCATGTTCTCGGTCATGATCCGGGCCGTGTAGGCATATGCCTCCGCCAGCGGCATTTCGCGCTGGCGGTAGAAGGTTTTCTTGCCGGTCCTGACCGTCAGCGGGGACTTGGCGGCAATCTGCCGGGCAAGGGCCATGGCGCTGTCCATGGCGTCGCCGGTTGCAACCACCTTGTTGATCAGTCCGATCTGCTCGGCACGACCGGCCGAAACCATGTCACCGGTCAGCAGCATTTCCATGGCGTGCTTCGGCGATACGTTGCGCGTCAGCGCCACCATCGGCGTCGAACAGAACAGCCCGATATTCACGCCCGGCGTCGCGAACCGCGCGCTTTCGCCGGCGACTGCAAGGTCGCATGTCGCAACCAGCTGGCAGCCGGCCGCGGTAGCTATTCCTTCCACGGATGCGATGACGGGCTTCGGACAGGCGACGATTGCCTGCATGACGGTGCTGCACTTGGCGAAGATGCGCTCGAAGTAGGCTCGGCCGCGGTCACCCGCCGAGCGGGCCTCGGTCATCTCGCGCAAATCGTGACCGGCACAGAATGCCGGCGGCGCGCCGGTGAGGACGATAGCCTTGACGGTGCGGTCCGGCGTGATCGTCTCGAACGCAGCGGCAAGTGCGTCGACGAGGGATTCCGACAGAGAATTGCGGGCTGCGGCCCGGTTCAGCGTCAGGATCGCGACCTCGCCGTCCCGATCCGTCAGCAGTGGGCCGTCCGACGTCGCCGGGGCGTCGTCGCTCCGTGTTGCTTCAGGCATCATTCCGGTACGCTATTCCGCGTCGGCGATAGATCTGATCTGGTCCGCATACTGAGAGACGATCTCGATATTGCCGGCCGGCGGCCGGAGCTGGCTGATCTGCGCCATCTGCTGTTCCAGCATCGTGATCAGCTGCTCTTTCTGGCTGTCGGGAATGCTCTTGTCGCCTTTGATCTGGGCGATCGCCTCGGCCATTTCGCTGTCGACGCTGCCGCCGCCCTCGCCACGCTCCGAGAACGAGTAGGCCAGCATCACCGAATAGGCGACCTGGACCCATTGCTCGAGCGAAGAAATTCCGTGGCTCTGCACGATCCCCTCCATCTGGCCACGGGCGTCCGCATACTGGGAGAAGCCGGTGACGAAACTCGAGGGGTCTTCCGGGTCGGCGTTCACCTTGCCGTACTTCTGTTCGAGCCGGGCGCCGAGAGCCTCCAGTTCCGGGTAGCTCGCGATGAACCCCTCGACCAGTTCCGGCGTGAGCTGGACCTGCGGGGGCAGTTGCTGATCCTGGGCGAGGGCGGCTCTCTCGTTGCCGGGCACGGCGAAGGCGAGAGCCAGCGCGGCGGCGAGGGTGAAGGAACGGAACAGTCTGATCATTCTTCAATATCCTTGGCTGTACCGGCTCGGACTCAAAACGGCGTATCCCGAGGGCCACCGCACCTTTGGAACTCTTGCGACGACCGCGACCGGCATGTCAAAGCAGGCGCGACATCGGCAGCAAAGCGGGGCAATCCTATGGCGGACGTCGGCGAAACGCCACTGCGAATGAACGTTACGGAGGTTCAGGAATTCCTCGATACCGAATTTCCGCAGATGAACCACGGCGGCAAGACGTTCTCGATCGAAAGCGTTCGCCCCCGCGGCGCCGTCGTGCGCATGCAGTACCATGACCGTCACATTCGACCGGGCGGGACCATCTCCGGCCCGTCCATGATGGCGCTCGCCGACTATGCGATGTACGTGGCGCTGCTCGCCGGCCTCGGGCCGGTGGCGCTGGCCGTGACCACGAACCTGTCGATCAATTTCCTTCGAAAGCCGGGGCCGAGGGACATGCTGGCCGATTGCGAGGTGATGAAGCTCGGGAGCCGGCTCGCCGTCGGCGAGGTCCGCCTGACGTCGGAAGGTTCGGACGAAATCGTCGCGCATGTCGTGTGCACCTACGCCATCCCGCCCGAGAAATGAGGTAATATAATACCGCTTTCCTAAGGTGCTGGATTTACGTGCTAATTCTGGCCGTGTGTCGGCACAAACTGCTTGACTGGTGGAGGCGGCGAGGCTACATACCCGCGCTGACAAGGCACCCGGCAGTTCAACCGTAGCCGGGCGCCGCTTTGCATGCGCCGGTACTGACCGGCGATCGGACATCCGACAGGTGAATACATGAAGACCTATTCGGCGAAACCGGCCGAGGTTGAGAAGCAGTGGATAGTGATCGACGGTGACGGCCTCGTCGTCGGCCGGCTAGCCACGCTGATCGCCACCCGGCTGCGCGGCAAGCACAAGGCCATCTTCACCCCGCACGTCGATTGCGGCGACAACGTCGTCGTGGTCAATGCGGACAAGGTGGTGCTGACCGGCCGCAAGCGCGAGAACAAGACCTATTACTGGCACACCGGGTATCCCGGCGGCATCAAGGAACGCAAGGCTGGCCAGATTCTCGACGGCAAGCACCCCGAGCGGGTGGTCGAGAAGGCCGTCGAGCGGATGCTGCCGCGCGGACCGCTCGGTCGCCAGCAGCTCAAGAACCTTCGGGTCTATGCCGGCCCGGACCATCCCCATGAGGCCCAGCAGCCCGTCAAGCTCGACGTGGCCGCCCTCAATCCCAAGAACGTCAGGATCTTTTGAGCATGAGCGAGACCGAAATCCAGTCGCTCGAGGACCTCGGCAGCGCCCTCGGCCAGGGAGCCGAAGCCAACGAGGCTCCGGTTTACGAGCAGAAGCTTGACGCCCAGGGACGCGCCTATGCCACCGGCAAGCGTAAGGACGCGGTCGCCCGCGTCTGGGTCAAGCCAGGAAACGGCGCCATTACGGTGAACGGCAAGGAACTCGCGACCTATTTCGCCCGGCCCGTCCTGCGCATGGTGCTGCAGCAGCCGCTGGTGGCTGCCAACCGGCAGAACCAGTACGACGTGGTGTGCACGGTCACTGGTGGCGGCCTGTCCGGCCAGGCCGGCGCGGTTCGCCACGGCCTCTCCAAGGCGCTGACCAACTTCGAGCCGGATCTGCGGCCGATCCTCAAGAAGGGCGGCTTCCTTACCCGCGACTCCCGCGTCGTCGAGCGCAAGAAGTACGGCAAGCGCAAGGCACGCCGCAGCTTCCAGTTCTCGAAGCGCTGACCGTCAGGGCAGGGCAGCGCAGGATTATCGAAAGGGCGCCCTCCGGGCGCCCTTCTCGTATGTGCTTCACGGAATAGTCTGAAACGGTTTGAGACGGAGACAGTCATGACCACGACACGGGTCGCGATATTGGGCGCAAGCGGATACACCGGAGCGGAACTGGTCCGCCTGCTGGCGCGCCATCCGTCGATGGAGATCGTCGCGATCACCGCCGACCGGAAGGCCGGCCAGGAGATGGCTGACGTCTTCCCGCACCTGGCGATCCTCGACCTGCCGGCGCTGACGTCGATCGACGAGGTCGACTGGGCCGGTGTCGACGCGGTGTTCTGCGCGTTGCCGCACGCGACGACGCAGAAGGTCATCGCGGGACTTCCCGAACGGCTCAAGGTCGTCGACCTGTCGGCCGACTTCCGGCTGGAGGATCCGGAGGCCTACGCGAAGTGGTACGGCCACGAGCATTCCGAGATCGAGCTCCAGAAGGAGGTCGTCTACGGCCTGCCCGAGTTCTACCGCGACCGGATCAGGGATGCGCGGATCGTCGCCAACACCGGGTGTTACGTCGCCACCGCGCTGATCCCGCTGATACCGGTGTTCAGGGCCGGTCTCGCCGACCCTGACTGGGTCGTCATCGATGCCAAGTCCGGGGTTTCCGGGGCCGGCCGCTCGGCGAAGGAAGCCAACCTGTTCACCGAGGTGTCGGAAGGGTTCCACGCCTATTCGGTGGCCGCTCACCGCCATATGGGCGAGATCGATCAGGAACTGTCCAAGGCGGCCGGCAGATCGGTCGTGGCGACCTTCACACCGCATCTGCTGCCGCAGAACCGGGGGATCCTGGCGACCACCTATCTCAAGGCGGACGCCGAGGCGGTCCACGCCCACCTGTCGAAGCAGTTCGCCGGCGAGCCGTTCGTCCACGTTCTGCCATTTGGCAAGACCCCGGCGACCCGGCACGTGCGCGGTTCGAACCACTGCCTGATCGGCGTCGTCGCGGACCGCCAGCAGGGCCGCACCATCGTGATCTCTGTCCTCGACAACCTGGTCAAGGGTGCCAGCGGACAGGCGATCCAGAACATGAACCTGATGCTGGGCCTGCCCGAGACCACCGGCCTGGAACAGTTGCCGCTGTTCCCGTGAACGCCGGCCGCCGAGGCGCTATAGCCTGAGCATCACAAGACCGACGATAACGACGGCCACGGACACGGTCCGGGCCGTCGTCAGCCGTTCGCCGAGGAAGACGACGCCGATCAGCACGGCCATGACGACGCTCGTCTCCCGCAAAGCGGCGACGAGGGCGATCGGCGCCACAGTCATCGCCCAGATCACGATGGCGTAGGCACCGATCGACAAGGCGCCGGCCGTCATTCCCGCCTTCCAGTTCTCCGAAAACATCGCACCGATGCCGCGGCCGCGCCGGACTGCGGCATAGATGAGCAGCGGCAAGCCATCCAGGACGAACAGCCATGCCGTGTAGGCCAGCGCGTCTCCGGAGGTCCGTGCGCCAAGGCCGTCGGATATCGTGTAGCCGCCGATGAAGAGCGATGTGGACAGGGCGTAGATCGCGCCTTTCGGGGCCTCGATCAGGACCCTCAGACCGCGATCGAAGGTCAGCGCGATGATGCCGCCGCCTAGCACGACGATGCCGAGGATCGTGGTGGTGCCGAGCGGTTCGTCGAGCAGCGTGAGGCTTGCGGCCAGGGTCATCAGCGGCGCTGCGCCGCGCGCCAGGGGATAGACCTTGCCGAGTTCGCCGTGCGCGTACGCATTGGCCAGGAAGACGTTGTAGCCGACATGCAGGAGCATCGACGCGGCCAGCCACGGCCAGGCGTCGACGGGCGGCGGCGGCAGGAAGACGACGGCGGGCAGGGCGAACAGCGCGCCGAAGGTCGCCAGCAGCGTGACGACCGCGAGGCGGTCCCCCTTGATCCGGACGATGGCGTTCCAGCTGGCGTGCAGGACGGCCGAGAACAGGACGAGGAGGGCGACGGACAGTGTCACGGGTCGGGCGGACTGTGGGAAGGTGGCGCCGACACCTACCGCACTGTCATCGAGACGTCACACAAAATCCGTTGGCCGATGGACGTTCAGCTCTGCTTGCGCACGTAGCTGCCGGGGGCGTCCTCGATGGGCTTGTACTTTCGGCTCCCGGGCTTGCGGGCGGGCACCGTTTCCTTGTTCTGTTTCGTTACCCATGCCTGCCAGTCGGGCCACCACGAACCGGGCTTCTCCTTGGCCTTGGCAAGCCACTTCTCGTATTCGCCCGCAGGCTTTGGGCCGGTCCAGTACTGGTACTTGTGCTTCTCGGGGGGATTGACCACGCCGGCGATGTGGCCGGAGCCGGCGAGCACGAAGCGGACCGGTCCGCCGAAGAAGCGGGAGCCGACGAATACCGATTTTGCCGGGGCTATGTGATCCTCCCGGGTGGCGAGATTGTAGACGGGGATGCGGATCCTCGAGAGGTCGAGCCGTTCGCCGCCGATCTCCATTTCCCCCTTCGAGAGGCGGTTCTCCAGGTAGCAGTTGCGAAGATAGAAGCTGTGATTCGCCGCCGGCATGTGCGTCGAATCCGAGTTCCAGTAGAGCAGGTCGAAGGGGAACGGAGCGCGCCCCCGAAGGTAGTTGTTCACCATATAGGGCCAGATCAGGTCGTTCGACCGGAGCAGGTTGAAGGCCATCGCCATGCGCCGGCCCTCCAGGTAGCCGCGCTGCGCCATGTCCTCTTCCACCGCGCGTATCTGATCCTCGTCGACGAAGACCTTCAGGTCGCCGGCATGGGTGAAGTCGACCTGCGCCGTCAGCAAGGTGACGCTCGCGATCCGCTCGTCGCCCCTGGCGGCCATGTGGGCGAGCGTGGCGGCCAGAAGGGTGCCTCCGACGCAGTATCCGGCTGCATTGATCCGATCCTCGCCGGTTATCTCTTCGACGATGTCCACCGCGGTGAGGATGCCCTCGCGCATGTATTCCTCGAAGGACTTGCGCGCCAGATGCCCGTCCGGATTGACCCAGGAGATGCAGAAGACCGTGTGGCCCTGATCGATCAGCCAGCGGAACAAGGACTTCTCCGGCGTCAGGTCGAGGATGTAGAACTTGTTGATCCACGGCGGCACCATCAGGAACGGCCGCTTCAGCACCGTTTCCGTCGTCGGCGAGTACTGGATCAGCTGCATCAACTCGTTCTGGAAGATCACCTTTCCCGGTGACAGGGCCAGGTTCTTGCCGACCTCGAACTTGGTGGGATCGGATTGGCGGATCTTCAGTTCGCCCTTGCCGAGCCTGATGTCCTCGGCGAGCATCTTCATTCCGCGGACGAGGTTCTCGCCGTTGGTCTCCAGCGTCTCCTGCAGCAATTCGGGATTGGTGAGCACGAAATTCGACGGCGAGATCGCGTTCGCGATCTGCCTGACATAGAACTGCGCCTTGTGGCGGGTGTGTTCGTCGATATCCTCCGTCTGGTCGACGATCGACTCCGCCCAGTCCGCCGTCAGGAGATAGGCGTCCTTGAGGAAGCCGAACATGGGATGCGTCTGCCACGATGGGTCGGCGAACCGCTTGTCGGCGGCGGCCGGTTGCGACGGCTCCTCGTCGTCCTGGCCGGCCTGGCGACGAAGCGCCCTGGTCCAGAGGTCGAGGTATCCCGTCCACAGCCTGGTCTGGGCCTCGACGGCCCTCTGGGGATCCGACAGCCACTTCTCGGCGATCTGCGACAGCGTCTTTGCGGCAAGGGTCATTTCCTCCGCGAAGATGAGCTTGGCCTCTCCCGTCTCGCGCGGACCCAGGAAGGCCGCCATGGCCTTGCCTCCCTCCTCGGCGAGGCGGGCCATGTTCTGCGCGAACGCTTCGGGATCGCGCACCGCGAAGGCCTGTTCGGGGTTTTCCCTGATATCGGTCATGACCCACCCGCTTGTCTGTTTCCGGATCGCCGGCGTCCGGATGTCGTTTTGATCCGCTCGCGCACTCTGGCACGTCCCACGGTTGTCGACGGCCGACGTCCCCGTTTTGACATATTGGATTCCTACAGCCAAATGCACGGGCGGGACGGCGATTGTGGGGCACGTGCCGGTTCGCACCAAAGTGCAGGTGTCGCACGTCGGTGCAATGAAAATTGGATTAGCGGATCATGAAATTGCGTACCGGCAGCGGGAGGCTCGTCTCGATCGTCATCCTGGCGGCAACGTTGCTGGGCGGCCTGTCGGCGTGCGAATCCGGGCCGAGCATGGAACGGCTGGCTCCAAAGATGCCGAAGCTCAGGGCGGACGTCCCCGAAACCCGGCATCCGGAGTCAGTCAACGGCGTGTTTCCCAATATCAACAACGCGCCTGATCGGCCCTCCGTCGTACGGTCCGAGCAGGAACTTGCGACCATCGAGGATTCGCTTGAGAAAGACGGCCAGTCGCATGTTAAACAGGCGGTCAAGCGGATCACGGGCGTGGAAACCGACGAAGACGTCGCCGAAGATGCCGGTGAAACGCCCGGTTCCTCGACCGATGCCGCCGCTGACCAGCCGACAGACATCAAACCGCCGGATTGAGCCATGAGCGAATTCCACAAGACCAGGCGCTTGCCGCCCTACGTTTTCGAGCAGGTCAACCGTCTGAAGGCCAGCGCACGCGCAGCAGGCGCCGACATAGTGGATCTCGGGATGGGCAACCCGGATCTCCCGACGCCGCACCATATCGTCGACAAGCTGGTGGAGACGATCGCCGATCCGCGCACGCACCGTTACTCGAGCTCGAAGGGCATCCCCGGCCTGCGGCGTGCGCAGGCGGCCTATTACCAACGGCGCTTCGGGGTGAAGCTCGATCCGGAGACACAGGTCGTTGCGACGATCGGTTCCAAGGAGGGGTTCGCCAACATCGCACAGGCGATCACGGCTCCGGGCGACGTCTTGCTTGTGCCGAACCCGACCTATCCGATCCATCAGTTCGGCTTCATCATCTCCGGCGGCGTCATACGGCAACTGCCGGCGCGCCCTGACGAGGAGTTCCTCCGGGCAATGGACCGGGCGATGACCTATTCGGTGCCCAAGCCGATTGCCGTGGTGCTGAATTACCCCGCCAATCCGACGGGTTACGTCGCGAGCCTGGATTTCTACAAGGAAGTCGTCGCCTACGCCCGCAGGAACGACCTGTTCATTCTGTCGGATCTGGCCTACGCCGAGATCTACTTCGGCGACACGCCGCCGCCTTCGGTGCTCGAGGTCCCGGGGGCGATCGACGTGGCCGTCGAATTCTCCTCCCTGTCCAAGACCTTTTCGATGCCCGGCTGGCGGATCGGCTTTGCGGTTGGCAACGAAAGGCTCCTGTCGGCCCTGGCACGGGTCAAGTCGTATCTCGACTACGGCGCCTTCACCCCGGTGCAGGTCGCTGGAGCCGCGGCGCTCAACGGGCCGGCGACGGTCGTCGACGAGATTCGCGACGTCTACCGCCACCGTCGCGACGTGCTGGTGGAATCCTTCGCCCGCGCAGGGTGGCCCCTGCCGGCGCCGGAGGCGACGATGTTCGCATGGGCGCCGATCCCGGAGAAGTTCCGCCATATCGGATCCCTGGAATTCTCCAAGCTGCTGGTGGAGAAGGCGGAGGTCGCGGTGGCGCCCGGCATCGGCTTCGGAGAGGACGGCGAGGGCTTCGTGCGCATCGCACTGGTGGAGAACGAGCAACGGATCCGGCAGGCCGCCCGCAACGTGCGCCGCTTCCTTGCCACGGCGGATGAAACCATGCACAACGTCGTCGCGCTCGGGGCGACTCGCGGCTAACTCGCGGGCGTGCACACTTTGCATCGAGATGAGGGGTAATGAGCGAGGCGTTGCGTATCGGGCTCGCCGGCCTTGGGACCGTCGGCGCGGCAGTATTCAGGTTGCTGTCCGACAAGGCCGACCACGTGGCGGCACGCGCCGGCCGCCCGATCCGGGTGGTCGGGGTCAGCGCCCGATCGCGTGAGCGCGACCGGGGTCTAGATCTGTCGAACGTCACCTGGCACGACGACCCCGATACCCTGGCCCGCGATCCGGATGTCGATGTCTTCGTCGAACTAATAGGCGGAGAGGGCGATCCGGCGTCGTCGTCCGTGCGAGGCGCGTTGACTGCGGGCAAGCCGGTGGTCACCGCGAACAAGGCTCTTCTGGCGGCATCCGGTGTCGAGCTTGCGCGACTTGCGGAGTCGAAAGGCGTCACGATCGGCTATGAAGCTGCGGTCGCCGGCGGGATTCCGGTTATCAAGACGTTGCGCGAAGCCGTTGCCGGAAACCGTGTTTCCCGCGTCTGGGGCATTCTGAACGGCACCTGCAATTACATCCTCACGGAAATGGAAGAGGAGGGCCTTTCCTTCGAGGAATGCCTGGCCGAGGCGCAGCGGCTGGGATACGCGGAGGCGGATCCGACATTCGACATCGAGGGCCACGACTCGGCCCACAAGCTGGCCCTGCTCGCCGCGCTCGCGTTCGGCACGGAAATCGACACGGAATCGATACATCTTGAGGGTATTTCGACCATAACGCCCGAGGATCTCGAGGCCGCGGAGGAACTGGGATTCCGGATCAAGCTGCTTGGCGTTGCCCGGCGTACGGAGTCGGGCGTCGAGCAGCGGGTGACGCCGACGATGGTGCCGCGGATGTCCGCGATGGCAGGTATCCATGGAGTCTTGAACGCCGTTGCCGTCGATGGCGACGAGGTCGGCGAAATCATGCTCGTGGGGCCGGGCGCGGGGTCGACGGCAACGGCGTCGGCGGTCGTCGGCGATCTCATGGACATCGCCCGTGGCGGCGTTTGCCCGCCGATATTCGGGATGCCCGCGAAGGACCTGGCGCCGTACAAGCGGGCGCGCATGCGCGCTCACGAAGGTGGTTACTACATCCGCCTGGCGGTCTACGATCGGCCGGGCGCTTTCGCAGCGATTGCCCAGCGCATGGCCGAACAGTCGATTTCGCTGGAAAGCATCATGCAGAAGGATCGGCGTGATCCCGACAACCCGGGCGGCAAGCCGCGGCGGGTCGTTCTGATCACCCACGAGACTTCAGAGGCGCAGATCCGCAAGGCGCTGACCGCCATTATGGACGACGGTCAGATCGAAGGCCGGCCGCAGATGATCCGTATCGAGATGCCCTGACGCGGATATGGCGGGGGAACAGGCCGGAAGGTAAGGAAAGAAAAATGGCAAGAGAAACGAAGACAGCCGGAAAATCCGCGAAGAAGGCGGCTTCAAAGTCCGCCAGTGCCGGGAAGACGGTGGCGAAGGCCGCTGCCAGGAAGGTCGCCAACAGCGCGTCGGCTGCAACCAAGACGGCTGGCGCCAAGGCCGCATCAGCAGGCAAGAGGGCGGCGAAGACGCCGACCGTGAAAGCCGCCGCGGCCAGGCCGGATACGGTCCGGAAGGCCGCTGCAAAGCCGGCGGGCGCCGGAAAGAAGCAGAAGAAGTCCGATTCCGGAAAGGCGTCCAGGAAGACGGCCCGAGCGAAGGCGGACACGGTCCTTGACCGGATACTGACCCTCGAGATCGTCAGGGTGACGGAACGCGCCGCCGTCGCGGCAGCCCGTCAGCGCGGGCGCGGCGACGAGAAGGGCGCCGACCAGGCCGCCGTCGACGCGATGCGCCGCGAACTCAACCGGCTGCCGATCCGCGGCACCGTCGTGATCGGCGAGGGCGAGCGCGACGAAGCCCCGATGCTCTACATCGGCGAGGAAGTCGGCACCGGCGAGGGGCCTGCCGTCGATATCGCTCTCGACCCGCTCGAAGGCACGACCATCTGCGCCAAGGATCTGCCCAACTCGCTCGCGGTCATCGCGATCGCCGAAGGTGGGAGCCTGCTAAACGCGCCGGATGTCTACATGGACAAGATCGCGGTAGGACCGGGATACCCCGCCGGCGTCGTGGACATCGACGCGTCGCCCGCCGAGAACATCAAGGCGGTGGCGAAGGCCAAGGGCGTGCCGGTCGGCGAGATCACGGCCTGCATTCTGGATCGCCCGCGCCACGCCTCTCTTATAGAGGACGTGCGCGCGATCGGCGCCGGGATCCGCCTGATCGGCGACGGCGATATCGCCGGCGTCATCCATACGACGGATCCAGCCGAAACCGGGATCGATATCTACATCGGCATCGGCGGCGCCCCGGAAGGCGTGCTGGCCGCCGCGGCATTGCGTTGCATCGGCGGGCAGATGCAGGGCCGGCTGATCCTCGACACCGACGAGAAGCGGTCCCGCGCCCGGAAGATGGGCATCTCGGATTTCGAGCGCATCTACGCCATGGACGAGATGGCCCGCGGCGACGTCCTGTTCGCCGCCACCGGCGTCACCGACGGCAACCTTCTGTCCGGCGTGCGCTTCGGCAAGAAGCGGATCCGTACCGAGACGGTGGTGATGCGGTCGTCGACGCAGACGGTGCGCTGGATCAAGGCCGACCACACCATGCTGGCGAAGTTCGAGTAAGCGCGGCGAGGCTGACATGACTGGCGCCGGGGCAGTCGCGATCGCGCCGGACCCGGGAGACACCGGCGGGGACCTCAGGACTGTCCTGGGTGTCGAACGATCGGTCTGCGGAAACCGGTGGGTCGATCGCCTCGACCGTGCCGCGCATCAGTCCGCTCTGGCGATCGCCCAGCAGAACGACATTCCAGAGATTGTCGCGCGCGTCGTGGCGGGCCGCGGCGTATTGCCGGAGCAGGTTTCCGAGTATCTCGATCCGAGCGTCCGGACGCTGATGCCGGACCCCTCGAGGCTGACCGACATGGACGCGGCCGCGGCGCGCATCGCCGATGCCGTCCAGTCCGGCGAGAAGGTGGCGATATTCGGTGACTACGACGTCGACGGAGCGACGTCGGCGGCTTTGCTCGCCCGCTTCCTGCGCTTCAACGGCATCGACCCGGCCATCCACATTCCCGACCGTATCATCGAAGGGTACGGACCGAACGAGCAGGCGATCGCGGCACTGGCGGACGCGGGCGCCAGCCTGCTGGTGACGGTCGATTGCGGCTCGACCAGCCACGAGGCGCTGGCCTACGCCAGGTCGCGCGGGCTCGACGTGGTCGTCATCGATCACCATCAGATCGGCACCGACCTGCCGCCGGCAGCGGCGGTTGTCAATCCGAACCGGCAGGACGACCTCAGCGGGCAGGGCCATCTCGCCGCCGTCGGGGTGGTCTTCCTGGCGGTGGTCGCGGCCAACCGCACCCTGCGGGAGCGCGGCTGGTACGGTTCGCGGCGCCCGCCCGAGCTGCTCGGCTGGCTCGATCTGGTGGCGCTCGGCACGGTCGCCGACGTCGTGCCGCTGATCGGCCTCAACCGGGCATACGTGCGCAAGGGGCTGGTGGCCCTGCGCAATCGCCTCAGCGTCGGCCTCAACGCGCTGGCGGATGCCTCGCGCCTCAACGAGCCGCCCGATACCTACCATCTTGGTTTCCTGCTCGGGCCGCGCATCAACGCCGGCGGACGGGTAGGCGATGCCGCTCTGGGCGTCCGCCTTCTGCTGTCGGGAGACGGTGCGGAAGCCGCGGAGATCGCAGGTGTGCTCGATCGCCTCAATCGCGAGCGTCAGGACATCGAGGCGGCGATCCTGGCCGAGGCTATGGCGATGGTGGACGTCGATCCGGCGTCGCAGACGCGCTCCGTGCTGGTGGTGCACTCGGACCGGGACTGGCATCCCGGCGTGATCGGCCTGGTCGCCGCCCGCATCAAGGAGCGCTTCGCCCGGCCGGCCTTCGCCATTTCGATCGGTGCGGACGGGCTCGGCACGGGATCGGGTCGCTCAATCGCCGGCGTCGATCTCGGCTCGGCCGTTCGCTCCGCCGTTGCGGAGAAGCTGCTCGTCAAGGGCGGCGGTCATGCGATGGCGGCCGGCCTTACGGTCGAGCGCGGCCGGATACCGGCACTGCAGGAATTCCTCGAGGAGCGGCTGCGGGCGTCGGTGGCCGCGGTGGATCAGCGGACGCTCAGGATCGACGCAGTCCTGACTGCGGGCGGCGCCACGGTGGACGTGCTGAAGGCGTTGGAGGCGGCCGGCCCCTTCGGGTCGGGGAACCCGCAGCCGCGCTTTGCCTTTCCCGCCCACCGCCTGTCCTATGCGGAGGCGACGGAGCAGGGGCATGTCCGCGCCACCCTGTCCTCGCCCGACGGCGGACGGTTGAAATCCATAGCCTTCCGCGCCGCCGGCACGCCGCTTGGCGATGCGCTTCTGTCCGGCCGCCAGGAAACGGTCCACGCGGCCGGCAATCTGCGGATCGACCGGTGGGGCGGCCGGGAGGCGGTACAGTTGCAGTTGAAAGATCTGGCGGTGCCGGCGGGACGTTAGGTCGGTTGCGCTCACAGGCGCTCGAGGCGAACGTCATATCCGCAGGTGGGGCGCAGGACGAGATTGTTGTGGAGCCCGACCTCCTCCGGCGCACTGGTCGTGAACTGCACACGACGCAGCAGCGTCACGAGGATCGCCATCAGTTCGTACCAGCTGCTCTTGGCGGCCAGGCAGGTATGAGAACCGGCGCTGAACGGTATGTAGGCCATCGGATGCGCCAGCTTTCGCGCATGGCGCTCGGGACGAAACGCCTCCGGGTCCTCCCACAGGGAGCGATGGCGGTGGACGGCGTAGATCGGCACGACCAGGACGCTGCCGGCGGGAAGCAGCTCTCCGGCGACCTCGAACGGCTCGGTGCATGACCGCGCCGTCGAGATCGAAGGCGTCAGCAGGCGCAACGTCTCCCGGAGGACGCTGTCGAGCATCCGCAACTTCTGGAGCGAGGACCGCGTCGGGACCGCTTCGCCGAGTATCTCGCGGATTTCCGCCCGCAGCTCGTCCTGCAGGCCTGGATCCTGCCCAAGCAGCCAGATCGCCCACTGGATCGAGGTGACCGTGGTCTCCTGGCCGGAATACAGCAGCGCCAGGAAATTGTCCGAAATCTCCGCGTCGCTGAGGTGGGGGCAGGCGGCCGAACCGGCGTTCGTCATCCGCGCCATCGGCGCATCCGGACCCATCAGCGCCCCCGGACCGCGGTGTCGCGCAACCGGCACCAGAGTGTCTATCCACTGGTTCGCTGCGCGGAGGTCACCGGCCCGGCTTGCGTCCACCAGCCCGTAAACCTGATCGTCGAGGTCATCCGACGTGCGGGCATCCGGGCCGTCGCCGAGGAGGGTCCGCCAGATGATGTCCAGTGCAGCCCGGGTGACGCAGGTGGTGGCGTCGTCCATGCACCGGGCGACGGCGACTTCGGTGGCGCTTACCGAGTTTGCGACTAGGACGTCGACATTGTTGGGCGCGAACAGTGGAGCGAAAGCGTCACGATAGCCCCTCCACCGGTGCTCATCGACCACAAAGATGCTGTTGGGGCGCGTCTTGCCGTCTGCGGTGGGGCGGTAGACGGGGAGCCAGCGCGGAAAGCGGTTGGTATCGCTTGACAGGACCTCGCGCAGCGCATCGGGATCGCAGACGAGCGCCACGGTCCTGTCCCGCACACGGGCCACGACGAGCGGGTCGTGCAGGATTCTTTCCGGCCAACAGCTGTCTGGGCTCCGTATCGCCCGGATGATCGACCGCAGCCGCGAATCGTCGGGGTGGAGTTGGAGCTTCGGAACGATCATCTGCTGTCCCGCCCCGCGCGCGCTGCCATCAGCAGGGCTGCAATGCCACAAGCAGATAGTTTGCAGTGGCGTACAGCGTCATCTCCCGGTCGTAGCCGAGAGTATGGTCCGCGGCCATTGCGGAGAAGGGCACAACCGTCCTGCTGGTGATATCCTCCATCCGGAGAATCCGGAATCTCATGCCAAGCAGTGTCTCCCGGTAGCTCTCGACGGTTTCTCCGAGATTGGAGTTTGGCATGGCGATGCCGAACGGTGCGCGGAACAGCACGTCGGAGACGACCACGACACCGTCAGGCCGTATGAGCCGCAGCGCTTCGCGGAAGAAATCGTAGCGGGTGTCGAAATAGAACGCAGACTCGACGCAATGAATCCGGTCGAAGCTGTCGTCGGGAAAGTCCATGGCGACGGCGTCCATCCGGTGGAACCGGACCCCCGGACACCGATCGGCTGCGATATCGATCTGGCGTTGCGAAATATTGATCCCGGTCACGTCGGCGTTGGGATAGGCGGCGACGAACCGGCGTGTCGTCGCGCCCAACCCGCACGCCACGTCCAGCACCGCCGAAACCGACTCCAGGCTTTCCGGCGTCTCGATGTCGAGATGCCTTTGGACCAGCTCGCGAGAGGCCGCGACCATGTTTTCTGGAACGCTGGGCAGGCCATCGGGCCAGGAGCCCGTATTGTAGAACCCGGTTTGACCAAACAGCTGAGTGATCTTGTCGCTGGTGATCGCAGCATCGTATTTCTCGATGAGGTCTTCCGACAGCAAGAAGGCTCCTTCTAGCAGGCTGCGGAGGCCACGGGCCGTTCCGTTTCGAGTTCGTACCGCGGGGGCGCCGGATACAGGAATATCTGCCCCAGGGTCTCGATGATGGAAAGCCACTCCGAGAAGAGTCGCGCATTCTCCAGATACCCGGAAACCGGCTGCAGGTGGGTCGACCAGGCCCCGCTGTAGAGCCGGCACTGCGAGCAGTCCACGTCGGGGGTGCAGCACTTCACGGTGGCGGGCTTGAGGTTGCCGGTGTGATAGCGCAGCGGTTCGACGATCCGGGATGCGCAGTTGCTGGCGATCCCGGTCATTTCGTCCAGGTCGTACAGTGGGCCGGGTCTGGTGATCCAGTTGATGTAGGCTAGACAGGTCAGCACATTGTCGGAGAATTCGTCGTAAGCCCTGGTCATGACGTCCCTGGCCTTCGCCAGGTCAAACTCGGTGAATACCGGCGCGCCGCGCGATGCTGCGAGCCGGTAGTATTTTCCGTCGGCGGGCAGGTCGCGCGCAATCTTCTCCAGATAGGTGCTCGTCGGCGAGAACATGCTGAACGTCACCGGCAGATCGTGGTCGCGGCAGGCCGAGATCACGTCCGGCACGGTATGGAGGTTCCAGGGCGACAGCGTGAAGAGCATGACCGCCCGGGGGTCTCCCCGGTAGTTTCGAAGCGCCTTGCGAAGCACCGAACCGCCGCGAAGCGATGCGTCGGTCTCGTCGTCCCCCCAGACCGATACGCCTATCCGGAACGTGATGTCGCGGTCGATGAAGATCGTGCCGTTGGTGCCGATCTTGCCGTACGGGATCCTGCCGACCGCGGCGCGCAACCGCTGCTTCTCGAGCGCCGGCTCCGCGCCGACGAAATACGCCATCGATACGTTGCGGCGCTGCTCGGTTTCGAAGAAGTGCGTCCACCGCTGCAGGTCCGCTTCGTCGCTCGTGTCGTGGCGCGACTTGTTCTCGAAATAGTAGCAGCCTTCGCAAAAGAGATTGCAGCGCTGGCTCATCTCGTAGAACGCGGGATTGCGGAAGGTGCGTACGACCTGTTTGGCCAGCCGGTAGCGATCTGCCAGAACCGGATCCTGCTGCAGGAAGCCTCTGAGGCGCTCCAGCCCCGCCCGGGTGTCCCGGCGGCCTGTTCTATTCTCGTTCACGAGAGCGTTTCGTGTCCCGACCATCTGAGCCGAATATACTCCCGAAAGGAAAATCAGTTACCACGGGATTTAGGATTTATTTTTAGGCACCTGCGTCGTCCTGGCATGGAGATATCTCCACACTGCCGCCCTGCGCAGATTGAGGTTCTCCGGTACTCCGGTGATCACTTTTTCCAGGCGGGAGAGGTAGGCCGCGGTCCATTCGCTCATCCAGAGAGCCTCGGCGTGCTTCGGCGCAGCGACCTCGATCTCCTCGATCTGCAAGACGAGGCGCCTGTCCTGCCACACGGCCTGGACCCAGAACGTCGGTACCGACATCCGGCGCGCAAGGCGCGGGATCAGGTTTGAGATCCTGAATTCCTGACCGCACAAGGTCCCGTAGCTGTAGCCGGAGGCGAACTGTGTGTTGAACGCGACGAATGGTGCGTCGGGCGCCGCACCCAGCATCCCCCCGGAGGCGAGCAGCTTCCTGACTGCCCTGACCGTCGCAACGGTACTTAGTCCGGCCGTCAGCCCTCTGAACGGATCCCTGCCGGCCATGGTTTCGGGCGCGCCCCAGCTCCTGAGGCAATGGAACTGCGGAATTCGGCTGGTCAGAAACCATGGCGTCGCGGGCGCGCCCAGGTGACTGGAGACGATGAAGCACGGGCGGTTCTGGTCGACCAGTGGAGCGAGGTCTTCCAGGCCGTCGTCATTCAGGAAGTCTTCGAAGGCGAGGAGCTCCGACGTGTCGTTCAGCAGTACCTCTTCGTAGTCCATGTGCACGCGGGTCGCGTGATCGACCCGCCGTTTCCACTCCGCGTATCCGAGTCCGGGCACCGTGCAATGAGACCACGCTACCGCGTAGACGCTTGGATCTGATGACGGTGGAAGCGCCTTCACGAAGCGGGCAGGATCGGACGCAGGCTCCCAGATAGCCTCCAGTATGGATTTGAATTGCCGCTCGCGTCGCACCGGCAGCGATGGCGCGAGCGTCGTAGCGGGGGAGTGTTCGGGCGTCCGGTCCGTGTCCGAGAGCGTGGACAGCCACCCGACAATGACGGGAAGCCAGCCCAGTTGCGGGAACTGTTTCTGCCAGTCCAGGCACAGGCTCAAGGCGTCTTCGCTGCGTCCGTATTCGGCCAGGACGGTCGCAAGCCGCGGGTTGGGGCTCTTTCTCGCCGTCTCGATGGCATCGTCCAGCAGCGGGCCGATCTCGCGGTCCTTCGACGCCGCCGAATAGCGGGTTATGAGTTCCATGGTGACGACGAGGTTCGTCGGATCGGCCCGGCGGGCCTGGAGAAGAGCGCCGACGGCGGCCTCCGGATCGCCCTTGGTGTGCTGCACCTGAGACATCGTCATGCAAGCGCGGGTCTCGACGGCGGGAGCAAGAGGCGAGCGATCCAGAAGGTTCCGCACGAGTGCCTCGGCCTCCGCGACGCGGTTCATGCCGAGCTTGCATCGGGCCAGAACGAGACAGGCCTCTACGTGGTCGGGAACGCTTTCCAGGACTGCCGCACTGTGTTCAGCCCCCACTTCCCAGTTGCCCAGTGCGCTGGCGAGCGCGGCGAGCCGCTGACGGATCGCAAAGTCCCGGGGCGCCAGCTCCGCCAGCCGTGCGGCCGCTTCACTGTAGAGCGCGTGGTCGTTTGCGCTCAGGCAGGCCATGGCGAGCGCGAGTTGCGCTGCGACCAGGTTCGGCTGCCGGCGGACGATCGCCTGAAAATGCTCGACAGCCTCGCGATAAAGATCGTTTTTCTGCAGGACGAAGCCGGTCTTCAGGTCGAGGTCGAAGTCTCCGTCCAGATCGGCCCGGGCCTGTTTCACCAGATCCAGAGCGGCCGGGAAGTCCTGAGCTGCGACGGCCGTATCGATCAGGCCCAGCCAGGCGGCCTTGTTTTCGGGTTCGACGGCGAGCAGGGACCCGTATTGTGCCCGGCTGTCGGTCAGCATGCCGGCCTCGCGGAGAGCCGCGGCCAACTGCAGCTTGACGGGAGTGGAAGCGGGAAAGCGCTCCAGCATCTGCCGGAGGCGGCCCACCGCTTCTTCGGATTTACCCAGGACGCGCAGGACATGGGCGCATCGCAGGCCGAAAACCGGGTCCTGCGGGAACAACTCACCGGCCGCTTTGGCTGCGCCGAGGGCTTCGACGTGGCTCGACTGGGCTATCAGGCTGTCGATCAGGCCAATACGGGCAGCCCTGTGGTGCTCCTCCAGTTCGAGGACGTGTCGGAACAGAACGGCGGATCGGCCGGGATCGCCCAGAGCCTTGTGGTTTTCGCCGGCCTCGATCAGCAGTCTGACATCGTCCGGAATGTCCTCGATTGCGGGCTCGAGGAGGGCCAGGGCATCCCTGTGGCGTCCTTCGCGCCGTAGCGCGACGGCCCGTCTGTGCAAATGCGAGACATCGATGTCGGACGCGTGGTCCGCGGCTGATTTGCGCAAGGCGTGACGCCAAACTCGTCGTGTCGAAAGAGGGTGCCGTTGGGGCCCCGGGACAGTCGGCCTGCCGGCGCTCGTGGTGCGCAAGCCAGGTCTTCCGGTATCACCCGCAGGGAGCCTATAGCCGCAACGGACGAATCATCAAACCTCGAAATTGCGACGCGGCATGGCGTGGGGTGCGACCAAAAGGCGGCCGGCGGGAGTCGTCCGATTGCCACCGTGATGCAAATCCGGGAAAACCGTTGAATTCGCCGCGACGTCGCAAGGAATCGGACGAACGGAACCGTGAGCATCGGGAACGCCGACGAACTGGCCAGGATGGCGATGGCGCGGCGCGATTGGGCCACTGCGGCAGGCCAAGTGCTTTCGGCAGATCGGCCAGCAGAACGATCGACGTTCCGCTGAAGATCGTGGCGGCGATTTCGCGCCGAACTCCGGCCCAAGGGTCGTGCTGGACAGAGGCCGAATTCTCGCAGGCACCCTCGGGCGATCCGCCCGCCCAGCGTTCGTTGGCGTCTGCCGTGGTCACGATTGATGAACCGGTGTGCGCGACATTGGATCGGGCGGACGTGAGACGGGAGCAGAGCGATGAGTGAGGAAACCAGGGCCCGGGACGCGCTTGTCGAGACCGGGCGGTCGCTGTTCGGCCGGGGGCTGACGTTCGGGTCGACCGGAAATCTCAGCCTGCGCCTCGGCGACGGCTCCTGGCTGATGACGCCGACCAACGTGTCGCTCGGGGATCTCGATCCGGCGCGCCTGTCGAAGCTCGACGGCGACGGCCGCCATGTTTCCGGCGACAAGCCGACCAAGGAATCGTTCCTGCACATTGCCATGTATCGCGAGCGGCCGGACGCCGGCGCCGTCGTGCATCTGCACTCGACGCATTCCGTCGCCGTCAGCGCGCTGGCCGATATCGACCCCGACGACGTGCTCCCGCCGATCACCGCGTACTATGTGATGCGCGTCGGCAGGCTGCCGCTGGTCCCGTACTTTCCGCCGGGCGATCCTGACCTCGCCGGCGCGGTCGGCAAACTCGCTTCCAAGCATCATGCGGTGCTGCTTGCCAACCACGGCCCGGTGGTCGCCGGAAGCAGCCTCGCGGCGGCAACATACGCCACCGAGGAACTCGAGGAGACGGCGCGGCTGTTCCTGTTGCTGCAGGGCAGGGCGGTGCGCACGCTGACGGAGGATCAGGTCGCCGAGCTCAGGAAAAGGTTCGGCTGACGCGGCGCTACCCCCTCAGCGCCGTCCGGACGGCGCTCGCAACGCCTGCTCCGTCCAGCCCGTAGTGCGCGTAGAGATGCGTGGGCGGACCCAGGATCGAATACTGGTCGGGCATCCCGACCTTGTGCAGCCGTGCGCCCAACCCCTCTTCCGCGATGACTTCGGCGATCGCCGATCCGAATCCGCCGGTGACGTTGTGCTCCTCGGCGGAAACGATCACGCCATGCTCGGCGGTCGCCTTGCGGATCGCCTCGCGATCGATCGGCCGGATCGAGTACATGTCGACGACCGTCACCTCGACGCCTTCCTCGGACAGCGTTTCCGCGGCATCGAGCCCGGCCTTCACCAGATTGCCGATCGCCAGCACCGTGGCGTGCCTGCCTTCGCGCAACGTGTTCGAGCCGCCGATCCTGAAGTCGAACGGCGCTTGGTAGATCGGCGCCTCCCTGCCGCGGCCGGCGCGGAAGTAGATCGGTTCGGGATGGCGGATCAGGCTCCGCAGCGCCGAGGTGATCGCCATGCCGTCGCAGGGCGCCATCAGGTTGAGCCCGGCCATGGTCCTGAGCGCGCCGATGTCCTCGCAGCAATGGTGCGAGGTTCCGTAGAAGCCCATGGCGATGCCGGAATGCGTGCCGACCATCTTCACCGGCAGGCCCGGGTAGCAGATGTCGTTGCGGATGTTCTCCACGCCCATCAGCGCGAGGAAGAACGAGTAGTTGGAGATGACCGGCAGGTATCCGACGGCGGCGAGTCCCGCCGCCGCACCGATCATGTTGCGCTCGGCGATGCCGAAATTGAAGTAGCGGTCGGGATACCTGCGCCCGAACGCTTCGACCTGCGTCGGCCGGCCGAGATCGGCTGTACACACGACGATATCTTCCTGGCCGGAATCGGCCAGCTCCAGCAGGGTCGTGCCCGTGGTGAGCTGCCTGGACAGGCCGAGCGACACGACCATGTCCCAGGTCTTCTCGTCGAATTCCTCGGTAACGGTGGACTCGGCAAGATCCAGCCCCGCCTTCATTTCCGCTGTCATGTAGGCGATCGGCGGTGCCTTGTCGGGGGTGTCTGTCTTCGGGCCGCGCCGGTCGTCAGTCGGTGATCCAGTCGACTTCATACTCGCGCACGCGCGTCTCGACCCCGTTCTCGATCACCGTCGTGCGCAGGTAGAGCACCATGTTGAGGCTGTCGGACCACTGCTTTTCCTGGCGGAACTGGAGGCCGAGCTCGGGCCACACGGTCGTCGATGCGACCATGCGGTAATTGTAAAGGCAGAAGCCCTCGCGGTCGGGACCCGAGTTCAGATACTTCGTTCCGCTGCCGCCGATGGCCCAGGTCCGGTAGACCCGGCTCGGGCGTCCGTTCTCGGGGATCATCTGGCCTCCGACCTCGGCATAGCCTTCCGAATGCATCGGGAAGAAGACGGCCGGGTCGACGTCGTAGGTGTAGACGGTTCGGCCCTTGCCGCCGAAGGTCGCGAGCGTCAGCAAGCCCTTGTAGAGCTCCTGGCTGTTCAGCGTGTTGCCGCGATTGTCGAGATGCCGGACGAACGAGACGTCGTCGATGATCTTGTCGACGCGGAATGCTTCGCCGTTGGTGAAATGCAGCGTGTAGCCGTCGGCAGCCGAACGGCCGAGCGGGCACCACTGGGCAGACGCCGTTGTGGCGGTCACGGCGAGGGCGAACAGCGCCAGCGCCAGGGGGCGAAATCCGCCGGGGGTCTTCATCCTATGTCTCCTGCCTGGATCTCCGCGTAGGCGCGCTCGAGATCCTTCGGCCCGAGATAGCCGAGATGCCATTGCCAGGTCCCCTCCATGAAGGAAACACCCTTTCCGGCGACAGTATAGGCCAGTACGCAGCGCGGAGCTTCGCCGGGGCCGTTCAGCGCGCGGTTCAGGGCGTCCTGAACCTGATCGAAATCGTGGCCGTCCTCAAGTACGATCACCTCCCAGCCGAACGCGCGCCATTTCTCCGCCAGTGGCTCGGTGCGCATCGTCTCCTGCGGGTCGCCGTCCGATCCGGCGCCGTTGATGTCGACGATCCCGATCAGGTTGGAGAGCCCCCAGTGCGCGCCGGAAATAGCCGCTTCCCAGATCTGCCCCTCGGTCTGCTCGCCGTCGCCCATCATGCACACGACGCGGGCCGGCGATCCCTTGAGCCTGAGGCCGAGCGCCATGCCGACGGAGACCGACAGGTTGTGGCCGATCGATCCGGAGGAGAAATCCGCGCCCGGCACCTTCTTCACGTCCGGATGGTCGCCGAGCGGCGAGTTCAGCCGCGTATAGGAGTCCAGCCAGCTCTTCGGAAAGAAGCCAAGGTCGGCGAGCACCGGGTAAAGGCCGATCGCGGCATGGCCCTTGCCGAGCAGGAAGCGGTCCCTGTCGGCCCATTTCGGGTCCTCGGGCCTGACATGCAGGAACTGGAAGTAGAGCGACGCCACCAGCTCGGCCATCGAGAAGGAGGATCCGTAGTGGCCGGAGCCGCAGATATCCGTCAGCCGGACGGTGTCGCGGCGGATCAGCCGCGCCTTTTCCTTGAGGTCGTCCTTGCTGACATTGCGCAGCGGTCGCGAAGGCATGGCTTGTGTTTTGCCTGCGGTTACAGTCGTTTGGGCGCCAGTTCTTGAAGGCGTTTCTGAACCGCCGGCCTGCACCGGGCAGGCGTTCGTCCGACACGCCGGCGTGCCCGTTCCTCCGCAACCATGTAACCGGCTTTGGCGATCGATGCCAAGGTGCCTTTCCGGTCGGCGAACCGTTTTGGGCCGTATCCGGCGCCCTCAGTGAATGTGGCTACCGCCGTTCACGTCGAGTTCGATCCCGGTCACGTAGGAGGACAGATCGGACGCCAGGAAGAGGGCGCAGCCGGCTACCTCGGCGGCGGTGCCGGCACGGCCCAGCGGCACGCCCGCGACAATCCGCTCGATCAGCTCCGGCGTACGGCGGTCGCCCATGATGTCCGTGTCGATGAAGGAGGGACAGATAGCATTGACGCGGATGCTGTCGGGCGCCAGCTCCCGGGCGAGGGCCTTCGTCAGCCCGAGCACGCCGGCCTTCGATGCCGAATAGGCCGAACCGCCGAAGATGCCGCCGCCGCGTTGCGCCGAGACCGACGACAGGTTGACGATCGCGCCGGATTTTCGCTCGCGCATGTGCCCGACCACCGCCTGGCACATCTGGAACGTGCCGCGCAGATTGATGTCCATGATCCGCTCGTAGTCCTGCTTCGTCACCTCCGCGAACGGCTTCGGGGACGTGATGCCGGCATTGTTGACGAGCATGTCGACGTGGCCGAACCGCCGGATCGCACGGTCGACGGCCCGTTCGCAATCGCGCGCCTTCGCCACGTCGCACTTCATGCCGAAGTGGCCGCGGCCCCTGAGGCTCTTCGCCGCCGCCTGCGCCGCGCCCGTGTCGAGATCGAGTATCGCGACCCTTGCGCCGTGCTCGGCGAACAGCCGGGCCGTTGCCAGTCCCAGCCCGCGTTCGGATGCCGCCCCGGTAATCACGGCCGAGCGACCCTTCAGCAACATGGTATGCCTCTTTGCAATCGCGACGGGGATGGCCAAAGGCCGGAGTTGACGTATACACAGGCGAGGCGGCCGGTTTCAACGCATTTGCCGGTGCCCCTCACTCGCGAGTGAGACGGCACTATGGTGAGTCCACGCGTTGGAATATGAAGGGGTCGGAAACAGGTCGGAGGTAACGTCACGTGTCACGCAAGGGTCTACTGCGCAGCCAGCTCTGGTTCGACAACCCTGACAATCCGGGCATGACGGCGCTCTATCTCGAGCGCTATCTCAATTTCGGCCTGACCCGCGAGGAGTTGCAGTCCGGAAAGCCGATCATCGGCATCGCCCAGACCGGATCCGACCTGTCGCCGTGCAACCGGCACCACCTGCAGCTTGCAGAACGCGTCCGCGAGGGCATCCGCGCGGCCGGCGGCATCGCCTTCGAGTTCCCGGTGCATCCGATCCAGGAAACCGGCAAGCGCCCGACCGCGTCGCTGGACCGGAACCTGGCCTATCTCGGCCTCGTGGAGATCCTATACGGGTATCCGCTCGATGGCGTGGTGCTGACGACCGGCTGCGACAAGACCACACCAGCCTGCCTGATGGCCGCCGCGACGGTTAACATTCCCGCCATCGTCCTGTCGGGCGGGCCGATGCTGAACGGCTGGTGGAAGGGCGAACGGACGGGGTCCGGCACGGTCGTCTGGGAGGCTCGGGCCGACCACGCCGCCGGCAAGATCGACTACCAGGAGTTCATGGACATCGTCGCCTCCTCGGCGCCCTCCGTCGGCCACTGCAACACCATGGGCACGGCGTCCACCATGAACTCGCTGGCCGAGGCGCTCGGCATGAGCCTGCCGGGCTGTGCGGCCATTCCCGGACCGTACCGCGAGCGCGCTCAGATCGCCTACGAGACCGGTGTCAGGGCGGTGCGGATCGTCGAGGAAGATCTCAAGCCTTCCGACATCATGACCCGCGAGGCCTTCGAGAACGTCATCGTGGCTAACTCGGCGATCGGCGGATCGACCAATGCGCCGATCCACATCAACGCCATAGCCCGCCATGTCGGCGTCCGGCTCGACAACGACGACTGGGAGCGGATCGGCTACGAGGTGCCGCTGCTGGTCAATCTGCAGCCTGCCGGAAAGTATCTCGGCGAGGAGTTCCACCGGGCCGGCGGCGTGCCCGCGGTGATCGGGGAACTGATGCGCCATGGGCTGATCCGCGAAGACGCGATGACCATCAACGGGCGGACCATCGGCGACAATTGCCGTGGCCGGGTCGCCGGCGACGCCGACGTCATCCGGGACTTCGATACCGCGCTCGTCCGCAATGCCGGCTTCCTGAACCTGAGGGGCAACCTGTTCGATTCGGCGATCATGAAGACCAGCGTCGTCTCGAACGCGTTTCGCGAGCGGTATCTCTCCAATCCGGATGATCCCAATGCGTTCGAGGGCAGGGCCGTCGTGTTCGAGGGGCCGGAGGACTACCACAACCGCATCAACGACGCCGATCTGGCGATCGACGAGAACACGATGCTGTTCATCCGCGGCGCGGGGCCGATCGGCTATCCCGGCGGCGCGGAGGTCGTCAACATGCAGCCGCCCGACGCGCTTATTAAAAGGGGCATCCGCGAATTGCCGTGCATCGGCGACGGGCGCCAGTCGGGAACCTCCGGGTCGCCGTCCATCCTCAATGCCAGCCCCGAGGCGGCCGCGAACGGCGGGCTCGCCCTCGTGCGGACCGGCGACCGCATCCGGATCGATCTGAACACGCGCGAGGCGAACATTCTCGTCTCCGAAACCGAACTTGCCGAACGGCGGGCCGAACTGATGGCAGCCGGCGGGTTCAAGTACCCGGCCAATCAGACGCCCTGGCAGGAGATCCAGCGCGAAATGGTGGCGCAGTTCGACGAGGGCATGGTTCTGAAGCCCGCGGTGAAGTATCAGCGGGTGGCCGAATCCGGGGTTCCCCGGGACAATCACTGAGGAATACGATGGATGTGCGGCGGCCGGAGCGCGAGCTTCGGCCGTGACCTTTCGCGCCCGCATTTGACAGCGCTTTCATCTCTCTGTGGAGCAATGCAGTTTTATCCCTGAGTGTACCTTGCAATTGTAGGATAAATGGCGCTTGAATGACGCCTAATGGATGCAGCGAGGTATACGCTGCGCCGGGGCCCGGCAATCGTCCGGGCACTGTCCGAAGAGCGAGCGGATCAACCGCCGCCGAGGGAGGGGAAGGGTCGTATGGCGCCGGTCGGCATCCGTGACGTGCGAAAATCCTTCGGTGTGACCGAAGTTCTCCATGGCGTTTCGATCGACATTGCCGACGGCGAGTTCGTCGTGCTCGTCGGGCCGTCGGGTTGCGGGAAATCCACGCTGCTTCGAATGATCGCTGGCCTCGAGGAGATCTCGGCGGGCGAGGTGTCCATCGGCGGGCGGGTGGTGAACTACGTTCCGCCCAAGGAACGCGACATCGCCATGGTGTTCCAGAACTACGCGCTCTATCCGCACATGAAGGTCTCGGAGAACATGTCGTTCTCGCTGCGCCTGGCGAAGGTCGACGCCGCGACCATCAAGCGCAAGGTCGAGGAGGCGGCAGCCATCCTCAATCTCACCGAGTATCTCGACCGATATCCGCGCCAGCTTTCCGGAGGCCAGCGGCAGCGCGTCGCGATGGGCCGCGCCATCGTCCGCGATCCGCAGGTCTTCCTGTTCGACGAGCCGCTGAGCAATCTGGACGCCAAGCTGCGCGTGCAGATGCGCACCGAGATCAAGGAGTTGCACCAGCGTCTTAAGTCGACCTCGATCTATGTGACGCACGACCAGATCGAGGCGATGACGATGGCGGACCACATCGTCGTGATGCGCGACGGGATAGTCGAGCAGATCGGCGCGCCGCTCGACCTGTACGATCACCCGGTCAACACGTTCGTCGCCGGCTTTATCGGGTCTCCGGCCATGAACTTCCTCGACGGCCAGGTCGACACCCATGAGGGCCGGCCGGTGGTGCGGATCAGCGACCGGGTCGCCCTGCCGCTGCCTGCCTCCACGTCTGCGCAGTCCGGCACGCGCGTGACCTATGGAACGCGGCCGGAAGACCTCACGCTTGCGACCAACGGCGCCGGACTGGAAGCCGAAGTCGCCGTCATCGAACCGACCGGCGCCGAGACGCTGGTGGTCACCCGTGTCGCCGGGCACGAGGTGCTGGCCTCCTTCAAGGAACGGCATGACCTCAGGCCGGGCCAGCGGATCTCGCTGATGCCGAACCTCGACAACGTCCATCTGTTCAACGCGGAGACCGGCCGCCGGCTGTCCGCATGACGACCTTCGCGCCGCCGGCAGGCGGCGCGGCGGACTGCGACTGAAGAAGCAGAACTGGGAGGAAATTGATGTCCATTGCCGAGAAGACCAAAGCGATGCGGTCCGGCGTCGCAATCGCCGGACTGCTGGTTGCCGTCTCCATTGCGGGCGGCGGCGTCACGACGGCCGCGCAAGCCGCCTGTGACCTGCAGTTCAAGCCGGAAGAGGGTGCCGAACTGACGATGCTGCGCTGGAAGCGCTTCATCCAGTCGGAGGAAGACGCGTTCATGAAGATCGTCGAGAACTTCAAGAACGACTGCGGGGTCACGATCAACGTCCAGAACGAGTCGCTGGACGACGTGCAGCCCAAGGCCTCGGTCGCCGCCAATGTCGACCAGGGTCCCGACATGGTCTGGGGGCTCTACTCGCTGCCGCACCTGTTCCCGAACAAGCTGGTGGACGTCACCGACGTGGCCGACCTTCTCGCCGAGAAGTACGGGCCGTGGGTGCCGTCGGCGGTCAAGTACGGCAAGAAGGCCGGAACGGACGAGTGGATCGACATCCCGATCGCCTACAACGGCAACTACATCAATTATCGCAAGTCCGCCCTCGAGAAGGCCGGCGTCGACAAGGTCCCCGCAACGACCGACGAGTTCCTGGAAGCCGCCAGGAAGATGAAGGAAGCCGGCATGCCGGTCGGCATGGCGCTCGGCCACGCCACGGGCGACGGCAACGCCTGGGTGCACTGGGCCTTGTGGGCCCACGGCGGATCGCTTGTCGACGAGAACGACCAGGTGATCATCAACTCGCCGGAGACGAAGCAGGCCGTCGAGTACGTCAAGGAGCTCTACGGCTACATGGCGCCCGGCGTGGCCGCCTGGAACGACTCCAACAACAACAAGGCCTTCATGTCCGGCGAAGTGGGGATGACCAACAACGGCGCCTCGATCTATCCCGCCGCCAAGAAGGATTCGCCGGAGATCGCTGAGGACATGGATCACGCCGCCTGGCCGATCGGTCCTGTCGGCAAGCCGACGGAATTCCACATCGCCTACCCGATGATGATCTTCACGTACTCCAAGTATCCCAACGCTGCGAAGGGCTTCATCGAGTACCTGTTCCAGCCGGAGCAGTACGACATGTGGCTGCAGGCGGCGGTTGCCTACCTGACCCCGCCGCTCGAGAAGTACGAGTCCAACTCCGTCTTCACCGACGATCCGAAGCTGAGCGTGTTCGCGGACGCGGCACGCAATACGCTTACCGCCGGCTATGAAGGCTCGGTCGGCGAGAAGGCCGCCTCGGCTCTCGCCGAGTTCATCGTCCTCGACATGTTCGCCAACGCCGCCACCGGGAACATGAGCGTCGACGACGCCATCGCCCAGGCCGAGCGTCAGGCCAAGCGCGTCTATCGGTAATGTGATCGGCGGGCCGGGCCCCGGTCCGGCCCGTCGGTTCTGCAACGGAGCAAGGGCATGGCGGATGCCGCCATAGGCACACGGGCCGTCCCGGCCGAACCCACGGCCTGGTCGCGCCTCAAGACCAACCGGCACTGGCTCGGTGCCTGGTTCATGATGCCGGCGGCGGCCTTCCTGATCCTGTTCCTGGCCTATCCGCTGGGCCTGGGGATCTGGCTGTCCATGACGGACGCCCGGATCGGACGCGACGGGATCTTCGTCGGGCTGGAAAACTTCATCTGGCTCGCCGACGATCCGATCTTCTGGCTGTCGGTCTTCAACACGCTGCTCTACACGGGCGTCGCCAGCGTCTTCAAGTTCGCCATCGGGCTCTATCTGGCGCTTCTTCTCAACCACCACCTGCCGTTCAAGGCGTTTCTCAGGGCAATGGTCCTGCTGCCCTTCATCGTGCCCACGGTGTTGTCGGCAATTGCCTTCTGGTGGATGTACGATCCGCAGTTCTCGATCATCTCCTGGTCGCTGAAGGAACTCGGCTGGATCGATACCAACATCAACTTCCTCGGCGACCCGTGGAACGCGCGCTGGTCGGTCATCTTCGCCAATATCTGGCGCGGCGTCCCGTTCGTGGCGATCACGTTGCTGGCCGGACTGCAGACCGTGCCGCCGTCCCTCTACGAAGCCGCCACCATCGATGGCGCGTCGCGCTGGCAGATGTTCCGCTACATCACCTATCCGATGCTGACGCCGATCATCGCGGTGGTGATGACCTTTTCGGTCCTGTTCACCTTCACCGACTTCCAGCTCATCTGGGCGATCACCCGCGGCGGGCCGGTCAATGCGACGCATCTGATGGCGACGCTGAGCTATCAGCGCGCCATTCTCGGCGGCTACCTGGGCGAGGGGGCGGCGATCTCCACGGCGATGATACCGTTCCTGCTCGCCGCCATCATGTTCTCGTGGTTCGGCCTGCAGAGGCGCAAGTGGCAGCAGGGAGAGGCCGATGACTGAGACAGCCGTCTCCAAGCCGGCCGCCCCGGAGGATCCGGGCGCGTACGGCCGCTGGCGCGAACGCCGCCGCGTGCGCAAGGCCGAGGAGCGCAGCCAGTCGGGAATGGACTACCTGATGTCGACCCCCCGCAGGGTCATCACGGTCTACATCCCGCTCGCCATCATCGTGTTCGTGCTGCTGTTCCCGTTCTACTGGATGTTCATCACGTCGATAAAACCGAACGAGCAGCTGGTCGATCTCGACACGGTGAACCCCTATTGGGTGGTGGCGCCGACGCTCGAACACATCTTCAAGCTGCTGTTCGAGACGCCGTATCTGCACTGGATGTGGAATACCATGATGATCGCGCTGGTGGCGACCTTCCTGTCGATCGTCGCCAGCGTTCTCGCCGCCTACGCCATCGTCCGGCTGCGCTATCGCGGCGCCCAGTGGATCGGCGGCGCGATCTTCCTCGCCTACCTGGTTCCGCCGTCGATCCTGTTCATTCCGCTGTCGCTGATCGTCGTGAAGTATGGCCTGTGGGACACCCCGTGGGCGCTGATCCTGACCTATCCGACGATCCTGATCCCGTTCTCGACCTGGCTTCTGATGGGCTACTTCAAGTCGATTCCGTTCGAACTCGAGGAATGCGCCCTGATCGACGGCGCCAGCCGCTGGCAGATCCTCACCAAGATCGTGCTGCCGCTGGCGGTGCCCGGCCTGATCTCCGCCGGCATCTTCGCGTTCACCCTGTGCTGGAACGAGTTCATATACGCCCTGACCTTCGTGTCGAGCCCGGAGAAGAAGACGGTTCCCGTGGCCATCATCTCGGAATTCGTCGACGGCGACATCTATCGGTGGGGGTCGTTGATGGCCGGGGCTCTGCTCGGTTCCGTGCCGGTTGCGATCGTCTATATGTTTTTCGTGAACTACTATGTGTCCGCCATGACGGGCGCGGTAAAGGAGTGACGCCGGACTCGCACCGGCGCCACTCGGACACGGGAAGCCAATCAATGAATATCGGATTTGTCGGCCTCGGCGCGATGGGGTTGCCGATGGCGAAGAATCTGGTCGCCGCCGGGCATCAGGTCGCCGGCTGCGACGTACGGGCCGAGCCGGTCCGCGCGCTCGCCGAGGCGGGCGGCAGATCGGCGGCGAGCCCGGCTGCGGCCGCGCGCGGCGCCGACATCCTCGTTCTCATGGTCGTCAACGCCGATCAGGCGGAGGCCGTGCTCTACGCGGCCGACGGTGCGGCGCCCGCGCTGGATGCGGGCGCGGTGGTGATCGCCTCCTGCACGCAGCCGGCCGCGCGCGCCAGGGCGCTCGCCTCGCGGCTTGAGGAGCAGGGCGTTCTGCTGCTCGACGCTCCGGTGTCCGGCGGGGTCGTCGGGGCGGAGCAGGGCGCCCTGTCGATCATGGCGTCTGGACCCGACGAGGCCTTCGACAGGGCGATGCCGGTTCTCGAAGTCCTCGGCAAGGCCGTCTGGCGAATGGGATCCGAGCCGGGTCTCGGCTCGATGATGAAGACGGTCAACCAGTTGATGTGCGGTGCCCATATCGCCGTCGCCGCCGAGGCCGTGAGCCTTGCGGCGCGGGCCGGGCTCGACGCCGCACTGGCTCAGGACGTTCTGATGGCGGGCGCTGCGGGCAGCTGGATGCTCGGCAACCGCGGCCCGCGGATGCTGCAGGCCGAACCGCCCGTGACGAGCGCGGTGGATATCTTCGTCAAGGACCTGGACATCGTCCTGGACGCCGGCCACGACCTGAGGGTGGCATTGCCGATGGCCGCGGCCGCGCACCAGATGTTCCTCGGGGCTTCCGGACTCGGTCACGGCAAGGAGGACGACTCCCAGGTTCTTAAGGCCTATGAAAACCTTAGCGGGATAAAGGTGCCGCGAGGCTGACGGCGCAAATTGTGCCCGACGCCGCTCCGCACGCATATCGAAGGCCAGAACCATGCCCGACCGTACTGCCCTACACGAAAAGCGCGGCATCGATCGCATCGAGGATCCGCTGCTCAACAAGGATACGGCGTTCACCGAGGCGGAGCGCCGGAAATGGGGCCTGCTCGGCCTGCTGCCCCCGCATATCGACACCCTCGAGGAACAGGCCGAGCGCGCCTACGACGCATTCAGCGTCAAGGACAGCCTGCTGGAGAAGCACATCTTTCTGCGCCAGTTGCAGGACGAGAACGAGACGCTGTTCTACCGGCTGCTGCTCGACCACGTCGAGGAGATGATGCCGATCGTCTACACGCCGGTGGTGGGACAGGCCTGTCAGGAATTCAGCCACATCTATCGCCGGCCGCGCGGGATCTTCCTCGCCTATCCGCACCGCGACATCCTCGACGACATCCTGGCTGAGGTCGAGCGCGACATCGACGTGATCGTCGTCACGGACGGCGAGCGGATTCTCGGCCTCGGCGATCAGGGCGCCGGCGGCATGGGCATACCGATCGGCAAGTTGTCGCTGTATTCGCTGTGCGGGGGAATTCACCCAACCCAGACGCTGCCGGTTCTTCTGGATCTGGGCACCAACAACAAGGAGCGCCTGGAGGATCCGCGTTACATCGGATGGCGGCACGAGCGCATCAAGGGCGAGGAATACGACGCGTTTATCGATGCCTTCGTGACGGCGGTGAAGAAGCGCTTTCCGGATGTCCTGTTGCAGTGGGAGGACTTCGCCTCGGTCGACGCCGAGCGCATCCTTGCGAAGTACCGCAACAGCCTGTGCACCTTCAACGACGATATCCAGGGCACGGCCGCGGTGACGACGGGAACGATTCTTGCTGCTATCGCCGCGGCCGGCGGAAAGCTCGAGGACCAGCGCATCGTCATGCTGGGCGCCGGCTCGGCCGGCATCGGCATAACCGACCAGCTGGTCGCGACCATGGTTCGCCACGGTCTCGGCGAGGCGGATGCGCACGCGCGTTTCTACGTCCTCGATATCGACGGCCTCCTGCATGACGGCCGAACCGATCTCGACGAGGTGCACAGGCCGCACGCGCAGAGCCTGAAGAATCTCGCCGGCTGGGATTGCGACCTGACGAAACCGATCGGGCTGGCCGACGTCGTCCGGAACGCCCGACCGACGGTCCTCGTCGGGGTGACGGGACAGGCCGGCGCATTCACCGAAGAGGTGGTTCGCGAGATGGCCCGCAACGCCGACCGGCCGATCTTCTTCCCGCTCTCCAATCCCACCTCGCGAGCGGAAGCGACGCCGACGGATCTGCTGAACTGGACGGACGGAAAGGCGGTGATCGCCACCGGCAGTCCGTTCGACCCCGTTGTCTTTGGCGGCAAGACCCACGTGATCGCGCAGTGCAACAACAGCTACATCTTTCCGGCGATGGGAACGGCGATTCTGGCGTCGGGTGCCCGTCGCGTGACCGACAACATGTTCATGAGCGCCGCGGAAGCGCTGCGCGACAAGTCGCCGGCACTCAAGGACGTGAACGACTCGCTGTTGCCCGCCCTAAAGGATATTCGCGAGGTGTCCCGGCATATCGCGCTGGCCGTCGCCCGTCAGGCCCAGGATGACGGCGTTGCGGATCCGACCACCCGCGAGGAACTCGAGCGGCGCGTCGACGAGACGATGTGGACGCCTGAATACGACTGACGGCCCGGCGATCCATCCGGGCTTTGACCATACCATCAAGGGAGCGAACTTATGACGGACAAGGACCGTATCGGCTTCATCGGCGTCGGCTACATGGGCCACGGCATGGCCAAGAACATCGTCGAGAAGGGCTGGCCGCTGACGATCATGGGGCATCGCAACCGCGAGCCGGTCGAGGATCTGCTCAAGCGCGGAGCCAGCGAGGCGAAGAGCCCCCGGGAACTCGCCGAGAAGTCCGACATCATCTTCATTTGCGTCACCGGCACGCCGCAGGTCGAGGACCTGATGCGCCGGTCCGACGGCATCCTCGCCGGCGCGCATGAAGGACTGGTCGTTGTCGACACGTCGACCGCGGTGCCGGATTCGACGGTGGCGCTGGCCGCCGAACTGGAGGCGAAGGGCGGCGCGATGGCGGACGCGCCTCTCGGTGGCACGCCTGCGCAGGCCGAAACGGGCGAACTGTCGGCGATGGTCGGCGCGGCGCCGGAGGTCTACGCCCGTATCGAACCGGTCATCCGGGCATGGGCGGCGAGATCGGTGCATCTCGGTCCGGTCGGCGACGGTCACAAGATGAAACTGCTCAACAACTTCGTTTCGCTCGGATACGGGGCGCTCTACGCCGAGGCCCTGGCGGTTGCCCGGAAGGTCGGGATCACGCCGGAGACGTTCGACAGCGTCCTGAGCGGCAGCCGGATGGACTGCGGCTTCTATCAGACCTTCATGGAGTACACGTTGAGCGGCAATCGGGAGGCGCACAAGTTCACGCTCCGCAACGCTCACAAGGACCTGCGTTACCTGGCTGCAATGGCCAACGAAGCCGGGATCGCCAACCACATCGGCTCTGCCGCGAAGAATGCGTTCGCCTACGCCGAGGGTATCGGGCGCGGCGATGACTACGTGCCCTTCCTTGCCGATATCATCGCTGAAGCGAATGGGATGAAGGGAAAAGGCTGAGCAGGATGATTGAAGGGGACCCCGCCCGGCTACCCGAGAGCTGAGTCTCCGACTGCAGGATCCGCGGTCCGGGCCGGGTTGCGGATTTCCTCGCGCGGGTCTGACCCCGAAGGATTTTCGGCGGCGCCTGTTCGAACCGGGCGCCGCCCACGTCGTTTCCCTCCCATGGCCGACCAGGATTTGCTGCAGCGCAGCAAGCCGGCTAGGCTGGCGGAGTGGAGCAACTGGATACCTATTTCTACAGCAACGTCCGCGCCGCGTTCGCCTGGGCGCCGGACTGGGTCGGCGGGCTGGCGGTCCTGGCCGCCGCCGCCCTGCTGGCGCTGGCGCTGCACAGGGTCGCGTTGCGTTTGCTGCGCGGCATGTTCAAGCCCGGGAACGAATTCGCGCGGCGCATCATAGATCGCACCTACGGCCCGACCCGGCTGGCGCTGGTGATCGTCTTCGTGTCGATCGCCCTGGGACCGTCCAACCTGTCCCAGGCCGCTTCCGCCCGCATCTCGCACGGACTGCTGATCGCGTTCATCCTGCTGATGGCGTGGATCGTCAACCGAGCGATGGAGGTATCCGCGGGGATCTATCTCAGGCGCTTCAGGATAGACGTCGAGGACAACCTCCTCGCCCGCAAGCATATCACCCAGATCCGGGTGCTCAGGCGGGCGGGAGACGTGCTGCTGTTCATCGTCACCCTTGCGGCCGTGCTGATGACGTTCTCGTCGGTGCGCGAATACGGCGTCAGCCTTCTTGCTTCGGCCGGTGCCGCCGGCATCGTGCTGGGCCTCGCGGCGCGGCCGGTGCTCGCCAACCTGATCGCCGGCATCCAGCTCGCGGTGACCCAGCCTATCCGCATCGACGACGCCGTCGTTGTCGAGGGGGAGTGGGGATGGATCGAGGAAATCACCGGCACCTACGTGGTGATCCGTATCTGGGACTGGCGGCGATTGATCGTTCCGCTGTCCTATTTCATGGAGAAGCCGTTCCAGAACTGGACGCGGGAGACCGCGCACATCATCGGGACCGTCATGCTGAACGTCGACTACCGCGCACCGGTCGGCAGGATCCGCGAGAAGCTGAACGAGATCGTTCGCGAATCCAGGCTCTGGGACGGCAAGGTGGTGAACCTGCAGGTCACCGACGCGACGGAGCGCACGATCCAGCTCCGCGCCCTCGTCAGTGCGCGCAATTCTCCCTCCACGTGGGATCTGCGGTGCGAGGTGCGCGAGAAGCTTGTCGCCTTCCTGCAGGAAGAGTATCCGGACTCGCTGCCGCGCTACCGCGCGGAGATCCCCGACCTGCAGGAAGCGGGAGCGGGTCCGGTCGGCGGCGGCCCGGGCCGCCCCGCCGACAGGGGCACGGCGGCCGGGGCCGGCTCGCGCGCCTGACCCTTCAGTACGTCGCCCGGCCGCCGGAGATGTCGAACACGGCTCCGGTCGTGAACGAGCACTCCGCCGACGCGGCGAAGGCCGCCAGGCTCGCGACCTCCTCGACGAGCACGAACCGCTGCCGCGGGATCCTGGACAGCATGTAGCCGATGTGTTCTTCCGACATCTGGTCGAAGATCGGCGTCTTGGCCGCAGCCGGCGTCAGGCAGTTGACCGATATGTCGTAGTCGGCAAGCTCCTTGCCGAGCGACTTGGTCAGCGCGATCACGGCGGCTTTCGACGCGGAGTAGGCCGATGCCTTCGGGTTGCCCTCCTTGCCGGCGACCGAGGCGATGTTGACGATGCGCCCGTAGTTCTGCTCGATCATCGAGGGGACCACCGCCCGGCAGCAATGGAATGTGCCGTTCAGGTTGACGTCCATGATGCGGTTCCAGTCCTCGACGGGATACTCGTGCAGTACCGCGTTGGGACCCGCAATCCCGGCATTGTTGACGAGAATGTCGATGCGCCCGAAGTTGGCCAGCACATCGTCCCGGGCTTCCTCCACCATGCTCAGGTCGGTGATTTCCACGTCCCTGGCGCAGACCTCGGGGCCGATTTCGGCGGCCGTCTTGGCAGCCTCGATACCTTCGCGGTCCCAGATCACCACTCTTGCGCCGGAGGCCACGAAGCGCTCCGTGATCGCGCGGCCGATGCCTTGCCTGCCGCCGGTGACAACGGCGACCTTTCCGTCGAGATCAATCCTGTTCGTCATTTGACTCCCCATGCCGATATCAACGGACGTTTTGGCTTTTATGTCTTGATTTTAGGTTGACTTATTGAGGTGCATTATCAGCTTTCCGTCAGGATATTCCACGCCTTGTTGAAGAAGTCGTTCGACCCGAAATTTCCCGATTTCAGGGCGAGCACCATGCCGTCGGCGGCCTCGTTAGACGCGCCGACCGCGCGGGTCCAGGGCACGCCCGGATCGATCTGCGGCCCGATCTCCAGCACCGTTACGCCAAGGGCGCCGACGACGGCGCCGGACGTCTCGCCGCCGGCGACGATCATTCGCTTGAAGCCGGTTGCGACCAGTCCGCGCGCGATTTCGGCGAGCGCCCGTTCGACGGCCTGGCCGGCGGCTTCGCGCCCGAGCGCCGCCTGTGCCGCCGCGACGGCGTCGGGGTCGTCGCTGGAATAGATGAGCACCGGATCGGCGGCAGGCTGGGCGATGGCCCATTCCACCACCCCGTCCGCCGATTGCGAACCGTCGGCCAGCGCCCGCGGATCGATCTGGTAGGCCGGGATCCCGCCGTCGACGGCGGCTTTCACCTGGCCGCGGGTCGCCTGCGAACAGCTTCCCGCCAGTATGGCGGCCCGCCCGGGCAGCGCCGTCATGCGGTCGGGGGGCTCCGCTGGAGTGAAATCTCCCGTGGCGGCAAAGTTGGCGGCAAGGCCCAGCGCAATGCCCGAGCCGCCGGTGATCAGCTCGAAGTCGGAGACCGCGGCCCCGATGTCGCGCAGGTTCTCGTCGGTGATCGCGTCGACGATCAGTATGCCGTCGCCGCGGTCCCGTGCGTCGTCGAAGGCCGATCGGATCGCGTCCGGTCCCCGGGCGACGACGTGGAAGGGAACCAGTCCGACCTTCATCTGCGTCTGGCGCTGGAGCACGCGAACCAGATTGGAATCGCGCATCGGCGTAAGCGGGTGGTCGCGCATCGGGCTTTCGGCGAGCGGCAGCTCGCCGACGAACAGGTTGCCCATGTAGATCGTGCGGCCGTTCGTCGGGAAGGCCGGGCACGCAATGGTCAGGTCGGTCCCCGTCAGGCCCGCCAGGGCGGCGGCGACCGGTCCGATATTCCCTTCGTCGGTGGAATCGAACGTCGAACAGTACTTGAAGATCAACTGCCTGGAGCCGGCCTGCCGCAGCGCGCGGGCACTCGCCAGCGAGCCCTCCACGGCCTCCGTCGCCGGAATGGTCCGGGACTTCAGGGCCACCACCACGGCATCGTACTCGGTCAGCACCGCCGGATCTTCCGGAATGCCCATGACCTGGATCGTCCGCATGCCGCCGGACGTCAGCATCAGCGCCAGATCGGTCGCGCCGGTCAGATCGTCTGCGACCGCGCCGATCAGCATACCTCACGCTCCACCGCGCGGTTTCCGGTCAGGCGATGAGAGAGGTTTGTTTTTGTCTGCATGATGTATACGTTGTGCGTCCGGACGGGGTGTGACTCGGAGTACCATGCCCTTGCTCGACGGCGACCTGCAGCCGGGAGGTCACGGGCGCCAATGGAGCCGTCCGAGCCTTTTTGGCGGGCGAGGCAACCAGTGACCTTGGATACCCGGTTGCCACGACGTCAAGCCGACTCCGTTGCCGAACGTCTGCAAAGACGACATTGCCGCGCCTGTGAAGGCCATTTGTCCAATCAAGGAAAGCCCCGCCAGAGATGACGACGACGCGCGAATTCAGGATTGCCGTATTCCCGGGAGACGGGATCGGGCTCGAGATAACCGGGCCGTGCATCGCCGTGATCGATCGCGCCCTGGAGCGCGTCGGCGGGCTCAAGCTCGGCTACGAGCACCTGCCGGCCGGTGCCGGAGCCTACGTGGAACTCGGGACGGCGCTGCCCGACAGCTCCGTGGCGGCGGCCCGGGCGGCCGACGCGATCTTGCTGGCGGCGGCGGGCCTGCCGGAGATCCGCTACCCTGACGGCACCGAGATTGCGCCGCAGATCGAGCTGCGCGCGATCCTCGACCTGTATGCGGGCATCCGTCCCGTCCGGTCGATCCCCGGCGTGCCGGCGCCGCTCGCCGATCCGCTCGGATCGCGGTTGGACTTCGTCATCGTCCGCGAATCCACCGAAGGCCTGTTCGTGTCGCATCGCAATGGCGTCGTCAGGGACGACAGGGAGGCGGAGGACCGTCTCCTGATCACGCGAAAGGGGACCGAGCGGGTGGTCGACGCGGCGATGCATATCGCCCGCACTCGGAAGGCCAGGGGCGGCCGCGGTCACGTCACCTGCGTCGACAAGGCCAACGTCTTCGCCTCGTTCGCGTTCTTCCGGAAGGTCTTCGACGAGCGCGCCGCCGAGAATGCCGATCTCACCGTCGACCGCATCTATGTCGATGCCTCGACGCTGGAATTCGTCGGGCGACCGTGGCGTTTCGACGTGATCGTCACGGAGAACATGTTCGGCGACATCCTCTCCGACCTCGGCGCGAGCCTGATCGGGGGCATGGGCTTTGCCCCCTCGGCCGATATCGGGGACGATCACGCGGTGTTCCAGCCTTGCCACGGCACCGCGCCGGATATCGCGGGGCAGGGCAAGGCCAACCCGACGGCCATGTTCCTGTCCGGCGCGATGATGCTGGAATGGCTCGCCGAACGGCATGACGAGCCGCGCGCGGAGGAGGCCGCGGCGCTGATCCGGGCAGCGGTCGACGAGGCCTTCGCCGGCGGGCTCAGGACCTGGGAGATCGGCGGACAGTCCGGCGTCCGCGAGGTGACGGAGGCCGTCACGTCCCGGTTGCGGACGGTCGCGGCGGCCTGAGCCGCCGTAGCCTCAGTCGCCCTTGCCGGCTCTCGAGGCCCAGTAGGCCGCCGCGCGGGTGTGGTCCGCGCCTCCGCCGAGGCCGTCGCGCGCGTCCGCCCAGCGATCCCGGACGAGCCGGCTCACCGGCGCGTCGACGCCGATTTCCTCGCCGAGATCCGACGCGATTTTCACGTCCTTGGCCAGCAGTCCGGCGGCGAAGCCCGAGCCGAAGCGCCCGCTCAGGATTTCGTGCTTCAGCAGGTTCTCCGAACAGAACGTCTTGCCGGTGGACACGTTGAAGATGTCCGCCATGACGTCCGGATCGAGGCCGAAGCGCTCGCCGATCAGCACCGCTTCGCAGGTCGCCGCGAAAGAGGTCGCGGCGAGATAGTTATTGAGCGCCTTCATGGCGTGACCGCATCCCAGCGTGCCCACCTCGAACAGCCGGCCGCCCATCGCCGAAAGCACCGGTTTGGCGTCGGAGACGGCGTCGGCATCGCCTCCGATCATGATCGTCAGCGTCGCGTCCGCCGCGCGCGTGACGCCGCCGGAGACCGGTGCGTCGACAAATCGTATGCCGCGCTTCGCCAGGTCGGCGCCGATCTCCCGCGTGCCCACCGGCTCCGCCGAACTCATGTCGATCGCGATCGAGCCCGGCTCCAGATGCGCGGCCGCGCCCCCGCCGTCGGCTTCCAGCAGTACCTGGCGGACTTCCTTGCCCGTCGGCAGCATGGTCACGACGAACCGGCAGTCGGCGAGGTCGCTCAGGCCGGTCGCGGCGCGTGCGCCGTGTTCCGCCGCGAACGTCGAGGCCTGGCCGGGATCGAGATCGTAGACGGTTACGCTATGCCCGGCCCTGACGAGGTTGGCGGCCATCGGGCGGCCCATGTTGCCGATGCCGATGAACCCGACGTTCGCGCCCATCAGTCGAGCCCGAGTTCATTGAGCACTTCGGCCGCCGAGCGGTAGGCCTCGACGCCGCGTGGTATGCCGCAATAGACCATGGCGTGACGCAGCACCTCGCCGATCTCCTCCTTCGTCACCCCGTTGGCCAGGGCACCGCGGACATGGACCTTCAGTTCGTGCGGTCGTGCCTGGGACACCAGGATGCCCAGGGTCACCAGGCTGCGGTCGCGCCGCGACAGCGCCTCACGGGTCCAGGTCTCGCCGAAGCAGTATTTCGTCACGATTTCCTGGAGCGGCAACAGGAAGTCGGAAGCGGCGTTTATCTGGTCCTCGCCGCCGCCCGGGCCCCACATGGCGTGACGCAACTCCAGGCCCGCCGCAAACACCGGGTCGGCCTCTACATACGTCTGCGCGCGCGTCTTCTTCGCGGCCGATCTCGTCGCAGGAGGCTTCCCCGTCGCTTTCGCGGTCGTCTTGGCTCGAGGGGCGGCCTTTGGCGCAGTCGATTTGGCACCGGACTTGGCCTTGGCCTTGGCCTTGCCTGCCGGCGTCTTCTTGGCAGGCCGCTTGGCCGCGGCCGCCTTCGTCTTCGTCGTTCTGGATGCTCTGGCCATCATCCTCCCCTCGATCTTGTTGTGGAGTCGACATAAAGGCAGACGGTTGGGGGGATCAACCGATTTCGGCCGGATCGGGGGCGACCGCGATCGGAAGCGACGCTGTGCTGAACAATCCGCACGCCGATGCGTTGGCGCAGGGAGCAATCCGGCAGTTTCGGAGGCAGTGACTGGCAATGGCCCAAGGCAAGACAGCTTCGCTTCATCGCATGGTGACCGACGAGCACATATGCCCGTTCGGGCTGAAGGCGCGCGATCTTCTCGATCGGGAAGGCTACGAGGTAGAGGACCACAAGCTTCGTTCGCGCGCCGAAACCGACCGTTTCATGGACGAGCACGGGGTCGATACCACTCCGCAGGTATTCATCGAGGGGCAGCGGGTAGGGGGGCTGGATGACGTGCGCGCCTACCTCGGCAAACCGGTGCGCCAGGACGGTGAGGTATCCTACCGGCCCGTGATCGCCGTGTTCGCCACCGCCGCGCTGATGGCGCTGGCCACGAGCTGGGCGGCATTCGGATCGCTGTTGATGGGTCGTACGGTCGAATGGTTCGTCGCGATCAGCATGTGCATTCTCGCGGTCCTGAAGCTGCGCGACCTCGAAAGCTTCTCCAACATGTTCCTGGGCTACGACCTGCTGGCGCAACGGTTCGTCCGATATGCCTACGTCTATCCCTTCGGCGAGGCGATTGCAGGTATTCTGATGATTGCGGGTGCCCTGGTTTGGATCGCTGCCCCGATAGCCTTGTTCATCGGCACGTTCGGCGCCGTGTCCGTCTTCAAGGCGGTCTATCTCGACAGGCGTGATCTGAAGTGCGCCTGCGTCGGCGGTCAAAGCAACGTGCCGCTGGGCTTCGTGTCGCTGACGGAGAATCTGATGATGGTCGCGATGGGCCTGTGGATGATCGCCAGGCAGGTCCTCTGAGCCGCTCTAGCCTCCGATCAGCAACTCGTCGATTATCGTCAGGCACAGGAACCCGACGAAGAACATCGCGGTGCCCCAGTTCGTTTCGGGCTTTTCGTGCGCCTCCACCAGCAGTTCCTCGGTGACCAGGTACAGCAGGGCCACCAGGCCGAAGGCGAACGCGGCCGCTTGCCAGGAGCCGGGCAGGGCCGATGCCGGCAGGGCCGCCAGCACACCGACCGGGACGGCAAGCGCCACCCCGAATGTCATGGCGATGACGGTCCGGCTGCCTGCCGTCTTGGCGAACGATCCGGCGATCGCAAGTCCCAGGAACAGGAACTCGATGCCGAGCGCGATGGCCAGCAGCAGTCCCTGGGACTGGCCGATGGCGAAGGCGAGCCCGAGCACCAGTCCGTCGATGAAGGAATCCAGCGTGGAGACGGAAAGGAGGCCGACCTGGCTGTCCTCGAACCGGTCGCCGACCCGCCGGAGCAGAAGCATCACGACGATGCCGGCGCCGCCCCCGAGGACGACCGGCCAGATCGCCCCCTGCTCGACCGCTTCAGGCAACAACTCTCCCGCCGCGGCATAGAAGACGACGCCCGCGGCGAAATGCTGGATCGCCCCGACGGTCGACGGCCCCGGCCTGCTGAACACGGTCCACGCGGCTCCGGCCGTCGCGGCGATGACGGGGATGAACGCGAATAGCCACATGGCGACGATACCGGTCCGCTTCGGTCACGAAGCGCGAGTCGCAGGCGATCCCGCTGCCGATGCGTTCGGACCCGCCAATGTCGGATCAGCGGGGGCTGTCCACCAGCGCTTCGTGCATCACATAGAGTTCCAGCGGCCGGTCGCTGTAGCCGACCAGACGCACCTTGCTCGGGCCGAATGTGCCCACGTCGACCATTTCGATTCGCGAACCACTGCCGATGACCTTGCAGCCCGACACGCGCAGCAGCGCCATCCAGTCCCGGGTCTGATAGGCGGTCATCGCCATCTTGTAGTCGGTGGGAGTGGCACATGCCGGCGCGGCTGTCGTCACCATCCAGTGGTCAGGCCCGACAAATCCGAGCATCTTCCCGTAGACGTAGGAGATCACCAAAAGGGTCGCCGCCCCGGAGACGACGATCCAGGCGATCGATAAACGACGGCTCAACTCCGTCATCTGTTTCCCCCAATTAATATTATGTTCTCAGGTTAGCAGGAGACCATGGGAGGGTCCATCCGCTCGAACTCGCCACCCAATAAATATGCGGCTCCGGGATCCTTTGAATTGCGGTATTATTTGTCGACTGCGAAGGGAGGGGGTGGAAAATCGAATCAAGTCTCAGATGCGAGCGAATCGACCAGACGTTGAATAGACTAAGCTCTCGGTAAGGGTAATTAACCTTCTATTCATGAATTTACTTTGGCGGCTACGGCAGCCCTCCTGACCTAAAGGAAGCTCTCCCCGCAAGGCGTCTCCTTCCTCCGGTTCTGTTATGTCGTTGTTGGGCGATCGCCTGTCGCCGGACCGACCCCTGCGTCCACCGGCGCGGAGGGCTCCGCGGCCGAATCCATCATCCGCCGCTGTGCCCCGTTGCTCTCCCACAAGATCGATACCGGCACGGGATACGGTTGTTTTGTCGGAGGACGATCGGTATCCGGGATCCGCGATTGCGTGTCGGCGTCGCTGATGCAACGAATGGGCCCAGGTTTGTATCTGTAGGTTGAGGAACAAGCGCCGACAGTTTTCTCGATGTCGTTGAATTGGCTCACACAATGAAGCGCCACTCCGTGTGGGCCGCGCTGGTCGTGTCGACCTTCCTTGCCGCCACCGTGATCCTGCCCGAAACCACATATCTCCGATACGCGGCCGATTTCAGGAAACTGGCGGCGCCGGTCTTTTGTGCCCACGGCGATATCGATGTCGTATTCGTCGGGACGTCGCGGATGGCGCGCGCGGTCGATGGCCCCAGCATCGCGAAAGCCTATCGGCAGCAGACCGGAGCTGATCTTTCCCTCGTGGACTACGCAAAGATCGGCCCATCGGAAGTTGTAATGGGAACGCTGCTGGAGGAGTTGCTGGAGCGCCGCCGCGTCAAGCTCATCATCGCCGAACTGGCTCACCTTCGCTCGGGAAAAAGCTGGGATGCGCTACAGAAAGTCGGCCGCGTCATGCCGTTCGTGCAATATGTCGAATACGTGTCGCGGATCGGAGATCACGGGCTCGCGCGGAACCTGAAAAAGGGCATCGAGACGCGTATGGGGTCCCTGGAAAGGGGCTTGAGCGAACCCTGGCTCGGTTGCTCCGAAGACCAAAGCATTGAAGGCCTGTACGACGCAACCGGGCCGCGACATCAGGAGCCGGCATTCGCCGGTTTTGTGAAGAAGCAAAGAGGAAAAGAGCCACGCGACCCTTATTCCAGGCTCCTGAGCGAAGGGGGCGAAAACCATCTTGAAGCCGCCAAGGAAGTCGTGGATCTCGCGGACAGACACGGCTCGAAAGTGGTTTTCATCGGTCTGACGGCCTATCACGAACAGCAGATTGGCAGGGCCAGGCGCAAACGATTCAGAGCCATCGTCGGTGCGGATATCCTGAAGTGGCCCGCAAGCCTTCAGGACACGTTTAGGTCCGAGTACCTGTACGCCAACGCCAATCACCTCGATCAGGACGGCGCCCGGACGCTGGCCCCCTGGTTCGCGAGACAAATAGGGCGGTACCTGTCCCGCCATCCGGATCCGGATGCCGCCGTCAGTAGCCCATCGACGAGGCAATGACCTCGCGGCGCCAGATGCGCGCGGCCTCCAGCGCGCTGACGCTGGCTGATGCGCGCGATGCGGCAGGTCTCGGGGCGCACTGGGGAGGACGACGTCGATACCGCAGCCGGCCCCAACAGGCCGGAATGCGAACAGGGAGCGGCGGCGGTCTGCGTGATATTTTCGGTATGGCGCTCCCTAGGGGAGTCGAACCCCTCTTTCCAGATTGAAAATCTGGCGTCCTAACCGATAGACGAAGGGAGCAGCGCCGGCACGGATATAAAAGGGTTTTGCCTTGCCCGCAACACCGCCGATGCGGTCGCCGGGGATTTCACCACTTGCCGGTATTGGCCATCGAGGCCCACGGCTCCGCGGCCGGCAGGGAACCGCCCTTCTGCAGCAGTTCGATCGAGATGTTGTCGGGCGAGCGCACGAACGCCATGTGCCCGTCGCGCGGCGGCCGGTTGATCGTGACGCCGGCCGTCTGCAGCCTCTCGCAGGTTGCGTAGATGTCGTCGACGACGAAGGCGAGGTGGCCGAAATTGCGGCCTTCGCCATACTCCTCGGGATCCCAGTTGTAGGTCAGCTCCAGGAGCGGCGCGCGCTCCGATTCGGCCCGGCCGAGATCCTCCGGCGCGGCCAGGAAGATCAGCGTGAAGCGGCCCTTCTCGTCGTCGATCCGGCGCACCTCCTTCATGCCGAGGAGGTCGCAGTAGAATTTCAGCGACGCGTCGACGTCGCTGACGCGAACCATGGTGTGCAGATATTTCACCGGCCTCTCCTTTGCGCGCGCAAGCCAAGGCTGGCAAACTAGGCCGCATCGACCGCCGGGCCAAGGCCCCGCCGATCCAGCGGCGAGGAGACATGGGACTGATGGAGGATCTCGAGCCGCCGGCCGGGCGGCTGCTGCGCATGGTCCGCGAGGCCGAGCGGATCGTCGTCTTCACCGGCGCCGGCATCTCGACGGAAAGCGGCATCCCGGATTTCCGCAGCCCGGGCGGGATGTGGACCAAGGCGATGCCGATCGACTTCCAGGACTACGTCTCGTCCGCGGAAATGCGCGCGGAGGCGTGGCGGCGCAAGTTCGCCATGGAGCCGACCTTCCGCGCGGCGCGGCCCAACGACGGGCACAAGGCGGTGGCCCACCTCGTGCGCATCGGCAAGGTGCGCCACGTCATTACCCAGAACATCGACAACCTGCACCAGGCCTCCGGCATACCCGCCGATCGCATCATCGAGCTGCACGGCAACGCCAGCTACGCCCGGTGCCTGGCCTGCGGACTGCGCCACGAGATCGACGACATCCGCGCAGCCTTCGAGGAGACCGGCGCCGCGCCCGACTGCCGGTCCTGCGGCGGCATCGTCAAGACGGCGACGATCTCCTTCGGCCAGGCGATGCCGGAGGAGGAGATGCTGCGCGCCGAGGCCGCGACGCTCGACTGCGACCTGTTCATCGCGATCGGCACGTCGCTGGTCGTCTACCCGGCCGCCGGCTTTCCGCTGATGGCCAAGCGCAACGGCGCCGGCCTCGTCATCGTCAACCGCGACCCGACGGATCTCGATTGCCATGCCGATCTGGTCGTCAGCGACGAAATCGGCACCGTGCTCGGTCCGATGATCGCATTGAACGGATAGGTATCCACACGGTCCAGTGGAATTGCGCCACTGAAACGGGTCAGGATTTGGCCTTCCGCGTCGTTGGTGCAATGATAATCTGGATTGCGAATCGGGGGGACGGCAGCGCCGTCGACAACAGCGTATCGGGGGACGTCGCGTGCGGACGTTGGAGTCTGAACATGGGGGCTAAGGGCGCGCCGGACATCGGGGCGGACGCCGGCTACGGGGAAGAGCAGTCCGTCGACGTCGTCGAGATCGTCGGCACCATCAAGTGGTTCGATGCGGGCAAGGGATACGGATTCATCGTGCCCGACAACGGCCTGCCGGACGTGCTGCTTCACGTCACCTGCCTGCGCCGGGACGGCTACCAGATGGCCTACGAGGGCGCCCGCATCGTCTGCGAGGCGTTGAGCAGGCCCAAGGGCATGCAGGCCTTCCGGGTCGTCAGCATGGACGAATCGACGGCGATCCATCCGGCCCAGATGGCGCCACGAACGCATGTCACGGTCGATGCCGGCAGCGATTTCGAGCGGGTCGAGGTAAAATGGTTCAACCGTGTCCGCGGCTACGGTTTTCTGACGCGCGGCGAGGGCACGCCGGACATCTTCGTGCACATGGAAACGCTGCGCCGCTTTGGCTTCGCGGAACTGCGGCCCGGCCAGACGCTGATGGTTCGCTTCGGTCCGGGACCGAAGGGGCTGATGGCCGCCGAGATCCGGCCCGACGGCGGCGGCGGCGGACCGGCCTCGCACTGACCCGCCCCGGAATGTCCGCATCGCTCGGCGCCGCTCTGAACGCCTGCCGGCGCGCCGCGCTGGTCTGGGTGCTGTCGCTCGCGATGGTGGCGACGCTCGGTGCGGGCGCCCGGGCGGCGGAGACCGAACCTCTCGTCGTGGAGACCGACAGCGGTTCGCACGCCTTCGATGTGGAGCTGGCGGTGACGCCGTCCGAGCGCGGGCGGGGCCTGATGTACCGCCAGTCGATGGCCGACGACGCCGGCATGCTGTTCGACTTCGGCGTCGACGACGAGGCGACGATGTGGATGCAGAATACCTACATCCCGCTCGACATGATCTTCATCACCGCCGACGGCACCGTTCACCGGATCGCCCGCGACACGACGCCGTTCTCGACCGAGATCATCTCGTCGAAAGGTCCCGTGCGCGCGGTCCTCGAGCTGAACGCCGGCAAGGCCGCCGAGATCGGCCTGAAGCGGGGCGACACCGTCCGCCACCGGATGTTCGGCAACGACGGGTAGCAGCGGCAGGCCAACACTAAGATTGCCGCCGGGGCGGCGGCCATGGCGGCCGGGCCGGGTGGCCGACCGACGGCGCCACGGCTGCGGGCTCGTCCTGGCCATCGTCGCGTCCGCGCAGCACGATGTGAGGTCCACGTCCGCAAACGCGTCGTCGTGGTTGCCTATTGCTTGCGGCGGCCCGCCCGACCCGCTAGATACGCGGTACTTGCTAGGGAATTCGGGGTATAGCTCAGTCTGGTAGAGCACCGGCTTTGGGAGCCGGGGGTCGCAAGTTCGAATCTTGCTGCCCCGACCAATTGAAGTGGCCGCAACGGGCCGACGATTTCGGAGCATCGGGACATGCCAGCGCGAATCTTCAAACCTGCGAAAACGGCCATGCAGTCCGGCACGGCGAAGACGCACGAATGGCGGCTGGAATTCGAGCAGGAAGTGCCCCGCAGTCTCGAGCCGTTGATGGGATACACCAGCTCGGCGGACATGAAGCAGCAGCTTCGGCTGAATTTTCCGAGCAAGGAAGCCGCGATCGAGTATGCCGAACGCAACGGCATCCCCTACACCGTGTTCGAGCCGCACGAGCCGAAGCGCCGCACGCTCGCCTATGCGGACAACTTCCGGTACAACCGGCTGGGTCAGTGGACCCACTAGCCGGACGTCCCGGCGGCTCGGAATCGTTTGCATTTTCGCGCCCGCCCTCCGGCCCCGTAGCTCAGCTGGATAGAGCGGCAGCCTTCTAAGCTGCATGTCGCAGGTTCGAGTCCTGCCGGGGTCGCCATTACTTCAGATTTCATGCCGGAAGGGTTCCGTCGGGGCCACTTCGATCTTGCCGGGCGGGGCAGCGGGCCTATCTTCGAAATCAGGCAAGCGACATCGGAACGCCTTTGCGCCGACATCATGCCGCCATGCGCCTGCGCGATAGTCCCTCCGACCGCCCGGATGCGGCCCCAGCCGGTACCCCGGCCGGGATTCGGGTCGGTCAGGTCGAACACGGGGAGGTTGTGAATGAATGGCTACATCGCGTTGATACGGTATCCGGCTGACAGCATCGAGTGGCTGGTCACCTTTCCGGATCTTCCAGGGTGCCGGGCGTCCGGTCGCTCCATGGACGATGCGCTGGTCAACGGGCGGACGGCGCTGTCGGCGCACCTTGCCGAGATCGCGCTGTCCGGCAGGTCGGCTCCGGCGGCCCGGGAACCGGGCGACATGCTTCTGGCGGCCAACGACGATCCGGCTCTCGCCGCCCAGATGGTCGGTGCCGTTCTGCGGGTCATCGAGCCCGAAGCAGACGAGGCCGTGACGGTATCCGCCTCGGTCGCGGGAGACAAAGTCGGCTTCTACGGAGAGGTGCGGCGGAGCGCCTGAGCGCTGCCGTGTTCCGAAAGGCTACTGGGGCGGCGGCGCCAGGAACAGGATGCTCAGGTCCTTCTGCGGCACGTAGTCCGTCGCCTCGTATTCGAACTGCGTCGGGCCGGTCTTCTTCAGGCCGTCCAGGCACAGGCTGACCAGCCAGGCCGGATCCTTCTTGTCGACGATCATCCGGAACGTGCCGATCGGTCCCTGCCAGTTGCGGGCTGTGGTCAGGATGTAGTCGAGCCGGTGTTCGAGCAAGTAGTCGGCGCCGGTTTCGGCGAGCCGCTTACGGATGCCGGCCTGGGTCGAATCGTCGATGCAGTACTCCTCGAGCCTGCCTTCGATATCCTCCTGATCGAGTATGTAGGTGCCGAAGAAGGACGTGCCGACCACGGGACGGTAGCGGTGCTCGACGATCGTTTCGGAAAGGGGCGCAAACTCCTGCTCCCAGTAGAACACCGTCGTCAGCGTCCAGAACGGCATCAGGGGATCGTGCGGCTCGAAGGCGTGCCCGATGCCCAGCCGCTCGAACTCGGCGCGTGTCTCGGCGTCGAGCGACCCGAGGATTTCGTAGGCTTCGTCGGAATAGGGGTTGAGCGGGATGCCGTGGCCGGCCAGCAGTTCCGTCCTGTCGATGCCCTGGCTGTACGCCCGCCGCTCCACCGACGGTTCCACTGGCGTGCCGTTCACCGCCACCTCGAAGTTCACGAAGTTGTCGCTGTCTGCGGACGGCAGGTCGATGGGGACCTCGAAGAGTTCCTGCATGTCGATATCGGGCAGCGGAAACGCCACCAGCAGCCGGATCGGCTCTTCCGTCGTGTTGCGGATCACGTAGCGGACGCCGACCTCGTCCGGTGACAGGTAGAGGTCTTCCCGGTCGATGACGATGTCGAAATTGGGAACCAGCGTGATGCTGCCGGCCCCGAGCACGGCCGAGGAATCGTTGGCCACTGCGGAACCCGTGATGCTGCCGGCCAGAACCGCAACCGCTATCGCATGCGAAGCTGCCTGTTTCACGCCATGCCTCCCGTATTGGACGTGGGCAGCGTATCGCGAAAGTTGCCGCGCGTGCAGTGGGCTGCAGCGCGTTTCCCCGGCTACGCCGATCCGCCGGCGTTGCGCCACCGTTCGAGCCCGGCCTCCAGGTCGGCGATCAGGTCGGCGGTGTCCTCGAGGCCGATATGCAGCCTGACCGCCGGTCCGTCCGCCTCCCAGGTGGTCGCGGTGCGGTAGGCGCGCGGGTCGAACGGCAGTGCGAGGCTTTCGTAGCCGCCCCAGGAGGCGCCGATGCCGAACAGGTCGAGGCCGTCGACGAACGCGGCAAGCGCCTCCTTCGGGCCGGGCTTCAGGACGATCGAGAACAGCGACGACGCGCCGGAGAAGTCGCGCTTCCACAGGGCGTGGTCGGGATGGCTTTCCAGCGCGGGGTGCAGGACGGCAGCGATTTCCGGGCGCTGCTCGAGCCACCGGGCGACGTCTATGCCCGCCGCCATCTGGTGCTTGAGCCGCGCCGACAGCGTCCGGATGCCCCGCTGGCCCAGCCATACGACGTCGGGTCCTGCGCATTCGCCGAGGAAACCCCAGGTCTCCTTCACCGACGGCCAGGTCCGGCTATTGGCGGTCACCGTGCCAAGCATGACGTCCGAATGGCCGCCCACATATTTCGTCGCCGCGTGGATCGAGATATCGACGCCCAGGTCCAGCGCCTTGAGGAAGAGTGGAGTCGCCCAGGTGTTGTCGATCATCGTCACCACGCCGCGGTCGCGCGCCGCATCGGCGATCGCCGGGATGTCCTGCACCTCGAACGTCTGGGAGCCGGGCGATTCCAGGAAGACGACGGCCGTATTGTCGCGGATCAGGTCCGATATCGCGCCGCCGATCCGTGGGTCATAGTATTCGGTCTCCACGCCGAAGCGCGTCAGCATGTTGGCGCAGAACCTGCGCGTCGGCGCGTAGCAGGAATCCGTGACGAGCACGTGGTCGCCGCTCTTGACCTGCGACTGGAGGGCGATCGCGATTGCCGCCAGGCCGGAAGAGGTCAGCACGGTGCCCGCGCCGCCCTCGAGGTGCGTCATCGCCGCTTCCAGTGAATCGGTCGTCGGACTGCCGGTTCGGCCGTACGGGTAACGGGCCTTGCGCTGCTCGAAAGCGGCGAGATCGGGATAAAGGACAGTCGATCCGCGATAGACGGGTGGATTGACGAAACCGAAATACTCGCCCGGTTCGCGCCCTACAGTGACAATATCCGTATCGATGCGATGAGACGTCGTTTTGTCTTTCGATGCCATTTTGCCCGTCGTCTGCGTTTCTGCCGATAATTCCCCGGTCCATTCGATGGAGCCGGCCGAATAGCCTTGACCAAACGGTCATAATCGCCTGTGATGCGCCGAGTATCTCCCGGTTCCCCGGCGCTTGTGCGATGCGATCTGCCGGTCCGGATTGGGGCGCATACCAGTGGGGGAGTTGAGAGATGGAATCCGGCGACGATCGGGACCGCTCTACACGTAAACCTCACACAATCCAACGGGTAACAGAGAAGGCTGCGTTATGAAGAACAAATTGGTGCCGGTTGTCGCCGGCGTAGCGCTCGGGTTCGTCGCCGTGGGAGCGGCCTCGGCCACGACGCTGGAAGACGTGAAGGGGAAGGGCTTCGTCCAGTGCGGCGTGAGCCAGGGGCTTCCGGGCTTCTCGAATCCTGACGACCAGGGCAACTGGACCGGCCTGGACGTCGACTACTGCCGCGCCGTGGCGGCGGCCGTGTTCAACGACCCGAACGCGGTGAAGTTCACGCCGCTGTCGGCCAAGGAACGCTTCACCGCGCTGCAGTCCGGCGAGGTCGACATCCTGTCGCGCAACACCACCTGGACGATGAGCCGCGATACGGCGCTCGGCCTGAACTTCGCCGGCGTCGACTATTACGACGGCCAGGGCTTCATGGTCCGCAAGTCGCTTGGCATCTCCTCGGCGCTCGAACTGTCGGGCGCCTCGGTGTGCACCAACACCGGCACGACCACCGAGCTCAACGTCGCCGACTACTTCCGCGCCAACAACATGGACTACGAGATCGTCGCCTTCGAGAAGGCCGACGAAGTCGTCGCCGCCTACGATGCCGGCCGCTGCGACGTCTACACGACCGACGCCTCGGGCCTCTATGCCCAGCGCCTCAAGCTGACCAACCCCGACGAGCACATGGTGCTGCCGGAGATCATCTCCAAGGAGCCGCTCGGCCCGGTCGTCCGTCAGGGCGACGACGAGTGGTTCAACATCGCCAAGTGGGTGCTGTTCGCGCTGATCAACGCCGAGGAACTCGGCGTGACCCAGGCCAATGTCGGTGAGATGAAGAACTCCGACAATCCCGAGATCAAGCGTCTGCTCGGCACCGAAGGCGCCTTCGGCGAGGGTATCGGCCTGACCAACGACTGGGCGGCGAACGCCGTCGCCGCCGTCGGCAACTACGGTGAAGTCTTCGACCGCAACGTCGGCCCGGATACGCCGCTTGGCATCGCGCGCGGACTGAACGCGCTCTGGACCAAGGGTGGCATCCTGTACGCGCCGCCGGTCCGCTGATCTGATCTCCGCCCCCGGCCGTCCCGACGGCCGGGGGCTTTCGTATCCGGGACCGGATCGACGAACGCACAGCGACATGCTGGCCGTCCGGACACGGGTACGCGAATTGCGGTTTGGGGCGCTCATTCGGCCGCTTGGAGCGTCAGCGGAGGGGGACTATGGCCGTACATGACAGTGTGCCGGAGGACTCCGGCCGGGCATCGATGTTCTACGACCCCAGGATCCGCGGGATCTTCTTTCAGCTGCTGCTGATCGCCTTCGTGATCTTCCTGGGCTACGAGATCGTCTCGAACACGATCGCCAACCTCGAGCGCCAGAACATCGCCTCCGGCTTCGCGTTTCTCGACACGACCGCCGGCTTCGGCATCATTCAGTCGCTGATCGACTATGCCGAGCAATCGAGCTACGGCAGGGCGCTGATCGTCGGCTTCCTCAACACCCTGCTGATCGCCTTCATCGGGATCATCCTCGCCACGATCCTCGGATTCATCATCGGCATCGCGCGGCTGTCGCCGAACTGGGTGATATCGCGGATCGCCTACGTCTATATCGAGATCATCCGCAACATCCCGCTGCTGCTGCAGATCTTCTTCTGGTACTTCGCGGTCCTGCGCGCCGTCCCGAATCCGCGCGACTCGGTGCAGATCGGCGAGAGCGTCTTCCTGAACAACCGCGGCATCTTCGCGCCGCGGCTCTTGTTTGAATCCGGCTCCAACATTGCCGTGATCGCGTTCCTGGTCGCGCTGCTCGGCATCTTCGCGGTCAGCCACTGGGCCCGCAAGCGGCAGGAGGCGACGGGCCAGCAGTTCCCGGTCTTCTGGGCGTCGGTCGGCCTCATCGTCGGCCTGCCGCTGGTGGCGCTGCTCGCCACCGGTTTCCCGCTCGGTCTCGATTATCCGGTGCTCAAGGGGTTCAACTTCCAGGGCGGCATCAAGGTCACCCCGGAGTTCATGGCGCTCCTGCTGGCGCTGACGATCTACACGGCATCCTTCATCGCCGAGATCGTGCGCGCCGGCATCCTGGCGGTGAGCCACGGCCAGACCGAGGCGGCGCACGCGCTCGGCCTGCGCCAGGGCCATACGCTGCGCCTGGTGGTCGTGCCGCAGGCCATGCGGGTGATCATCCCGCCGCTGACGAGCCAGTACCTGAACCTGACCAAGAACTCGTCGCTGGCCGTCGCCATCGCCTATCCCGACCTCGTGTCCGTGGGCGGCACGATCCTCAACCAGACCGGCCAGGCCATCGAGATCATCGGCATCTGGATGGTGGTATACCTGTCGCTGAGCCTGCTCACGTCTGCGTTCATGAACTGGTACAACCACCGCATGGCGCTGGTCGAGCGGTAGGGGGAGAGCGCCATGACGTCCACGCACGCCACCGAGCATTCTCCCGAATATGCCTATGTCCGGCGCGAACTGGCCGCCGACGCGCCGCCTCCGATTTCGGAGGTCGGTGTCATCGGCTGGACCCGCAAGAACCTGTTCTCCAGCTGGGCCAACACCATCCTCACCCTGTTCGGCCTCTATCTGGTCTGGCTGATCGTCCCGCCGATCATCGAGTTCGCGTTCATCAACGCGGTCTGGACGGGCGAGAACCGCGAGGCCTGCGCCGGCGTCGACGGCGCCTGCTGGGCCTATGTGCGAGCCTATTTCCAGCAGTTCATCTACGGCCGCTATCCGATCGACGAGCGCTGGCGGGTCGACATCGTCTTCGTCCTGTTCGCCGTCGGCCTGGTGCCGCTGCTGATGCCGCGGGCGCCGTTCAAGCGCGAAAACATCATCTACATGCTGGCGATCTTCCCGGTCGTCTCGTTCATCCTGCTGACCGGCGGCGATTTCGACCTGAACGGGCTGGCGTTCACCCGCTCGACCGGCGGCTTCTGGATCGAGTATCTGGTCCTGACCCTGGTCCTGCTGGCGGCCGCCTACGGGTTCGCCAGGGCAGGGGCGAACGACCCCCGGCCGGCGCTGGCCGTGGTCGGCTCGATCATGGTCGCGCTCGCCGTCGTGCTCGCCATCGTCACCATCGACTTCGGCCTCGAGGACGTCGAGACGGAGCAGTGGGGCGGCCTGCTCGTCACCCTGGTGATCGCCGTCACCGGTATCGTCGCCTCGCTGCCGCTCGGCATCGCCTTCGCCCTCGGGCGCCGGTCGAAGCTGCCGGTGGTCCGGCTGGTGTCGATCATCTTCATCGAGTTCTGGCGCGGCGTGCCGCTGATCACCGTGCTGTTCATGTCGAGCGTGATGCTGCCGCTGTTCCTGCCCGAAGGCGTCACCTTCGACAAGCTGCTGCGCGCGCTGATCGGCGTGGCGCTGTTTGCCGCCGCCTACATGGCCGAGGTGGTTCGGGGCGGTCTGCAGGCGATCCCCAAGGGCCAGTACGAAGGCGCCCAGGCGCTGGGCCTGGGCTACGGCCAGATGATGGGCCTGATCATCCTTCCGCAGGCGCTGAAGCTGGTCATCCCGGGCATCGTCAACACCTTCATCGGCCTGTTCAAGGACACCACGCTGGTGCTGATCATCGGCCTGTTCGACCTGCTCGGCCAGGTCCAGTCGTCGTTCACCGACCCGACCTGGTCGACGTCGACGCAGAGCGCCACGGGCTACCTGTTCGCCGCGACGGTCTACTGGATCTTCTGCTTCAGCATGTCCCGCTATTCGATCTTCATGGAAAAGCGCCTGCACACCGGCCATCGACGCTAAGGAGCACGATCATGTCAGAGGCATCCACCACCGAGACGTCGGTCCCGCAGGTCGATCGGTCGAAGCTGACGATCGGCGAGGAGGTCGCCGTGGAGATGGTCGACGTGCACAAGTGGTACGGCGATTTCCACGTCCTCAAGGACATCAACCTGACCGTCCACAAGGGCGAGCGTATCGTCATCTGCGGCCCGTCCGGGTCGGGCAAGTCGACCCTGATCCGGTGCATCAACCGGCTCGAGGAACACCAGCAGGGCAAGATCGTCGTCGACGGCATCGAACTGACCAACGATCTGAAGAAGATCGACGAGATCCGCCGCGAGGTCGGCATGGTGTTCCAGCATTTCAACCTGTTCCCGCACCTCACCATCCTGGAGAACTGCACCCTGGCGCCGATCTGGGTGCGCAAGATGCCAAAGCGGGAGGCCGAGGAGGTGGCGATGGAATACCTGCGGCGGGTCAAGATTCCCGAGCAGGCGAACAAGTATCCCGGGCAGCTCTCCGGCGGTCAGCAGCAGCGCGTGGCGATCGCCCGGTCGTTGTGCATGAACCCGCGCATCATGCTGTTCGACGAGCCGACCTCGGCCCTCGATCCGGAAATGATCAAGGAAGTGCTCGACGTAATGGTCGATCTGGCGCAGTCCGGCATGACCATGCTGGTGGTCACCCACGAGATGGGCTTCGCCCGTCAGGTCGCCAACCGGGTGATCTTCATGGACGCCGGACAGATCATCGAACAGAACGAGCCGGAGTCGTTCTTCAACAACCCGCAGCACGAACGCACCAAGCTGTTCCTGAGCCAGATCCTGCACTGAGCAGGGCGGTCGCGGCCGCGCCCGGTTCCGGGGTGCCCGCCGGCCTGTTGTTGCGGACCTGTCACTCCCGGCCTGTCACTCCGGTCCGGTTGCGACCGGCAGGTCCTCGCGTGCCCCCCACTCGGTCCACGAGCCGTCGTAGACCGCCGTCTGGCGGTTGCCGAGGATCTGCAGCGCCAGCACCAGCGTCGCTGCCGAAACGCCCGAGCCGCAGCTCGCCACGACCGGCGTGCGCCGGGACACTCCGATCTCGTCGAACGCGGCCCTGAGCTCGTCGTTGCTGCGCAGCAGGCCGTCCTCGTCGATCAGTTGGGTCCACGGCAGGTTCAGGCTGCCCGGCATGTGGCCGCTCCGCAGCCCCTCGCGCGGTTCCGGATCGATGCCGGCGAAGCGGCCGGGCGAACGCACGTCGATGACGGTCTCGTAGCCGTTGCCGAGCGACCGCAGCACGTCCTCGGCGTCGCGCACGGCGCCGTGGTCGAGCCGGGCGCTGAAGTGCCGCTCCACACGTCTGACCGCACCGGTGTCGAGCGGCCGGCCCTCGGCCTTCCACTTCGGCAGGCCGCCGTCCAGCACCGCCACGTCCGCGACGCCCATGACGCGGAACGTCCACCAGACGCGTGGCGCCGACAGCAGGCCGGCGCCGTCGTAGACGACGATGCGCTGGCCGTCGCCGATCCCGAGCTTGCGCATCGCCGAAGAGAAGGCCTCCGGCCGCGGCAGCATGTGCGGCAGCGGCGAAGTCGTGTCGGCGATGCCGTCGACGTCGAAGAACACGGCCCCGGGGATGTGGCCCTCGCGGTACTCCGCCTTGGGGTCGCGCGCCATCTGCGGCAGGTACCAGGACCCGTCCACGACGACGAGATCCGGCGCGTCCAGATGGTCGGCCAGCCATTCGGTCGATACTAGAAACTGCTCGCGCTCGCCGGCCATTCTGTTCTCTCGTCCTCGCGTCGTTTGTGATTGTCAGTCGTCGCTCGTCAGGCCACGCTTTTCGTGCCAGCCGGCAATCGATTCCTCGGGATATTCGTCGAACCGGTCGTCGTTATCCCGGATGTCCGGCTGGCACCAGTCCGGTGCATAGGCGAGCATCAGGTGGACGCGCTCCGGCGGCACCGGCAGGTCGGTGTCGATGGCCGAGGCGAAGGGATGCACCAGGTCCGGCCAGCGCGGGTCCCAGACCCACAGGGCGCTGCCGCACTTGCTGCAGAAGCGGCGCTCGCCCGGGCTCTCGGTGCCGTCGATGCTGGCGTGGAACACGGAGATGTCCTCGGCGCCCTCGACCTTCAGCGTATTGAAGTCGCCGCCCAGGTTGATGGCATAGCCGCCCCCGCCGGCCGTCTTCCTGCAGATCGAGCAGTAGCAGCGCATGTAGGGGTAGGGGGTGGACGACTCCAGCGAGAACCGGACTGCGCCGCAATGGCAGGATCCTTCGAGATGCATGGGTTCAGCCTCCCTCGGCGAAGGCGATGCGGACGCGGCGGTTCTGCGCGCCCTTCGACTCGATCTTGGCAACCGTCATTGCGCCGATCTCCGAGGTGTTGCGCACATGCGTGCCGCCGCACGGCTGCAGGTCCACCTCGCCGATCCTGACGAGCCGGACACGGCCGGCGCCCATCGGCGGCTTGACGCTCATTGTCTTCACCAGGCCCGGGTTGGCGGCCAGTTCCTCGTCCGTGATCCATTCCGTCGAGATCGCGTGATTGCCGCAGATGAGCTCGTTGAGCCTGGCGGTGATCTCTTCCTTCGTCGGGACGGCGCCGTCGATGCTGAAATCGAGCCGGCCGTAGTCGTCTGCGATCTGCCCGCCCGTCACCGGAAACGGCAGCGCGCAGGACAGCAGATGCAGTGCCGAGTGGATCCGCATCCGCCTGTAGCGCGTCTCCCAGTCGATTTCGGCGGCGACCGCCTGGCCGGGCTTCGGCAGCGCCGCGTCCTGCGCCGGGACATGGACGATCTCGTCGGCCGTTTCGCCTTTCACGGCGGTCGCCACCGGGATGTCCGAACCGCCGGCCCTCAGCACGCCGGCATCGCCGGGCTGGCCGCCGCCGGTAGCGTAGAACACCGTCCTGTCTAGAATGATGCCGCCGCGGTCGTTGATCCCGACGACGGTCGCCTCGCAGGATTTCAGGTAGGCATCGTCGCGAAACAGCGGCTCGGTCGCCGGCACCTCAGGACTCCGTCTCTACGAACGGAATCTCGATGTCCACCTCGCGCTCTATCCAGTCGGGAACCGGAAGGTCCTTCGACCGCAGGAAGGCGGGATTGAACAGCTTCGAGCCGTAGCGCGTGCCGATGTCGCAGAGCACGGTGACGATGGTGTGGCCGGGCCCGAGCTCGCGCGCCAGGCGGATGGCGCCTGCCACGTTGACGCCGCTCGATCCGCCGAGGCACAGCCCCTCGTGCTCGAGCAGGTCGAAGACGACGGGCACCGCCTCGCTGTCCTCGATCAGGAAGGCCGTATCCACCTCGATGTCCTCGATGATCGGGGTGATGCGGCCAAGTCCGATCCCCTCGGTGATCGAGCCGCCCTCGGTGGCCTTGGCCTCGCCGTGGGCGAACAGGTTGTACATGGCGGCGCCGCGCGGATCGGCACAGCCGATGACGATGTCGGCATTGCGCTCCTTCAGGAATGTCGACGTGCCGGCCAGCGTCCCGCCGGTGCCGACGGAGCAGATGAAGCCGTCGACCTTGCCCTCCGTCTGCTGCCAGATTTCGGGGCCGGTCGAGACGTAGTGCGCCTTGCGGTTGTCGAGATTGTTCCACTGGTCGGCGAACAGAACCCCGTTCGGCTCGCTCTCGCGCAGCTTGTCCGCGATCCGCCGGCCTATGTGCTGGTAATTGTTCGGATTCTTGAAGGGCAGGGCCGGGGATTCGACGAGTTGCGCCCCGGCAAGACGCAGCATGTCCTTCTTTTCCTGGCTCTGGGTCTCCGGGATGACGATCAGCGTGCGATAGCCGCGCGCGTTGGCCACCAGGGCCAGTCCGATGCCGGTATTGCCCGCGGTGCTCTCGACGACGAGCCCGCCCGGCTTGATGTCGCCGCGCTTCTCCGCTTCCAGAATCATCTGCCGGGCGGGACGGTCCTTCACGGACTGACCGGGATTGAGAAATTCCGCCTTGCCGAGGATCGTGCACCCGGTTGCCTCGGAGGCCCGGCGCAGCTTGATCAGCGGGGTATTGCCGATGGTTTCGAGGATTCCGTCGCGGGTTTCCATTTTGGGCGATGCCTCCGCCGTTCCTGCCGGGAAGGGAAACTAGCGGTGGCCCGGGAGGCATTCAAGGCGGAGCCCCGCGGTGACGAGGTTAAATGCCTGAATTGTGCGCCCGCGCGGATGATGCGGCCGAATTGACCGGAAACGCCGGATCCGCGCCCGTCCTCCGATGCTGCCGCCTTGGCGCCACCATTGCGTGGCGGGCTATGTTTTGGGTATGAGCGTGACAACACACCAAACGAGGGAACCATAATGACACTGCGCAAAATGATGACGTCCGCACTCGTTGCCGCCGGCCTCGCCATGGCGTCGTCCGCGGCGATGGCGCAGAGCGATCAGTCATCCCAGCCGGCTCCGTCGCAGGGGGAGGGTCCTGTGCTTGTCGCCGGGACGATCGATTGCCGCTATCAGATCCGGCCTGCGGAAACGGCGATATGCAGCACTCCCGTCCTCGCGGCGATGGACATCCAGATGGTCACTCTCTTCAACATCCTGAACTTGCTGGTCAATGAGGAAGTGGGCGCCGTCATGGCAGCCGATCAGCAGGAGTTCCTGAGGGAACGTTCGGCGTGTGCGGCCGACGTGAACTGCATCGGCGAATCCTATGCCGCGCGGATCGGGGCGCTGGACCGCATCCTGAAGGATATCGCCTCCCGCGGCCCGTACTGACCGAGGCCACGCCCAAACAGAACGGGCGGCTAAGGGCCGCCCGAGTTGGATACGCACCAACGGAGGGAGGATTACGTTGATGTGTCGTCCCGCATCTCGCTTACGCGGGCAGGGGAGGATGTCTCCCCTGGATGAGACGAGTGTGTCTGATTCGCCGGCTTAAGTCAGAGAATTAAACGGCGTCGACCGGGAAATCGCCCCGGTGTTGCCGATGCACCACAGTAATTACGCACGACCACCTGGTCGATTATTGGAAGGCAACCTCGGCAAAACTTCGCAGTTTTCGTGAGTGCAGCCGTTCGCGCTCCTGCGACTTGAGCTTTTCGAGGGCTTTCAGGCCGATTTCCAGATGTTGGCCGACGCGCTCGCGATAGAATTCGCCGGCCATCCCGGCGAGCTTTATTTCGCCGTGCAGCGGCTTGTCCGAGATGCACAGCAGCGTTCCGTAAGGGACCCGGAACCTGAAGCCGTTCGCCGCGACGGCCGCGGATTCCATGTCGAGGGCCACCGCGCGCGACTGAGACAGGCGTCGCAGGATGACGCCGTGGTCGCTCAGTTCCCAGTTGCGGTTGTCGACGCTGGCGACCGTCCCCGTCCGCATCACCCGCTTCAGCTCGTATCCGCTGAGGCCCGTCACCTCGCCTACGGCCTGCTCGATGGCGACTTGGACTTCGGCAAGCGCCGGGATCGGGACCCATGGCGGCAGTTCCTCGTCGAGGACGTGGTCCTCGCGCACGTAGCCGTGGGCGAGCACGTAGTCGCCGAGCTTCTGCGTGTTGCGCAGGCCCGCGCAGTGTCCGAGCATCAGCCAGGCGTGCGGCCTCAACACGGCTATGTGGTCGGTGATGGTCCGGGCGTTGGACGGGCCGACGCCGATATTCACCATGCTGACGCCGCCGTATCCCGGCTCCGCCAGGTGGTAGGCCGGCATCTGCGGCAGTCGCGCCGGCGGTTGTCCCGTCGGGGCCTCTCCCGACCGCGCGTTTGGGGTGACGACGTTTCCCGGGCCGACGAAGGCGGTGGCGACCGGGTCGCCGTCTGCCATGCGCTGGCGGCCGATGCGGGCGAACTCGTCGACGTAGAACTGGTAGTTCGTGAAGATGACGAAGTTCTGGAAGTGCTCCGGCGAGGTGCCGGTGTAGTGCGACAGGCGGTGCAGCGAGTAGTCGATGCGCGTCGCCTTGAACATCGCCAGCGGCGCCGGCTGGCCCGGCACCAGCCGGAGGGTCTCGTTGGCGATGGAATCGTCCATTGCCGCCAGGTCCGGCGTGTCGAACAGGTCGCGCAACGGCTGGTCGAATTCGGCGCGCCGTTCGCGCAGCAACTGCGTCTCGATATTGATGTCGCGGCGGAAGGCGAAATGGATCGGGATCGGTTCGGCGGATTCGCCCACCTCCACGGGCACCCGGTGGTTGTCGATCAGCAGGCCGATCTGTTCGAGCAGGTAGGCGCGGAACAGGTCCGGCCGGGTCACCGTCGTCTCGTGGACGCCCGGGCCGGACACGAAGCCGTAGGCCAGGCGCGAGTCGATGCGGGCATGCGTGCCCGTCGTGATCCGCACGTAAGGGTAGGTCGCGCGGACCGGCGATTCCAGCCTCTCCCCGCCGAGATAGTTTTCCAGTCGCCCGCGCAGGAACGCCGTGTTGCGCTCGTAGATCTCCTGGAGCCGGTCCACCGCGAGGGTCGCGTCCGAAAAGGCCTCGGCCGCGATCGGGTCCGGTGAGAGCAGTCTGGGCGCGATGCGCATGGATACTGACGTTTCACCGGGCGGCGGCGAAGTCAAGCGGCAGTGCCCGGCCGGGTCTGCGGGACGCCGTCTCCTGCAACTCGATTCGGCCGCCGCACACGCACCGATCCGGTTCGACGGCGGGCGCCGGAGCGGTTAACCTGTCGGCAAAGCCGAACACCAGGCAGACGTTTCCGGAGCACCCGCCATGCATTTCGACGAGATCCCCGTCATCGACATCGGTTCGACCCTCAACGACGATCCCGCGGCCCGGAAGGCCACCGCTGCCGAGGTTCGCGACGCCTGCATGGGCGCCGGCTTCTTCCTGGCGAGCGGCCACGGGGTGCCGGAGAGCCTGATCGACAAGCAGTTCGACTGGGCCCGCCGGTTCTTCGAACTGCCGGTCGCCGTCAAGCAGAACTACGCGGTCGGCACGTTGCCCGGCCATCGGGGATGGGAGCCGCTCGGCGCCCAGGTGCTCGACGCCGACGCGCTGCCCGATCACAAGGAGAGCCTCTACACGGGCATCCACTATCCGCACGGCCACCCCAACGTGATGGCGGGTCTGGCAGGCTACAGCCCGAGCGTCCGCGTCGCGGAACTGCCCGGCTTCGGCGAGCAGATGGACGCCTACGTGCTGGCGATGCGCGACCTCGGCATGCGCATCGTGCGCCTGCTCGCCCTGTCGCTCGATCTCGAGGAGGACTACTTCGACCCGATGTTCGAGGAGCCGATGGGCACGCTGCGGCTGCTGCGCTACCCGCCGCAGCCCGCCGATTCCCCCTCCAACCAGTTCGGCGCCGGGGCCCACACCGACTGGGAGGCGGTGACGCTGCTGGCCCAGGACGACGCCGGCGGTCTCGAGGTGCGCAATCCGGACGGCGAGTGGATCCCCGCGCCGCCGACGCCGGGGACCTTCGTCGTCAATCTCGGCGACATGATCCCGCGCTGGACCAATGGCTACTATCGCTCGAACCTGCACCGGGTCATCAACCGGCAGGGCACCGACCGGGTGCGCTACTCGATCCCGTTCTTCTTCGGGCCGAACTACCACGCCCGCATCGAGTGCGTGCCGAGCCTGGCCGGCAAGCCGCCGCTGGGCGAGTTCACCCCCTGTACGGTCGGCGAGCACGTCGCCGAGATGTATGCCAGGACGCAGGCCGGCTGACCGGCAGGCCGACGGCAGCGCGATGGCAGCGTGATGGTGGCGTGATGGCAGGGCGAGAGCAGGGTGACGACAGGCCCGTGGCGGGGGCCTTCGTCCGCGACGTCAACCTGTTCGCGGCGGATCCGCAGCGGCTCGCGGCGTTCTATTCGGCGCTGTTCGGCTTCGCCGAGATCGAGGCGGTCCGCTCGCCGGTCTTCCGCTGCCTCGACGCCGGCGGCGTCCGGCTCGGCTTCAACGGACCCGAGGCCTATGCGCTTCTCGACCTGTCGGACAGGCAGGCGCCCAAGGGAACCGTCGGCTGCTACGTCACCGTCGAGCTTGCCGACGACGCCGCCGTGGACGACGCCGCCACCAGGGCCGTCGGGCTCGGCGCAACCCTGATCAAGCCGCCCTGCGAGACCTACTACAACGCATGGCAATGCGTCCTCGCCGATCCCGAGGACAACGTGTTCCGGATCCAGCACCAGCGGTAGGGGGCGCGCTTTCAACGGCGGCAGTCTCTGCGGCCTGGGGCGATCCCGGCTCTCCGGCTTCGCCTGCGGCCGGGATGACGTGGGTGGGCAAAAGGCGGGAGTTCGCTGGCCGTTTCCGCCTGTCGGCTGCATGATTGGCCTATGAATCCGCGGTTCGGCCGCCGCCGCGGTCCGCCGGCATCGAGCCGGCGGCCCGCGCACCCCCACCCCGACCCTCCCCCATCAAGGGGGAGGGGAACCGGGGGCGAGGCTGCGAATTCAGCCTTGTGCTCAGTGTCTGTCCGACGACCGGGTCGCGCCGCCCCACCTCCCGGCACATGCCTTCTTACCCCATCGAGGGGAGGGGAACCGGGGGCGAGGCTGCGAATTCAGCCTTGTGCTCAGTGTCTGTCCGACGACCGGGTCGCGCCGCCCCACCTCCCGGCACATGCCTTCTTACCCCATCGAGGGGAGGGGGAACGGTGGGCGATGCCCCGCATCCGGTCCGACCCTCGGCACCTGCCGCACGGTGGGTTCGTGATCATGCGGCCACGCTTCTCGGCGCACGCCTTCCTCGCCCTTGATGGAGGACGGGAACCGTGGGTGGAATTCAGCTCTGAACTCGGCATCTGCAGCACGACCGGATCGGGATCATGCCGCCACGCCTCACGGCACACGTCTCCCTCCCCCTCGATGGGGGAGGGTCGGGGTGGGGGTGGCGCAAGGCGGGCTCGATGCCCGCCTTGCGCGACGTGTCGTCCGCGCAACGGACCGCTGAACTGCCTATGCCTGGTCGTCATGGCCGGCCTTGCGCCGCCCATCCACGTCTTGTCCGAGATGACCGCTGTCCGCTCGGGCCCCGCGGGTGCGCCGCTACTGCGGGACGGGGGCGTCCGGGAAGTCGTGCCAGCGGCTGATCTTCCAGCCGTCCGGCCCCTTCGTCAGCCAGCCTTCGTAGTTGAGGCTGGTCACGGCGCTGAATGTCCTGGCGTCCTTGGCGTTGGTCAGCAGTCCGACAACGCTGACATGGGCGGTGGTGTCGGTCTGGTCGAGGAACACGATGTTCGACATCAGGTGCCGGCGCACGTTGCCCGAGGCGCCGAACGTCTTCAACCGCTCCGTCCAGAAGCTGCGGAAGCCCTCGCCGGTGAACGCCACCGCCGGCTCTCCCGGCACGCCGGCGACGAACACCGCGTCCGGCGTGAACAGACTGAACCAGGTGTCCGCCTCGCCGTTGTCGTAGGCCAGCGAATAGGCCCGGATCAGGTTGGCGATCGCGGCGCGATCGGCGACGTCGAAGTCCGTCGCGCCCGGGTTGCCGGACGGCACGTAGCTGCGCAGCGCCGCGGCATCCTTTGCCAGCGTTCCGCCTTCCGGAACCGCCTGCGCGGCGGCGAGCCCCGCCGACGCGGCGACGAGTTGAAGCGCAAGGCCGACGTTCAGGATCTGCTTCATGCGACTCACTTCGTGCTGACCGTTGCCGCGCGGCACCTTAGCGCCTGACGCGGCGGACGCCACCGTTTCGTGGTGTGCGGCGACATCGCTTCGTGGAAGGGGTCCGACCGGCTCGGGCGCCGACCGTTGCGTTTCATCGGCACGCAAGCGTGCCGCGCACCCCTCACTCCCCCATCTTCAGCGCCGCAATGAACGCCTCCTGCGGGATCTCGACTTTCCCGAACTGGCGCATGCGCTTCTTGCCTTCCTTCTGCTTTTCCAGAAGCTTGCGCTTTCTGGTCACGTCGCCGCCGTAGCACTTGGCGGTGACGTCCTTGCGCAGGGCGGCGATGGTCTCGCGGGCGATCACCTTGCCGCCGATCGCCGCCTGGATCGGGATCTTGAACATGTGGCGCGGGATCAGGTCCTTCAGCTTCTCGCAGAGCTGGCGGCCGCGGGTCTCGGCCTTCGAGCGGTGCACCAGCATGGCGAGCGCGTCGACCGGCTCGCCGTTGACCATGATCGCCATCTTGACCAGGTCGCCGGTCCGGTAGCCGGTGATCTGGTAGTCGAAGCTCGCGTAGCCCTTGGAGACCGACTTCAGCCGGTCGTAGAAGTCGAACACGACCTCGTTCAGCGGCAGGTCGTAGACGACCATCGCCCGGTTGCCGACATAGGACAGATCGACCTGCTCGCCGCGCCGCTCCTCGCAGAGCTTCAGGATCGCGCCGAGATGCTCGTCGGGGGTGAGGATGGTGGCGCGGATCCAGGGCTCGGCGATCGACGAGATCTTCACCACGTCCGGCATGTCGGCGGGGTTGTGCAGCTCGATCTCGGAGCCGTCGGTCAGCGCCATCCGGTAGACCACCGAGGGCGCCGTGGCGATCAGGTCGAGGTCGAACTCGCGCTCCAGCCGCTCCTGGATGATCTCCAGGTGCAGCAGGCCGAGGAAGCCGCAGCGGAAGCCGAAGCCGAGCGCGGCGCTGGTCTCCATCTCGTAGGAGAAGCTGGCGTCGTTCAGCCGCAGCCGTCCCATCGCCGCGCGCAGGTCGTCGAAATCGGCGGCGTCGACCGGATAGATGCCGCAGAACACGACCGGGATCGACGGGCGGAAGCCGGGCAGGGCCTCGGCCGTCGGGCGGCGCTCCTCGGTGATGGTGTCGCCGACATTGGTGTCGGCCACCTCCTTGATCGAGGCGGTCAGGAAGCCGAGTTCGCCGGGGCCGAGTTCGGGGAAGTCGACGAGCTTGGGCGTGAAGATGCCGACCTTGTCGACCTCGTAGGTCGCCTTGGCCTTCATCATCCGCACCTTCATGCCCTTCTTCAGGACGCCGTCGAGGATGCGCACCAGCACGACGACGCCGAGATAGGGGTCGTACCAGGAATCGACGAGGAGCGCCTTCAGCGGCGCGTCGCGGTCGCCCGAAGGCGGCGGCAGCCGGGTGACGATCGCCTCCAGCACGTCGTCGACGCCGACCCCGGTCTTGGCGGAGATCTGCAGCGCGTCGGAGGCGTCGAGGCCGATGACGTCCTCGATCTGCTGCTTGACGCGGTCGACGTCGGCGGCCGGCAGGTCGACCTTGTTGAGCACCGGCACGATCTCGTGGTTGACGTCGATCGCCTGGTAGACGTTGGCGAGCGTCTGCGCCTCGACGCCCTGGCTGGCGTCGACGACGAGCAGCGAGCCCTCGCAGGCGGCAAGGCTGCGGTTCACCTCGTAGGTGAAGTCGACGTGGCCGGGGGTGTCGATCAGGTTGAGGACGTAGTCCTCGCCGTCCCTGGCGCGGTATTTCAGACGCACCGTCTGGGCCTTGATGGTGATGCCGCGCTCGCGCTCGATGTCCATCGAATCGAGCACCTGCTCGCGCATCTCGCGCACGGTCAGGCCGCCGGTGAGCTGGATCAGGCGGTCGGCCAGCGTCGACTTGCCGTGGTCGATATGGGCGATGATCGCGAAGTTGCGGATATGGGCGGTGTCGGTCATGGCGGGCTGATAGCACCGGTTTTCCGGGGAGGGAAGCACAACAAGAGGCGAGGAGCGAGCGCAGCGAGCGACC